>CAZPOY010000037.1:0-13655 GCA_964588345.1 uncultured Thermoplasmata archaeon
CGGCGTGCCCGTCGCCCTGGTGCCCGCCGGCACGACCACCTGGACCGACGCAAATCCCTTCTTTGCAACCGTAGGGGTCAGGAGCAATGAATTGACGGGTCCCAATGGAACGTACTTCGTGTCATTCAACGCAACCCAGAGCGGATACACGAACCAGTGGGACGGGACGTGGTTCTTCATTGACGGAGAACTGGTGACGCCCACCATGGACGTACCCGCATACGGAACCGACATTCTTGTATTCGGAGACCTGAACGCCGCCCACTTTGACGGTGAGGTAATGGGAAATGTCGTACCACCTTATTACGCACTCTTCGACGTCAACGGAAACATCCAGAACGTCTATGAAACCCAGGGAACGCCTTTCGCCAACGACGACGTGGCTGTTGGAACAGACCCACTTGACACTTTCTGGGCTTATTCATTCACCGGTGGAACGGGATACGTTGCAGCCGTAGAGCATGCAGACACCACGACCATTTCACTGCTTGAAACGCCGATTGTCGAGGGAAACTACACATTCGTACTCACCGCCGTTGACGACGCCATGAACTACATTTGGGCCAATGAAACGGCAGGTGCTGGCTGGACAGTCGTTGACAACACAGTGCCAACCTGGACCATCGAATACGGCATTTCCAACGACGTCGATTCGGACGGAATCATTGACACCGGAGATACTCTCGCCTTCTGGATAAACGTCACCGATGCAAACCCGGGAGACACCCTTGGACATGTGGTAGTGAACGTTGATGAAACCGTCAACGGACTTCCTTCGCTTGACAATGGAGTTACGGGACTAGGTACCGCGGATTCAGGAAACACGTGGACCTTCACCTATACGTTGTCTGGAGATAATTTCACCACTTCGGATGTGGACGTAACCCTATATGACCTGGCCATGAACGGCAATGAACAGTTGGACAACGTTACGATAACGATGGTGCAGGGAAGCAAAAACATCGAATTCGTCCAAGGATGGAATCTCGTTTCGATACCCGTGGCAACTCCCCAGTGGGACAACGCCGGGATGGAAGCACTTGACCAGGCGGCTGATTTCGACGGCATGACCAATGCGAAAATGGTTTCGAGATGGAACACGAATACCCAAAAATACGACAGTTACATCGTTGGATTCCATGATGCGGGCGATGCTGAGAACTTCGCTCTGACCACAGAAGAGGGCTATTTCGTCTGGTTCGACGGCGATTATTCGCTGACCGTTTACGGCGAATTGCCTGGAGGAAAATCCATATCCGTATCACCCGGATGGAACCTGATTGCTTGGAACAGCCCACTCAACGGAGACGCTGAAACGGACATCGCCGACGACGTGACGGCCAACGGTAACGACCACATCGCTTGGTACGACCCTGCCACCGACGATTTCTCCGACGCGTACATCTTTGCTGGTGATGCGCTGGTGCTGGTTCCGGGACGGGGATACTTCGTATGGAGCGATTATTCGACCGTTGTCGAATACTAAAACCGGATTCGGGTCCCTCCGGGGACCCTTTTTCCTTTTGTTCCATAACCTTTTTATTTTTCAACATGATTGTACATGATAGGTGGTTGCCATGAAAAATCGTGAAAAATCATACTTGTCATTGAAAGCGGTTGCATCCCTTCTATTGGCCATTGCATTTCTTTCTTCAGGCATGCCCTTGATGACCGATTCGCAACATATCGGAACACGGGTCTCATCGCCCAATACCCTCGACAGGTACAACGAACCCGTGATAATCGAAGGAAGCCAGATACCCGATTTTAACGGTTTTTCCAACGCAAACATCTTTGTCTGGGCCTACAAAAACGGCTGGGAGCAGGTTGTATTCCAGATAGACGAAGTAAACGGGCTCTGGCCCTATGGAAACATCCATAAGAAATACGAAGCCGATGATGGCCTCATGGACGCTGATGATGAGATATGCTTCATGTCCCAGGACGCGGGAGACCAGGTCGATTCCAGCCAATGGGCACCTGGGGCCGATACCGACAAGCCCAGATATGAGATTACGGTGAGCGACCCAAATACGGGCAATACGGGCTGGGTCTATCTATTCTATCATTCCACTCCACCCACCTGGACCTCTGAATCGTACGTTTCCTGGGATCAAGGGGGCAATTCGCTTACGGCGAACAATTACACAATGGATTACCCCGATGACGACGCACACAACACCTATTTTCACGACCTGAGGGTCACGCCCAACGGAGGCGGGGACAATGGCCAGTTCATCGACAGGGAGAAATTCTACAGTAAGTGGGTGGCCTGGGGTTTCATTACCAATGACATCTGCGAACAAACCTGGACCAGCCAATGGTCTGGAACGGATGACGACGGTTACACGTCTGAAAATGGACTTACCGTCGGTCCGGTAAGAATCATTCGGCATTGGAGAATATGCTACGCTCCAGCCCAGAGCACCGAATGGGGTGAAAAGGTCTCTTTCCAGGTGTTTTATTACAATTCCATGGTAACAAAATTGGAACATGGCAGATTCTGGGGGTCCACGGATCACCGGGATGACAGATATTCCATTGACCATGTTCTCACTAGTCCTGCTTCGAGTTACTGGGACGGGAATGGCAACAGCGCAACCATTGACGGCACCACCACCGGAGATAACTTTGGCAACACTGCACCTTTGGACTGGTATCAGGTTTCCTCACCGCACGGTTCTTACGTCATGACCGCCGAACGAACGTTCAGCAGCGGAACTCCTGCGGTAAATTCCCACTGGATAGACAACAGCGGAGCCAGCGATACTGACGGCGGCAGGTCGGGAGCGAGTTCTGGCAAATTCGGGGACGTGGCGATGCATCGCATGGACATCGCTTCGGAAACGACGGTTTGGGACATGGAGTACAACATGTATCTGCTGCCTGCAAGCATCAGCAACCAGGGTGCTAACTACAACAACAGGGCTTCCAATCCCATTTCAACCTCCGACGTGCCTCCGGTTTCCCAGACGTTGTCTGATGAGGTCCAACCCCCAGCTACCTCCAATGTCTTGGTCGATGGCCTTGCAACATGTTCGGTGCCTTATTCATCGGCAGGTGCGGTCACCCTCACGGCATTGGTCAGTGACACCGGTAGGGGCGACAGCACCATCGCTTCGGCCAATTACACCATGGGATTTTCCAATTTGCCAGGAACGCCGACTACGGCTTCTGATGGTTCTTTCGATGAAGTGGTCGAGGAAGTGGAAGCGGTCATTGACATCTCATCATGGCCTGCTGGCATTTACGACATTTACGTTTACGGGACCGACTCCAAAGCCAATCAGAATACAACCTCAACGGAACACGCCACCATCGAAATTATAGATGACATGGCCCCTGCAACCGTTGCCGGAAGCGTGCTCGTAGAAGGCACTTCGGCCTATTCAACCCTCCTTTCGAATGCCGTACCGGTCCAAATTGTGGCAACCATCGATGATGCGGGTTTGGGAGATTCAAACATATCCTCAGCGGTTTGGACTTCTGGCCATGCGAACTTCCCTGGCTATGCGATGTCTCCCTCCGATGGAACCTTCGACTCCGTTTCCGAAGAGGTATTTGACACGTTGGACATAGGTAATTGGGATGCGGGAACATACTCCTTGTATGTTTATGGTACCGATGCAGAGGGGCAACAGAATACCATTTCACAAGAGAACGCTACCGTTGAGGTCATCGACGACGTTCCTCCCGGGATAAATAACGTGCTGGTAGAAGGCAACGACACGTTCATCGTACCACTTTCCGATGCGAACAACGTTACAATTTCAGCATTGGTTAACGATGACCAATCGGGAGGGACCGTAATCGGCGGGGCAAACCTAACCATCGGTGCCGGAAACTGGGGCACTTCTCAGACCATGGAAAGCGAGGATACACTTGATACGGACGTAGAAGGATTCTTCAAAATTTTGGACATATCTGGGTGGCTCCCGGGAACTTACAAGGTATACGTACATGGCTGGGATGGTCTTGACAACTTCAATTCAACAGGGGATTTCATCACGATAATAATCACGGATGACGCCTCTCCTGAGATAAGAGATGTAAAACTGGACGGGACGGATGTCCTTTACATGCCTTTCTCTGCGAGAAATTCGGTTACTCTCACAGGCACCGTGGATGACACGGGCCACGGGGACGACGTAATAGCAGGTGCCAACTACACCATTGGCCAGGCAAATTGGCCTGGAACTTTAATGGACCCCTTTGACATTCTTGATGAAGCAACGGAGAATTTTACCTCGACCATGGACATTGCCAGTTGGCCCGTGGGTTCATGGGATTTCTACTTGTACGGGTGGGACGTCATGAACGATTGCAACACTTCATCCACGGCATACGCCACGCTCAACATCTTCGATGACTCAGGTCCGTCCGTGGAAAATTTTCTTGTAAACGGCAATTTGACATGGGAAACGACCCTAAGCAACGCCAGCACGATAACCCTCACAGGGTCCGTCAATGATTCCCATTCGGGAGACACCGTCATCGGTGGAGCAAATTTTACGGTAGGACTAGAAAACTGGCCTGGCACGGCAATGACCCCTAATGATGCGTTGGATTCATCCGTTGAGAATTTTACGGGGGTCCTTGACATTTCGTCATGGGATTCAGGGATTTATGAATTATATATGCATGGCTGGGATGAGGAACTCAACGTCAATCCTGATGCCCCTCCCAGCGTAACCGTGGTCATCCATGACGACCAGGCACCAGAAATAACGGACGTTCTCATAAACGGTTCCGCTACTTTTTCCGTGGGCAATGCCGATGCCAAGGAGATTGTCCTGACTGCGACCCTTGATGATGTGGACCACGGTTCTTCCAACATCGCTGGTGCAAATTTTACCGCGGGATTTGCTCAATGGCCATCTTCCCAAGGCATGTCCCCTGCAGATGGGACCTTTGACTCGCCCGTTGAAACGGCAACGGCAACCGTGGACATCTCAAATTGGGCACCGGGCACTTACACCCTCTACGTATATGGCTGGGACGATTCGGGCATATTCAACGTCACCTCCACGGCTCATGCTACTTTGACCATTACCGATACCCTTCCTCCCAAGATTTTCAATTTCCTCGTCAACGGCGGAAAATCCGCCGATGTGAAACTCAGCCAAAACGCGACCTTTTCGGGGACGGCAGACGATTCGGAAACCGGCGGAAGCAACATTTTGTTTGGCATCTTCACGGATGGAGAACGGGAATGGAACGACACCTATGAATTTGAAAGCGTGACCGCCTTGGACAGCCCCGTGGAAGAATTTACCAGGACGCTAGATTTTTCAACCTGGACCTCCGGCAAGCATAACCTATACATGTACGCCAGCGACCGCTTGAACAATCACAATATCACGTCAAATGAGAATGTAACGGTTAATGTATTGGACGACAAGGCACCTTCGACGGGGTGGTCAGCCACCCTCAACGGGTTCTCGTCCCTCTCCATTGATTTTGGCCATCCTTACCCCGTTCATCTCAATGCGACCATAGATGATTCCCTACGCGGTTTTTCCCGCATTGCTTCCGCGAACTACTCCGTGGGGGAGGGGAACTGGTCAGGTTCATCTCTTTCTGCCAGCGATGGTTCTTTTGACCATTACATAGAGAATGTGACCACGGCCTTGGACATTTCAGACTGGCAGGTGGGTTCCTACAAATTCCTTGTTTACGGAACTGATGAATACGGTAATGGAAACACAACGGCATCCGAATATGCCGTTCTTCACATCGAAGGCAAGGGACCTGATTGCGTTGACCCACTTGCCGACGGAGATAACCCTTGCAATTTCATCAGCGACGATGAAGTAAAAATAACGGCTTACGGAGACGACCGGGAAAATGGGAACAACATCGTAACCGGTGCGGAGTACTTCGTAGATTCGCCAGGTGATAACGGCACGGGAACCCCCATGTCCAACACGGGTTTCCGGTTTGATTCGGCTTACGAAGGCGTAAAGGCATTCATCGACACCAGCAAGTGGTATGCAGGAGAGAGCCATCTATACTACATCCACTTTCAGGACGAATCGGGATTGTGGGGCGAATATGGCGTCGTGCAGGTCACCAAAGAAACATCGCTGAACATCTCCTTCCATCAGGGCTGGAACCTCATGTCGATACCACTAATGAAAGAAGGAGGAATTTCACTGGAGGAAGCTTTCGCCGACGAATGGGACAACGTCCAGTCGATTATGCATTACGACTCGCAGACGAAGAAATGGCAGATGTATCATGAAGATTCACCGACATGGCTAAACAGCCTTCTTTCCATAGATGAGACCATGGGCGTATGGGTAAAATTCAAGACCTCAGGCGACGGAAATCTGACTTTGACGGGAGGTTTTCCCTCATCCACCGACATTCATCTGGAACCGGGTTGGAACCTGGTGGGATACCCCTCTGATACTCCAAGGCAAGTGTCCGACATACTCGCCGGAACGGGCTATGACCTGATACAAGGTCATGACCCAGGTGCGCCCTATCTGATTGCTGACATGTCCGATGCCGATACGGTGTCCATCGGGCAAGGGGTGTGGGTGCATGTGCCAGCGGAAACGGCGTATACCGTATACTGGTAGGCCGGCCAGGACAACATTGAGAAAACAATCTCGAGGGTATTGCACGGGAATATTGGTTTGACATTTCCCTTGCCAAAAAATATATATGTTATTCCAATGTTACACAATTCATAGTTTAGAGGATAATGGAATAAAATAAAAGGGTGATGAAAATGAAAATCTTTTCTCAATCGAAACCTATTCTTGCCGTTGTTCTGTCAGTGATGCTCTTGTCCATGGGATTGGGTCATCTGGCAATGGGCGGCTCACAACACGAAGAAAAAAACACCGTAATTGAAGAGAAAACGCTCACTAGGGTTGACCCCGTGGTCATGCTCGGAAGCCAGTTTCCCAATTATGTCACCGCACAGCTGAATGTGAGCAATCTATTCGTCTGGGCATTCAGAGACGGCGGTTGGCAGCAAGTCGTCTTCCAGATTGACGAAGTAAATGGTTACTTCGAGCGTAAGGGTGGTGGTGTTGCAGGCCCCCACAAGAATTACTACATTGCCGATGACGGTTTGCTTGATGCCGATGATGAGATCGTGTTCATGGGCAATGAAACCGGCGACCGAGTTAATGTACCAATCTGGCCTCCTGACGCCAACACTTCTGTTCCAAGGT
Organism: uncultured Thermoplasmata archaeon; assembly: GCA_964588345.1. GTDB lineage: Archaea > Thermoplasmatota > Thermoplasmata > CAZPOY01 > CAZPOY01 > CAZPOY01. The sequence continues at coordinate 7,191 of CAZPOY010000037.1, forward strand.
ACGAGATAACAGTTGTGGACCCGCTGGACACCAGCAAGAAGGGCTGGGCCTACCTGTTCTACCATGACACTCCACCAGGTTGGACCACGGTTGATTATGGCTCATGGAATGAAGCGGGCAATGACCTGACCATGTATGGCTACTCCCTGAATTACAATGACGCTGAGGATAGAATGCTGTATTACACTGAAATGAACATCCATTCCAACATTGGAGGCGATGGCGTGGATATTGTGGACAGGGACAAGAGAGCGGTTGGATTTGGAAGCAATCAGAGATGCGAGGGTGGAAACTCCAACCGAGGCCTGGAAACATATTATTCAGGACTGGATGATGACCAATACTATTACCATGACTATCATGTGAAGGATGGACCTGTAAGAGTTTTAAGACACCTGAGATGGGGCTTTGGTTCTACTAACCTATTCGACTCTTCTGACAAGATGGGTTGGAGGGCATCCAATGAATACAAATATTATCCTTCAATGTACACGGAATCCGAGTATATCGCAAATACTGGCAGCAATGATCCCAAAATCGAATATTATTATCGCGCAGTAGACCATGCTGAATCAGCCGGAGCCATGAATTACTACAACAGCGAATCGTGTACTGGAACCATTAACGGCAATTCTGCAGACGACTCCGTGTCCACAACATTGCAAACGTGGGACCAGGTATCGTCTTCACACGGTTCATACGTCTCGACATACGATGTCAATCCCTGGTCAAATGAGGCAGATTGTCCTTGCATACAGACAACCAGGTGGCTGGATGACATGGCGGACCCGGATACGGATTCTGACAGAACCGGAGCAGAAGGAGGCAGATTTGGCGAACATGGCATTTATATGGTCAGAGGCGAGCCAACTGTTGAGCCACGTTGGGGTAGCAGTCGCAGTTACTACAATGTTTATTTCCTACCGGCTGACATGCCAAATGTAGGCGACGAGTATTACGATTACAGCGAGAACCCCTTGATAACGACCAACCCGAGTCCGGCTAACCAAACGTACGTATCGGACCATTATCCTCCCGAAACCGCATCGGAAAGCGTCAAGATAAACGGCGGGTCATATTATGGCGTACCCATTTCTTCAGCTGGCACGGTCGAATTGACGGCAACGGTCAGCGATGCAAACACCGGAAACAGCAACGTGGTTTCATCGGTCTGGACTAATGGTTATGCAAACTTCCCGGGAACTGAGATGACCGCAGCGGACGGGGCCTTTGACAGCCCGACGGAAAACGTATTGGCCGACATCGACCTTTCGGGATGGAATACGGGAACGTACGAGATCCACGTTTATGGAACCGACGAGCATCTGAACTTGAACGAAACTTCCATGGAGCACGCCATAATCACGATAACCGACGACATGCCCCCTGCGACAGACCCCGGCACTGTTCTGGTGGATGGAGAAAACAGTTATGAAACCCTCTTTTCCGAAGCGACTCCGGTTCTTCTCGAAGCGATTGTGAATGACACGGGGAGGGGCGGTTCAAGCATAATCTCGGTTGAATGGACCAACGGTTTTGCAAATCTGCCCGGCACGCCGATGAGTCCGGCTGACGGTGCTTTCGATGAACAACGGGAACCGGTCGAGGAAGTTCTGACATTGGATACGTGGAACGCAGGCATCTACGACCTCTACGTTTACGGAACCGATGCCATTCCCCTCCAGAACACTACTTCTTCCGAACACGCCACCGTAACCATCATTGATGACGTTGCGCCTTCCGTCGAAGACGTTTTCCTGAACGGCATGCAGAACTATTCCATTTATGTCAGCCAAAGCGGCATCTTGAACCTCACCGCAACGGTTAATGACGTGGGGAGAGGGGGGTCCGTCATCGGCGGCTGCAATTTCACAAAAGGTGCCATGAACTGGGCTTCTTCTACCAGCATGTCCCCCGATACGGTTCTTAACACGCCAGATGAGTCCTTCACTACTCAGGTTGATGTGTCCGGTTGGAGCCCGGGAACCTATTTCTTCTATGCATACGGATGGGATTCCGCCGGCAACGGCGATGTTTCATCAACGGCCCATGCAACCTTGACGATTCAGAACAACATGGCTCCTGAAGTCAAGAATGTACTTGTGAATGATGCAACGGAAGTGTCCATTCCGTTTTCTCAGAGAAATGTTGTTACCTTAAATGCAACCTTGGACGATACGGGACACGGAGACAACATAATTTCCAATGCAAATTACACAATGGGCATGGCAAACTGGCCCACAAGCAAGCACATGACGCCCGTTGACGAACTGGATTCCCCCATAGAAAATTTTACGGCAACGGTGGACATCTCGGAATGGGGTGTTGGGACCTACGACCTTTATCCCTATGGATGGGACATTGCCAAGGATTTCAATGCGACGTCTACGCTTTTTGCAAGGGTAATCATTCATGACGACGTTGAACCTGCAATGGAAAACGTTCTTGTTGAAGGCGAATCGGTCTACGAGACCACGAATGTTGCCGCAGGAGAGGTGACGCTCACCGCCTGGGTAAATGACACTTTGACAGGGGACACCGTGGCTGGTGGGGCGAACTGGACCTTGGAAGAAAAGAATTGGGGCAGCGGAGGCACGTTGTCCCCGACGAGTGCCCTCGATTCTTCACTGGAGCAGTTTTCCACCACCATAGACATATCCTCGTGGTCTTCAGGCATTTACCAGTTGTACGCTTACGGCTGGGACGCGGTGCCAAACCACAACACGACTTCCACGGCATTTGCAACGCTGGTGATACACGACATTCTTGCACCGGCCATCAGCAACGTGAGGATTAACGGTTCAACCATATTCACAATCGACTACGCCAACGCCACCACGATTGAACTCACGGGGCTATTGGATGATACAAACAGGGGTGATTCAGAGATTGGTGGTGCGAACTGGACCAGAGGTCATGCCGCATGGAATTCCAGCCAACCCCTATACACATACAACGATGAAGCTACGGCGGACATGCCTGTAACGGGCAATGTTTCAAGCGACGATTATTCGGCACCGGACCACCATCTCAACACGGCCCAGAACCCCGACGATGGCAGATGCGAATACATCGAAGAAGGTCTTGGCACCGATTTAAAAACGTACGATTTTAGCACTTACGGAACGGGAGACAAGCAGGGTTTTGTAAGAAACAGCAACAATGGGAATTTCGACGCAAGCGATTGGAACATGGGCAGCGGTGGAACGATTACCGATGAACTAGCAGCCGGCGATTATGCTGACATAAGCACCCAAGACGGTGCCGGTTTCAGATATGACAACACCGCCGCGAAATACTGGCGATATCACATTCACATCGACGAAGTTGAAACCGACATTACCCAAATAGACGCATATTGGCATTCCAATGACGTAGAGAGACCTGCCTGCGGTCCCATCTCCCTTCACATCTGGGATGACGCAAACGCGGCATGGGTCCAACTCGACTCCGACAGCACTTCTTCAAACAATCAGGCATTGTCGTTGGGTGGTACGATTGATGCGAATGTTCAAAACTACGTGGATGCATCGGGATATGTCTATCTTGGCATTTTCAGCGAAGACACCGGCGAATGGTTCTCGGCCCGATACGTGGAAACCGATTACGTCAACGTCACCATACACCATAATCAGATGCTCCTTGAACACCGCTGGCAGTTCGACATGGGGTCAAACCCCACGTTCTATGTTGATGCAAGCAATCCCGCGTCATCAGACAGCGATTTCCAACTTCAGTGGTCTTCCGACGGAGGGGCTTCCTGGAACGGCTTCACCAGCGACATCACCTATCATCCAGGGGAATTGGACGTGCTCAAATCCTCGACAATCCCTCTGGGAAGCTATGCCGACGATTTTCTGGTGAGGGTGGTTTCGGTTAACCCTGGCCCCGGGGCCGACACGTTCTCCGTGGACAGGATGTGGGCGGAAGGACAGTTCAACAACAATCCAGAACCGGTATGGGGAATCATCGACATCTCAACTTGGCAGCCCGGAACCTATCAACTGTACGTATACGGCTGGGACAAGAGCCCACAATACAATCTCACATCTCAAGCTTACGCCACGCTGGTCATCGGTGACGACATCCCCCCTGAATTATACGACTTTCTGGTGGATGGTGTGAAGAACCTCACCGTCAATCTTTCGGATGGCAACGTGACCTTCACGGGGGTCGTGGACGACAGGCAGACGGGCAATTCCGTAATCCAATGGGGCGGTTTCCAGAATGCGAACGAGACGTACCAGATAGGAATGAAGATGGAACCCGACGATGTTCTGGATTCGCCTTTGGAGAACTTTTCGCTCAACATCGACATTTCCGGATGGCGGGCGGGAGAGAACCTCGTACTGATGGCAGGTTGCGACATGCTAGAGAACGTCAATTCCAGCGAAACGGAGAATCTGTCCCTTACCATTAATGATGACGTCGAACCATACGTGGAGGAGTTTTCCGCATTGATAAACGGAACCTCGGCATATCGGGTTAACGTGGATGAGGCAACCAACGTAACCCTTGAAGCCATAATAGGCGACGACGGACGAGGATATTCGAACATCGCAGGTGCCAACTGGACCCTGGGACCGGAAAACTGGCCGGGCAACCCCATGTCACCTCAAGACGGTTCATTCGACAATTACACGGAAAAGGCCGTATCAACCATCAACATAAGCGATTGGCCCGAAGGGAGTTACGTCATTTACGTATATGGTACGGACGCTTGGGGAAACGGAAATGTTACGAGCATGGTTAGGGCATCACTAGACATTGACGGCAAAGGACCGGCCATATCCAATGTTCGGGCTAATGACGACGATACGGCCAAATCCGGTGAAAACCCCTATGAACTTGCCAGTGACCAGACCAGTTTCTTTCTACTTGCCGACGGTGACGACAGGGATTCGGGATATTCCAACATCGTGGGAGCAGAATATTTCGTTGACGAAATAGGCGAGAACGGAACGGGCATTTCCATGAAAAACGCGGGTTTCCGCTGGGACTCACCCGTGGAGTCAGCCAAAGCGACCATCGATTGTTCCGACTGGACCGTAGGCGAACATCACATCTACTACGTGCATTTCCTTGATGCTTCGGGTTATTGGGGCGATTTGGGAAGCGTGGTCGTTTCGAAAAACACCTTTGTGAACGTATCGTATCATGAGGGATGGAATTTCATCTCGGTTCCTCTTTACATCGATGCGAATCCACAGATTTCGCAAATATTTGCCGAAGAATGGAACAACATCGAAGCGATTCAGTATTACAATGCAGAGACCAAATTGTGGGAACTTTATCATCGAGACAGCCCCTCATGGCTGAATAGTCTTACCCACGGCGATACGAGATTTGGATACTGGGTTAAATTTTCCTCCTCTGGGGATGGCAATCTAACCGTGGAAGGTGCGTTATACAATGGAACGGGTTTAACGCTGAAAAAGGGCTGGAACATGGTGGGCTACGCATCCTTCAACAACCAAACCGTTTCCGAAGCGCTGGCCGGCGTGAACTACGACATGATGATGTGCTACGACGTTGGAGCACCTTATCTCATCCGAGACATGGCAGATGGAGAACTGATGTCCTACGGTAATGCATATTGGATACACGTCACATCGGACACAATCTGGAATCTACCTTGACCGGATGGTTTGCATAATCAGAAGGGGGACCACCCACCGCATTCTTGTAGGATATGGTTACACAAAGCAGTCCTGTCCTTTTGATTAATGTGAGAAACCGAAGAGAAAATTGTTCATAATAACAACAATTTCTGTCATTATTCGATAATGGCGAAAATTTATTATACAGTATAACCATTATTAGATGCCTTTCAAGTAAAAAGCGGGCGTTGATGGAAATGGGAGAAGGTAACATGTTGAATGTACTGGTACATTTGAAAAAGAACAAGGTTGGAATCGTGATTTCGATTGCGATTGCCATGTCCTTGATGGCAATGACGGGTTTTATGGATGATGCATCGGCCCATCCTCAGAATATGCAACCGAAAACGAGCAATTTTACTCTGTTGGCGGGCATCACCCTCACGGTGAATGACATAACGCCTTCTGAGGCAGCAAACGGTGCAGAGAACGTTGGAATCCTTGACCTGCAGTTCGATAATTCCGAAGGTGCGGACACCATGACGGACCTTGCCGTAACTTCGTCCTGTGATAACGATGGAGATGTCAGCAACATCATCCTTTTTGCTGATGATGGCGACGGGGTTTTCGAACCCTGGGGGGATGATGCCCCTGCCGTTGCTACGGTCAATGGATTTACTGGAGGGGTTGCAACATTCACCGGGCTTTCCCAACCCGTACCTTTGGGAACAAGCCATTTCTTCATCGCATTCAACATCGATTCGGCTGCCCTTGGAGGAAACGTCATTGACGGATTTGTCGCCGTGAATGATGCAACGCTGACCAACGCGGGCACAAACTCGGCTACGGAAGACCCCGCCGGTCA
>CAZPOY010000038.1:0-6024 GCA_964588345.1 uncultured Thermoplasmata archaeon
TGGGGCTGTGTAATCCACCTGCCCCGTCATCTCGATGGTCTGTGTTGAAAAATGTTCAATCGTGAAAACATAAACTGCCGAATCACCGGTGCTGGCATTTGAATTGTCTAGACCCTCATAGTTCACAGCGTCACTGAGATTGAATGTCATGTCATCCTCGGAATCGCCAATGTACTCTTCAGCAAAGGCCTTGTTTACCAGTACGGTGGCATGATTTGTGGAGTTGGTGTCTGTTAGCTCAATCTCCAGCGTGCTTGCCTCCTCATCAAAATCCACGGTGACCATGTCAATTCCGTTGGGGTTACCGGCATTTATCACTGCTGCTGCCCAGGGTTCATAACCGCCCACGAATATGAAGTCAACCGCTCCTGTGCCCACATTCTGACCGAAATCGGAATAGGCATTCGCTTCATCCACGGGGACTGTGGAGTCAGCGGTGTTTATCTGTTCAGCTATAGACAGTGTACTGAGTCCCATGACGATGGCTACAAAAGTAGTTATTGCTACTATTATTTTTGTTCGGTTCATTTATTTCCCTCTTTCAAGTTAGTAATCTAAAAACAAAATAAAAAAATAAAAAAAAGAGAGGAAAATATTAAACTAGATTCCTCTGTGCTATTATGTCGAAGCCGTCGGACGCACCGATGTTATGCATGTCATCTTTGTGGAGACTTATCTCGTTCCACCTTATTTTTTCGTCCTCACTCAGCTTTGCAGTCAAGACTTGCCTTTGGTTTCCGTGCATGACCATGAATCTGTCACCGTCATCCAGGTTCAGGCGTTTCATTGCGTTTTCTGGCAGCATCGCGGTTCCTTTTTCGGCTTTGTTTCCATTCTTTGCCACCAACATCCTTGATTCCATGTATCTTCGGGCAGCGCTTCTGGACTCTTCATAGTTCCTGGAAGCATCCACAGACCTGTTCCTCAGTTCCTTGCTTACAATGGATCGTATTTCCCTTGTGGAAGCTGGTTTTCTGTCTGTAACCATCTTTGAAATCTCTTTTGCGGTATTTTCATCCTTGCCGACATTCCTTATCGAACGCTCCAATTTCGAGCTTTCGAATTCCTCGTTTTTTCCGTTTTCTTTCAGTATGCTCATAGTTTATCTCCTTTGTTGTCCCTGCTTTCAGGAACATAAATTATACATCGCAACGTCACTATATCCCTTTATTTCAGAATCCGGGGTGGTTTAATGGAAAATTTGATACAAAACGCAATAATGAAAAGTTGTTTCTAAATGTGCAATGTTCAAACCTCAGGCAAGTTCAAACAATTGCATAATAATCACACATAGAGTTTTATCAAAGGGTGATTTTATTATAAATCATGGGGAAACGTATTCCTAAGGAAAAAAATGAGGGAAAACCAGAGACATTCACAAATAACGATGATTCAAGACCAGTTACGAATGCCGAGCAAACTTTTGCCGAACAAGCTTTTGTGAACTCGGAAACCCGGTACCGTCGCCTCTTTGAAGCCGCCAAGGACGGCATTCTCATCCTGAATGCGGAAACCGGAGAAATTGATGATGTAAACCCTTTCCTCGTAAAGTTGCTTGGCATCCCAAAGAAAAAACTACTTAATAAGAAAATTTGGGAGATAGGTTTTTTTGATGACATTATTACCAGTAAGGAAAAATTTAAAACGTTACAGAAAGAGCGTTACATCCGGTACGAAGACCTGCCCCTTAGAACTGCCGATGGCAAGCAGGTGGACGTGGAATTTATCTCAAATCTTTACGTTGAGGGGGACAAAAAGGTAATCCAGTGCAATATTCGAGACATTACCGAAAGAAAGGCCACCGAAATCGCACTCAACAAATCAAGGGAATTGCTGACCCACCGCAGTGCGGAATTGGAAATCGCGAACAAGGAACTTGAGGCCTTCGCCTACTCCGTGTCGCACGACCTGCGTGCGCCGTTGCGCACACTTGACGGTTTCTCTCTTGCCATACTTGAAGACTATGATGACAAACTGGATGCTACCGGCAAGGATTACCTACACCGCATCAGGAAAGCGAGCCAGCACATGGCTCAACTCATCGATGACATGCTCAAACTTTCGCGCATCAACCGTGTGAAAATGAAACGAGAGACGGTAAATCTCAGCTCTTTGGCAAAGACCATCATGAACGAACTGAAGAATTCGCAACCTGACCGATCGGTGACCTTAAAGGTGGCTGAAGGACTCATTGTCACAGGTGATCCAAATCTACTTAGGGTTCTGATGGACAACCTTCTGGGCAATGCCTGGAAATACACAAGTGAAAATCCATCCGCATGCATCGAGGTCGGGTCTATGGAAGAAAATGGCGAAACCGTTTATTTCATCAAAGATGACGGCGTGGGTTTCAACATGGACTATGCAGACAAACTCTTCACCCCGTTCAACCGGCTGCACACGGCAGAAGAATTTCCCGGCACCGGCATAGGCCTTGCCACGGCCCAGCGAATCGTCATCCGTCATGGAGGCAGGATTTGGGCAGAAGGAAAGGTAAATGAAGGGGCCACATTCTTTTTTACGCTAAATAGTTATGAAAGGACAGGTGAATAACATGAAAGGTGTATCGAATCATAGAAACATTCTCCTTGTTGAGAACAACCCAAATGACGTTGAACTTACAATTCGTGCATTTGAAAAGAATGCTATTTTGAACAAAGTTAAAGTTGTGAAAGACGGGGCTGAAGCCCTTGATTACTTTTTTGGCCCTAATGGATGTGTCACTAATGGGAGAGATGACCTGCCGGCAGTGGTCCTTCTTGACCTGAAATTGCCCAAGGTTGATGGCATCGAAGTGCTGCGGCGGATACGGGCGGATGAACGGACCAAGTTGGTTCCGGTGGTCATCCTGACATCGTCCAAAGACCAGAAAGACGTGGTAAATGGATACAAACTAGGATGCAACAGCTACGTTCGTAAACCGGTGGATTTCAATGAGTTCATCAAGGCGGCACGGAAGCTTGGCCTCTACTGGCTGATGTTAAACGAATATCCGTCGAATTCGAAAATATAGAGGAGAGATTTGAATTGAATCATGAAATAATGGTATTAATCGTCGAGGATTCAGAGGACGACGCCGTAATGATGGTCCGGGAACTCGAACAGGACAACTACAAGGTTGTTTGGGAACGAGTAGATACGGAACCGGCAATGAAGTCAGCGCTATGGAAAAAACACTGGGACATTATTCTCTGTGATTACAGCATGCCAAACTTCAATGCCATCAGAGCACTTGAGATTGTCCAGGAAAGCGGTCTAGACATACCGTTTATAATCATCTCCGGTGCAATCGGAGAAGAAATCGCCGTCGAAGCAATGAAATTGGGTGCGCATGATTATCTTATGAAGGGAAAACTCGCACGTCTGGTCTCTGCAGTTGAACGTGAGATGAGGGAAGCAAGGGTGCGCGGGGAGCGCCGACATGTGGAGGAAAGGCTGCGGGACATATTGGATTCCCTGATGGAGGGATGCCAGATATTCACTTTCGACTGGAAATGCATCTACATAAATGACTCAGCAATGTCACAGATGGGGAAAACGAGAGAGGAGGTCCTTGGTCTTACGTTTAAAGACATCTATCCTGGAATTGATGAAACGGACTTTTATGTGACCATCGAGAAGTGCATGACGGAACGCAAACCGCAGCGATTCACAGGAAAACTTGACAGTTTCAAGGATATCCAAGGCATCTTTGACATATCCATCCAACCGGTGCCAGAAGGCGTGATGATTCTCTCGCTGAGATTCTCTCGCTGAAGAAGAATGGACGATGTAGAAAAAAGTAGATATTCACATGAAAATGTTGCAGGGGTAAAGTCTATTGCTTGGACTCGTCCTTCAGGTTCTCAATCTCTCGGAATATGGTGCTGAAACGGCCACGCTTTATGCTGAAGGCAGTGACGGAAAAATTTTTCTTCAGCGGTTCGAAAAAAAACTCCAGTTTTATTGTCTCACCCGTTTGTGCGACTTTTCCGTAAAGATTTATCAAGTCGGGTTCGTTCGTTTCGATCCCAGGGAATATGTCGGTGGCGTTTTTGTTCAGGATGTTCTCTCGCTGAAGCCCGGTAATCTTCTCAAAGGTGTCATTTACCTCCAGATACATGTAATCTATCGTTTTACCGTTCGGGTTTTCAATGATTTTATGGACAGCGTAGGCGACGTCAATATTGTCGATGAGGAAGCGGTGCTTCTCCTCGCTTTCCCTAAGTTTGCGGATGCGTTCTTTCTCTTCGGTTACATCGTGCCAGGAGACCACTGTGCCCTCCACATTGGCATCGACCTTCACCGGCGCAGCCGAAAGGATGATGCTTCTGTCATCGCCGTGGACATTCTTGATTGTGTAAGGCATATCCATCAGTTTCCTCCCCTGCTGGGCAAGAGCAAACGGCGAATAATCAACCTTCACAGGAATATTCCTCTCCACACGGAGTTCCATCCGAGTAATCAGTGCCTCATACGCCACGCCGATGGGTGTGAACCCAAGGCATTTATCGGCTGCCTTGTTTGAAACGACCACCTTTCCTGACTTGTCGAGCATCAATATTGATTCATCAACGGACTGGACTACGGCCTCCAATTTGGCTGCCTGCTGAGTTATCGCCTCGTGGGCTTTCTTGCGTTCTGTGATGTCTGCGGAGATGAGCAAATATCCGATGAGCTTGTTCTCCTCATCAGTGACGCTGCTAAAGGTCATATTCACGTCAACATCCGTTCCCGACTTTTTAGTAGCAACGACTTCCTTGCTCACGCCAGTCTTGTCCTCGGTGATCAACTCCTGAAACTTGGTCAGGACCTCTTTATCAGGGAATATCGGAAGTGGGTTGCCCACAATCTCACTTGTATGGCCATAAAGCTTTTCGGAGGAATCGTTCCAGAATAACACCTCGTTTGAGGGGTCTATTATGATTACCGAGTCATTGGCCTGTTCCATCACACTCTCAAAAACATTTGGAGAAATGATGACGGTGGTGAGCTTCTCCTTGATATCTTCAAAAACGTGCATGTTTTTCTCAAGGTGGGACGAGATGAAGTAAACCTCTCCATATCCGCCTTCCTCCAGAGTAAAAACGAGTTCGTGCTTGAGAAGTGATTCGATGTGATGCTTGATTGTGCGATAATTTAGATTGAGCTGTTCCGAAAGCTGGTTGAGGTTGTATGGACGCTCGCGAAGCTTGTCGATTATTTGCACTCGGTTTTGCCCTCCGCGCTGGCCGAGAATCAGAAAAGATAACGTTTGTTTGAGTTTATTTTCACTAAGTGTCACATATCCTCCTCAAATTATTAAACTATTCAACGATATTAAACTATTAAATGATTTAGGTACATTCCATTCATGGGTCTTTGAGGTGGATATTCCTTTTTCATGCAAAGCGGGTGATTCGTCTCCCAAATAAGCCATCATGAGTTATTCAAGAAATAAATAGCGTACCGCCTCAAACTTCTGGCCATCATTAACGTTTGACTATGTGATTTTCAGGATTCGAGGCCTGTTTGACCCAAAAAAAATTGAAGGCAATAAACGGTTATTACTCGACTTTGACAGTTGGCACGCGACTTTGACATTTAGCCCCAATATGAGTAAAAGTCGAGTGAAACGCAACTTTGACATATCATAAAAAAGAAGCATGGCAAAGTTGAGTAAAAACCAGATTTGCTTGTCAAATTTGGGGTGAAACCTAAAATCGTGTTGTCAATTTTGGGTTATTAGGTTCTAGTGGCAAACGATACATGGACTTTTTTGTATTTTTTAACGGCTCGACGGATAAAAAGGTATATATACAAACCCACCACTTAATATAATTTACTTTCAAGAAGACCTAGGGATGGGAACGAATAGGTCTTTCAAACTAGGATTTATGGCTGGCGTGGACGGGTCTCCCTCTCCTAGACCTTAATTGCTTTTTGGTCAGGTTTCCGTCGTGGCATGCCCCCTGCCCCGACCTCTCTTCGCGTCAGCCCTCATTCTAAACCAGAAGGATTTTTCTTGGAAGTACCGAATTCATGCATAGCGACTGCAAACATATA
>CAZPOY010000038.1:6034-13397 GCA_964588345.1 uncultured Thermoplasmata archaeon
TGCTATTAGTAGACATGTTCAACGAGAGTGCCCTCCTGACGACGGAGGAATGAGAGATGACAGCCCCAGCAATGTTTTTCTCGTGGGATGCGGAAGTGCCGCGTGCCGAATGGTCGAGAGAATCATGTCCCGGGGACTGCCAAAGAAAGTCAAACCGTTTTATTTCACATCGGAAGATGACGAGGTAAAACCCAGTGAAGGGACTTATGTCAAGATAGACCGGAAGAGTCTCAGGGACGACCCACACCCGGAAATAAAGTGGTCCGAATACGACCAAACCCTCGAACACATCACCGACGAATTCGAAGGCGGAGACATCACCGTCATACTGGTGAGCCTGGGCGGCCAGGTTGGAACCGCCGTTGGGCCCGTCGTTTCCAAAGCGGCATTCATCTCCGGTGCTTCAACCCTGGGATTTGCCATCATGCCCTTTTCGGCGGAAAAGGTCAGACATACCAAGGCAAAGCGCGCCGTGGGTCTTTTGAAAGAGGAAATGCCAAACACGGTAGTACTGGAAAACGACAATCTCCTGAAACTCGCCGGCGACAAAACGGTCAAGAAAGCCCTGGACATGATGGACGAACTGATATGGAAAAAACTCCATCATATGATGCAATCCATAAGGTTCCACGAAGAATACAAGGATGAAGGACCTGAAATGAGGGTCAATTCCTCTTCGGAACTGGGACAACTCCCCGTTGACGGAACGATAAACGCACTGGCATGAGTATTAGCTAATCGTACCCTTTCTTGTCGTCATAAGGGCTGTAGTTCCAATAATGATAAGGGGATTGCGACCGCTGGGCTTGCGACATGTCCACGGCCATCCCCTTTTCGTAACTACCGTATCGGTCTTTTATCTGTTCTTCGATGGACTTGTTTCTCTCAACGGCATTTTTCACATGCTTTCCCGTTATCAATTCTGATTCTTCAACGATTGCAATGTCCCCTGCGGTGCGTATCAAACCGCCCAGTTCCCTCAATCTAAGTGTGAGTCCATTAACGCCATCAACCTCTTTTGCACGTCGCTTGCTTTCCCGTATAATCGCTTTCACGGCTGAAAGGTCTGCCGAAGGAATTTTCTTGTCCATGGCTATTTCCTGGGCCGTGAATTGGGCTATGAGCCCCCTGTTCTCCTCGTTGTCTTCAAAGTGCGTATCAACCAAAACTTCGTATCCTGCACCCACGATTCGGCTTCTCAACGGCGACAGCACATGCTGAAGGTCCTGGATGTTGCAAGCGCCTACGAATATGAAATCGCAGGGTACGTCATTAACCTTGACCGATGCTCCTGCCGATTGCGGATTCCTACCCGTGATGGGGAATTTCTTCTCCTGCATGGCGGTCAGAATGTATCTCTGCAAAGAACCCAGATGGGGAAGTTCGTCAATGAAAAGAACGCCCTGATGGGCTTCGTGTATCGAACCGGGTATAATCCTTTCGTAAGGATGGGTTCCCAGCTGAGGATGCCCTCCGTAGGGGTCGTGCCTTACGTCACCCAATAGCTCCGTTTCGCTGGCTCCCGTTGCCAGGACGAATGGATTCCTGTCAACGCCAACCAGAACCTTTCTCGGCCGTAACTTCTGGAACTCCCGCCGCCTTTCCAACGCCTTCTCGTCAAGCACGCGGACCATGTCGCCGGCTGTTTCGAAAACCACGACCTCTTCCTTGCCAAAGCGACGTCTCGTAGTCGTGACGCGCTCTTTCTTGGCCATCTGGGCCATGGTGACGTCGATTAACCCACCCAATAGGTCTCCGAAAGGATTCCCCTCAGCGACGTTTTGAGTGCCCTTTCCTTTACCGCACTTTGGACAGAATCGTTCACGTGGCGGAGAATAAGTGCCGCACTGCACGCATTTAAATCCCAAACGCTCCGCAACGTTGATGGGAATCTCCTTGGGGTCGATGAGTTCGCCCTCGGCGGACATGCGGGTCTCCCTTTCTTCAATCACCTGGTCCCTTTTTGTAATCTCCACAAGGGGCCTTTCGGGGTTCTCTGGATTATGAACGATGCGTACTTCATGGGTGGGGGGAGGCAGGTGCAAAGACATGGCTTGGGCTATCATGGATTTTCCCGTTCCCGGAGGCCCAACCAAAAGAAAATGCCTTCGTTGCTTGGCGGCGGTCCTTGCAAGGTCTATGGCTTCGTTTTGACCTATGACCCTCTCCAATGGGTCCCGAGGTATGATTATCTGTTCGGTCGTTTCCAATTCTTGAAGGTCGAAACCTTTTCTCGCATCGAAAATGGCTTTTTTCTCCATCCTATTCGAAGTCCTCTTTGGTCCATAGTTCCATCCTGGACGGTTTCTTGGGTATGTTGCCCATCTTCGTCGCAAGAATGGATTTTATTCCTCTTTCGGATGCTATGTCCACGAGTCTCTGCGTGATTATGCCGTCGAAAACAATCTTTTCGACCTTGTCTTCGTTCTGTACGGTCTGAGCAAGTTCCTTGACGGGGATCTTCTTTATCTCGTTGTCATTCTTGTCCAGCAGAACGGCTTTGCCGCTCTTCATTATGCTTTTCAAGATGTCGTACTGTTTCTTCTGGCTTCCCGAAAGGTTCTTCCCCGAAGAGGAGGAAGACTTCTTTCCTCCCGAGTCGGACCTCTTGCTCTTTCCCTTGTCGTTGCCGTTCTTCTTGTCCCGGGATTTCTGGTGGTTCTTTACTTTGTCATTGGTCGAAGAAGTGAGACCTTCAAAATTGTGGGTTTCCATGAATTGTTCGGCGGGTATCTTGTGCCTAAGGGCCTTCATTATCTGTTTGCTCGTAAGCTCCTCAACCTCTTTTCCCTTGGGCGCCTGTGCCACGTAATCGATTTCGGCGACCTGCAGCAGTTCACGCAGAATGAGTTCTCCGCCTCTGTCTCCATCGACGAATGCAGTCATCACCTTTTCCGAGGAAAAATCCTTGACGGTCTGTGGGATGTTGGTCCCTTCAACGGCGATTACGTTGCGTATGCCCGCTTTTAGAAGGTTGAGGACGTCGTTTCTGCCTTCGACAACTATCAGGGCGTCGGAATGGTCTATGTTGGGTCCCGCGGGAAGGCGCTCCTTGCCGACATTGGTTATCTCCTCCATCTGCACGGATTCCCGCACGCTGGTGGTAAGGTCTATGCCAATCTCCTTGTTCTCTTCTATCATCTTCGACAGCAGTTCCCTGGCCCTATCTACGATTTTCTTCCTCTTGACGATGCGGACATCCTCAATGGTGTCTATCTTCATGTTGGCTTTGCAAGGTCCGACCCTGTCGATGGTCTCAAGAGCGGAAGCCAAAATTGAGGTCTCCACCTGGTCCAACGACGATGGTACGAGTACTGTGCCTTCAGAACGTCCCTTCTTGGAACTAATTTCTACTTCAATTCTGCCGATTCTTCCGCCTTTTTGAAGGTCCCTGAGGTCTAGTTCTTCACCAAGAAGTCCTTCGGTCTGGCCGAAGATGGCTCCGACTACATCGGGTTTCTCTACGACACCGTCGGCAGTAATTGTTGATTTGATCAGATATTTCGTGGTAGTTGGGTCGATGTTCATATTCGTCATCTCCATTTCGATTTAGAAAACAGGCCTGGGGTCAGATTTAACTGGCCGATGCATTTGGCATTCTTTGGTCAAATTGATTCCCTTGTGATTGGATGATCTTGAATGTGATTGAGCATTGTCAGTCCCCCTTGGAGACTGTTTTCTATTCTTTGGAGATTTGATTATGTATATAAGGGTTGTGGTTCCAGCTTGATAATCACCGATTTGAAAAATTTTAAATAAAACAAAAATAATTGGAATTTGTGTTTGAAAAATGGAGGCTCATTGTTAATTGGAAAATCATTGTCTTCCTGTTGATTTCATTGATGATTCTTCCCTCATCCATGACGCTTTTTATTGGGGATGCTGTTGCAACGGAAAGCTCACTTGTTGATTACACCGAAAACGATTATCTCATACTAGAATCGCCATTGGGTAACCCCGTGACCATTTCTGCGGAAATTGGTGAATACGCATTTAGGCATGAACATCACTTATACAACGAAAGAGGTGCCAGGAACATCTTCGTCCCTTCTGAAGAGGGGGACCTGTACATAGTAAATACCGGTAATGTCACACTTCGGGCCTCCGTGGACCTGGAAAATGGATGCATTACGACACGCCCGCTAGCTGTAAACCTAAATCCGTATGAATACGAAAAACCGTCGGAATCTAACGAAGAAATATGGATATTTGCAGGAACCGAAACGGGAAAGATTTTCTGCATTCGAGAGGAATGGATTAATCCCGGAACGGGGGATAAACCAATCTTCCAATACAATATTGAAAAAATTTTGGAATTGGACGGTTCTCCTGTTCTTCCCCAAATCTATTTTGACGATTGGGGAACCTGGACGGACTATTCCGACGACCTGCTTTACGCCGGCACCGAAAATGGTTCATTTTACGCTTTCAACATGAATCGGAACAACCGTTCTTCATTGTTTGAAACCGAATGGGTGGTTCATGTGGACGGAGAATTTCGCGATGGACCTTCGATATTGAACCTGGGTGAATTCAAAGAGGGTGTCAAAAAAAATATGGTTGCAGTCGATTTGGCAGGCGAGGCCTTTGTCTTTTCCGTATTTGATGAGGAATATGTGAAAATTGACACGGGGAATACGATAAAAAGCAAGCCTGCAATATGTGGTGAAACTAATTCTTTTATTATTATCCAAGATACTAATGAAGGAGGAAGAATAAGCAGATACAATTTGTCTACCGGCATAATGGAAAATTCAGCGAACACAAACGGTAATCCTTTATATCTCATAATAGACCAGTACGAGGAGAAGTTGTTTCTGATTTCTAGCACGAGCATAGGAAAAAACGATTACGGCATCGTCAGCAATTTTAACCAAAACCTTTCCCTGATATCACAATATGAAACCATGGGTATTCCCGTGGAAGCACCTTTCTACTTCCTTAGAGATTGTAATTTGTATTTCGGTACGGATGAAGGATACTACTATTCCGTCAGGTCATACGACAATGGTAGCATGGGAACATTTCTATACCTTAATTTCACAGGGAAGGTTGCAACCGGTCCGATAGTAATTGAACCGGAATCACCACTTCGTGAACGATTCCTCAGTCAAGCAGTATTTCTCGCCGTTGATTCCACTGAGAATGGAATTCATGAAACGAGGATTTACGCCATCAGCATAGCTGGTGTGTTATTGGAGGAACCTCCAAATCCTGAAGAGATTTATTCAAGTGGGGAGGAAGGTGAAAATTTCATGGACCCTTTTTGCGGAAAAATTCTATTCGCACCGACGACATTCTTCCTAATTTTCGCTTATTCGAGTATAACTCGCATCTCCAGAAAAGGCAAACGCAAAGAGTGAAATCACGACTCTAGCCCTCATGATTATTCAGGGCGATAGATGTCGGTAATTACAACGAATCCTTGTATTCAACAGCCGCTTTCACCAGACCAAGGTGCAGGGGAGAAGGTTTTCCCGGCCGTGACTTGAACTCTGGATGAAACTGGCTCGCCATGAAATAAGGATGGTCGTCAAGTTCCGCTACCTCCATCCTTATGCCATCGAGGCTCTTGCCGGTGAAATGCAGTCCATTTTCCTCAAACTTATCGATGTATTGGAGATTGACCTCGTATCGGTGCCTGTGCCTTTCGGATATGTCCGTTCTGCCGTATAATCCTGCAACGACGCTTTTTTCCTGGAGCTTGACGTTGTGTGCTCCCAGTCGCATGGTGGCTCCCATGTCCGTGATTCCTTCCTGTTCGGGAAGAAGTGCGATGACGGGATGGTCTGAATCCTTGTTGAACTCGGTGCTGTTGGCATCCTCCATGCCAAGAACGTTCCTTGCAAATTCGACGATGGCCAATTGGAACCCCAAGCACACGCCAAGGAACGGGACCTTGTTCTCTCGCGCATGGGTTGCTGCGCTGATTTTGCCCTGAATGCCTCGGTCTCCAAATCCACCGGGAATGAGAACGGCGTGTGATTCTTCTAAAAGCTTCCTCTCCTTCTCGTTGGATATCTCTTCGGCCTCAATCCAATTAATCTCCACCTGGGCCTTGAGTTCCGCCCCGGCATGATTGAAGGCTTCGACATGAGAGATATACGAGTCACATAGATGGGTGTATTTGCCGACAAGCGCTATTTTCACTTTCACCTCCGGTTTCTTGATGCGATTCACCATTTCGTCCCATTTTTCAAGCTTCGTCTTGTGCAGGTTCAGGTTGAACTGATGGCAAATGTAATTGGTAAGCCCCTGGGATTCCAGTAGTCTTGGAACCTCGTAAATGCAGGGTACGGTGTAAGCGGAAATCACGGCCTCGGTTGGCACGTCGCAGAACAGAGAAATCTTCTTCTTTGTCGTGTGTTCCAACGGCCCATCGGACCTGGCCACGATAACATCGGGAGTGATACCTATTGCCCTTAGCTCTTTGACAGAATGCTGGGTGGGCTTGGTCTTCTGTTCGCCCACGGCGCTCAGAACAGGCACCAGGGTCGTGTGAATGAAAATGCAATTCTCGTCGCCCCCCACCATCGATTTCAACTGCCTCACGGCTTCCAGAAAAGGCGCCGATTCTATGTCGCCGACGGTTCCCCCCAGTTCTACGATGCAGACGTCGGCATTGGACTCCTCGGTCACCCTGAGTATGGTGTATTTGATGTCGTCGGTGATGTGGGGGATTATCTGGACCGTATCGCCAAGGTAGTCGCCCCTTCTTTCTTTTTCGATGACCTTGCGGTAGACCTTGCCCGTTGTTATGTTGTGGTCCGTCGTAAGGTTCACGCCGAGAAAACGTTCGTAATTCCCCAGGTCCAGGTCCACCTCGCTTCCGTCATCCAAGACGAATACTTCTCCGTGCTGGAACGGGTTCATGGTCCCTGCGTCACAATTTAGATACGGGTCGATCTTGATGGCCGTAACTTTAAGTCCTCTTCCAATGAGAAGCCGGCCTATGGATGAAGCAGTTATTCCTTTTCCAAGGCCTGATAAAACGCCCCCCGTGACTATAATGAATTTCATAAGCTCACGGGAAGCAAGGATATAGCGGGGGTTTGATAAGCTTTTCGTCCAAATGGCCCATTTAGGGAATGGAAATCAGATGAACTCTTCCAAGCTCGAGCCCTCGTCGGCCCAGTAAGCTCCAAAAAGTTCTTCCTTGTTCATCAGCCCTTTTATGATGTCATTTTTCTTCATGGTCGCGGGGATGTATATTTTGTAATTCAATATGACCTCTCCCGCTTGGTCTGCAAAACCCATGCTTTTTACTTTTACGTTCATTTTCTGGAGATTGTGAATGACCTTGGAATTCAGATTTACGCCGCTTTGTCCTTTTATTACCAGGTGCGATATCCTCATCCTCGTC
>CAZPOY010000039.1:0-13345 GCA_964588345.1 uncultured Thermoplasmata archaeon
AAACCCCCTGAGAAAATTTTCGCCCACGTTTTGCCCGAAGGGGAAAAGGTGGGGGGAAATATTATCTACAAGACCGTTATGGTGGAATACTCCACTTGAACACTCAATACCAAAACAGCATGGCCGGGGTGGGGTAGTGGCATCCTATGGGACTGTGGATCCCTCGACCCGGGTTCAATTCCCGGTCCCGGCCCTCTCTTTTCAATTTTCCAAAAAATCGAAAAATTGGGGCCTTTTCGCCTCAAGAGGTCTTTTATTTTCTTACATGCTCCTTGGGGCTGACTTAGAATTCGCACCGCAAATTCTTCGTCCCGGCCCTCAAAAATATTACGAATAAAAACAAGACTGTTCTGGCACAACTTCTTCAAATCCGATGCGGACCAATCTGACGAATACAAGGACTTGTCGATTCCAAGGCCCAGAAGTTCGCCATGGGCTATGTGTTCGCATTCTTCTTCGGCCAGGTAATCAAGAAGATAGTCCAGGATGCCCTCACGGCCGACGGAGGTAGGAGGAAAAAAGCATTATTTTCCGACTAAGCCTTGCCAATTAAACTGATTATTGCGTTTGAGTGGGGCAAGGCGTGATGGCTGTTACGGAGATGGCGTGGATCTCGACTTTGATATGCAAGAAATTTTATGCACAAAGTCGAGTGAAACCTAAATTTGCTTGCCAAATTTGGGTTGAACGGCTAAGCTTGCCAAGCTTGGTACATACGGTTTGAAATTCGCAAAGCTTGTGTTCAAGGCAATAAAGATTGCCAAAATGGTTGGGGCGTTCTTCGGCAAGGTTGTTTCAAAAAGCGTCTGTTTCTTACTAGGACCGATTGTCATCGGCGCGGTCGCTTTGAAATCTGCGGGTAAGTATTTTTCGAAACTCGGTGGTGATGCCCTTGCATATTTGATTAGGAAAGCGCGTGATATTATTATTTCTCATTCTTAACTGATAACTCCGTTCCCGTGGAATTTCCTTCATAAAAACGAATTTTTATCCTCTTCAACTGAAAACCCGTTCCATCTCGTCCTTTTCAATGGCCATCTTGATTTCCCTGGCAATCCTTATTCCCGTGGAAAGGTCCTCTTCTATGAAATTCGAATATGGCGACCCCTTGATGAAGGGGTTGGTTCCCGCCACAATCCTGCTGGATATCTCGAATACAACGAATTCTAAGTCGTCCCTCACGATGGTTTCCAGGCAGAATGGTCCAATCATGCCACCGAAAAGTTCCATGGACCTTTTGACGACGTTCTCTCCCATCTCAAATACTTTTGGCAGAAGCGATTCGCGAAGGACCACCGGAATGTTGCCCGTGACGACGAAGGTGGGATAGATGCGATGCTTGCGCAGTTCCTCCTGAGAACCTAGCTTGTACATCTCATCAATGTTGGATTCGTCCCGCCTGTCGATGCTCAGCATGTCAAGTCTGCCGTCTGCCGTCCTGAAGCCCCCTTCGGCAATGGGGGAGAAGAAATAATGTAGATAGTAGCGCGTTCCAAGAATGTATTCCTGAATCATGAACTTTTCATCGTAATCAATGCCGAGCTTGAAATCGTTGTAATCCTTGGCAATGAAAAAACCTCTGCCGCCCCGGGCTCCGTCGTATTTCACCACCACGGGACGGTCTATGTCTTCGGGCTCCTCGATTATCTTGGGCATCTTGATTCCCGCTCCAAGAAGCCATTCCCTTTCCTTTTCTCGGTCGGACTCCCATTGCAAAACCTCTCTATTGCCAAAGGTGGGTATCCTCATTTTCATGAAGTTCTCTGGCTTGAGATATTGGACAAAGGACCCATGGGGAATGACAACGGCATTTTTTTCAACCAATTCGTCCGTACGGTCCAACAAGTCAAGATAATCGTCCAGGACCATGAATTCGTCGGGCTTGGCAAGAGGGAACGCATCGTAGAATCGAGGCGGGGTTTTCAAACAGATCCCCAATGTGCGGAAACCCTCTTTTCTGGCTCCGTGGAAAATCTGAAGTGAAGAATGGGAACAGATGGTCGCAATCGTTATATTGTCTTTGTCGTAGCCCGCTAAAATTTTCGATATCTCGGCTTCCGTTACCATTACCCTCGTAAAGCGCACATATCTAAAAAATCTTTAGGAAGTTTGTGACGGGGGTTGCTGACTCGAGAGGTTTTCACCGATTGCTTCAATGAGCAATTCCAGGCCTTGTCCCATCAGTGCGCTTATGGCAAGGGTATCCTCCAATGGTTCGGTGATGTCTGCTTTGTTCGAAACGTCGATTATCGTGAAACCTTTCATTTCGGATATCTCCTTCCGGAGATTTGTCTGTTCATCCATGGAAAAACCACACGTTTCCGACGGGTCGAATACGTAAATGACAAGGTCAGCTGTTTCCTTGAGGGCTGCAAGTCCCCGATTCTCGATGGCATTGCGCTTTTCTTGCTTTCTGTCAAGAAGTCCGGGAATGTCCACTACCTGAATCCTCTTGCCTTTGTATTCGAGATGTCCTATCGATACGCTCTTAGTCGTGAATGGGTACTCCGCGACTTCGGGTCTTGCCGCCGTAATCGATTTTACGATGAGGGACTTGCCCACGTTGGGCATGCCCGCTATTACTACGGTAGGAACTTCAGTCTTTATTTCGGGAAGGGTCTTGAGGAAGAGCCGTATCTTCTCTAGAAGGTCAAGTTGCTCTTCCAAATCTTCGATTACCGAGGATGCTCTTCCTGAGAAGCTTCTTCTTGTTTTTGTCATTGAAGGAAGGTTCGTTTCATGCTGGATGCTTCTTCGTGATTCATTGGCAAGGACGGTGATTTTCTTATTCGCCCAATTGACCTTTGAAAGGGCTCTTCTAATATTCTCAGAACCGAATTCCGATTCGATTATTGATGCGAAAAAGGGGTCGAGCCGGTCAATCATGGGGAATGAATTTAGTATTCTATTGAGTATGCCCGTCAGTGTATCACTTATTGAATTGATTCTTCCAATTTCCTCTTCCCTAGCCTTTTTTTCCCTGTTCTTATTGCTGGACTGGACTTTCTTTGACCGTTTGAATGCGATGTCCAGCATCGTTTCGGAGTTGGGTACGGGGGGTAGCTTCACATATCAATGCAATAATAGAGCATTTAAATAACTATCCTTGCGAAATTTACGAAACATCATAATAAAAACTTATATACTGAGCATTGATTTTCATTTCGAAAGGAGATGATGCCTTGTCAGACTGGTTCAAAGAAAATGTAATGGTGATTTGCGTTGCAGGAATGGCACTGGGGTTTATACTTACCCTTTTCGGCGTGTTCAGCGTCATAATTCCAGACCAATCTCCTGCTTTTCTCGACAATACCGTAGAATTTGTTGGAGAATGGGCTTACTGGGTCTTTGTAATTGGAATGATACTTTTTGTTGCCAGTGTTTGGAAATTCTTTTCCGTTCGGTCGAAGATAAAGAAATTCGAAAACTTCATTGATGTGGAGAGTAAAGCCAAATTCTTGAGAAATTACGATGAATTGGAATATCTTGCCTGGTCTCTTGGAGGAGAATATAAGGTAAGACTTTCAGAAAAGAAAAGAGAATATCGCATAAAATGAAGGTTACAGTTTGAGTGGAAATATTGTGAGCTTGCTTGATGGTTGACCTTTGGAGATTGATTTTTACACTCAAGGTATGTCAATGATTTGCGATAATTGACTGATAAGGCCCCTCGATAAAAAACTTCAATGAGAAATAATAGACTGGCAACAAAAGTCATTGAACCAACAAAACGTTTTGAACAGAAAAACACTTTGAACACCCAAATTCCTTCATATTTTAGGGGGGGTGTAAGCATAAATAAGCATGGTTGGGGGGTACGGTGGGGAAAATGGTAGAAAGAAGCATGAAAAAGCTTGGTTAGGGATTTACGGTGGGAAAAAAGTGTCAATTACCAAAACCCCCTGAGGAAATTTTCGCCCACGTTTTGCCACGAAGTGGGAAAAGGTGGGGGGGACCCCTTTGTTTCGATTGGAGATTTGGGGAGGGAGTGGGTGGAGATTTGGGGGTTCGAAACTTGCCGATTCAAGATTTAACTGTTTGACACTTACTAGTTAGAGACCTTTGCAAGTTTACTTTGCAACTTTAAGATCTTGCAATTTGATTCTTATTAATTATGAAAACCTGCATTGTATTATACATCAAATTATTTCAATTAGTTTGTCAACTTCGCCTTTTGAAAGAACTTCTTTGACCTGGTCAATGTTCTTGTCTGGAACCCTATAGGAAAATACATTTGGGTCTTTTGCGTTCTTTAGGTATTTTTCATGATTTTTCTTTTCTGTACTGTGAAGATCACTTTCCAACAGAATGCCAAGCATTTCCATTTTACCTAGATATTTTAAACCTTGATTCGATAAAATTCGAAACGATATCTGATTCGGGAACCAGTTATCTAATATCATACGTTTAACCGTATTTTTGACATTATTATCTCTACAGGAAATCGCTCTC
Organism: uncultured Thermoplasmata archaeon; assembly: GCA_964588345.1. Classification (GTDB taxonomy): domain Archaea; phylum Thermoplasmatota; class Thermoplasmata; order CAZPOY01; family CAZPOY01; genus CAZPOY01. The sequence continues at coordinate 4,453 of CAZPOY010000039.1, forward strand.
CATTTCAAAGCTTTTCCATGAGTCATATCATTCAATTCAACCATTATTTTTTCAAGGTCTTTTTCATTAATGGTGTCTGTTTTATTAATAATCGGTTGAATGTTGTTCGCTTCCACTTCATCGGATAATATTGCTATTGAATTCTCAGCTTCTTCAAATATGCCTTCAAGGTCCTGGTTCCCATTAACCATCATCATTATCCCATTGGCGTTGAATATTTCTTCCAGCGTTGATTCGAAAGCAGATAACATCCATGGAGGAAGATTCGAAAAAAAACCTACGGTATCTGAGAAAAGAACCGGCCCCCACTTATTGTCTTCCATATTTGATGTTTTTGTATTTAACGTAGTAAAATATCCGTCTGACTCCTCCTCATTTTCTCCTGTCATTATATTGAATAATGTAGTCTTGCCGGAATTAGTATATCCGGAAAACGAAATTTGAAAATACCCTTTTTCCTGTCTCCTCTTCAGCCATTGACGTTTTTTTCCTCCGGTTTTTTCAAGTGCTTCTTCGATACTATTCATTTCTTTGTCAATTTGGTCCAGATATACATCGATCCTTTGAGCACCTCCGCCATAAAATCCTGCCCTTTCTGAACTAGTTGACGAATGTACCCATTCCCTAAGGAAAGGAACTTCGTATTTTAATTGTGCGAGCTTTACCTCTAATTTTGCTACTTGTCCTTGTGCACTCTTTTGGAATGCTTCAAGTATGAGCCCTATGCGATCTTTAATAGGTCTCCCCATCTTGCTCTCAATCTTATAATGCTGTCGGGGTGTGACGTCGCCTCCAACAAGAATAGAAACATCCGATGGCATTTCTGATACCTTTTCACTAACCTCTTCTATTTTTCCAGAACCCAGGTATGTTGTTCTATCAGGATATTTTCTTTTTTGTGTTATCTCCTCAATAATCTCATATCCTAAACTTAACGCTAGTTTGATTGTTTCTTCTGTTTCGCCTTCTATCCCAATCATCATGGCTTTTTTCTTTTTCATCGTAATTGAAAGGGGCATCGACAACTATTTAATTCTTCTTGTTAGAATATGCATACCTGGACATGAAATTTAAATGCCCGCTTAAAATAACGGAATTTTATGTGAAGAATACCCCCATCTAGGATCTAAATAACTTAAAAATAACAACCAATCTTTTCAATTTATATTCAATCGTAATATGTTAGCAATGATACTAATAAACTGAAAAAAACACACAAAAAGTTTATATGAAACCGAGTAATATCAATTCAATGGTGGTGCCGTCACTCACCCACAACCTCCAAAACTCAACCACCCGACTTTTTTTCCTCTATACCCTCGGCACCACCACCCCCCTCTAACATATGCAAATCTGCGCATATCTACATTTATAACAGCATATCAAGCTACATTTGTTAATTTTTTGGGTTGCATTTGTCACACAATTTTGTGAGTCGTATTCGTCACTCGAACACTCAACTATTGTTAACTCTGCGAACTACATTTGTCAATCAAATGCTCCAACTCAATTCAACACTCTCATTACCAAACACCCAGCTTACCCCCCTCTTCAGTGCCCATCTCCAGTGGAAACAAAGGGGTCCCCCACCCCTTCGTTCTCCATCTTTTTGCCCAATCTTGACATATCAAGCTTAGATCTTACTCGACTTTGATAGAAATAACAAATTAAACCTCAAAGTCTCGAAACAACCCAAGTTTGACATTATTAGATTGTGAATATCTAAAAACATGGGTTTTACTTGACTTTGCCAGAATGCTTGAAATGTCTTATTTTGTCAAAGTCGCGTTACATACTTCATAATGATTTCAAGATATCAAGTAACCCATTCAATAATCTCAACTCATTCAATCAAACTGCTTCATCACTTCGTGAAGTCTTTTGACCTGTATCATGAATGTTTCCAATCGGGCCTCAATGATCTGAGGGAAGGGGCTCCCATCGCTCTCAATGGCAAGGAAAGGCATGGCTTCGATGACCTCTGTAACATTCTTTATCTTATCACTATTTCGAAAATTCAGCAGGTGTGCCCGGTCAAAATTCAGATTAAGTATGGACTCGCTAAGACGATTAGGCATGCAACCAAAGGGACCGATAGCAATGGCTCCTGCAAAATCCGTACCAACCTCCGCCATGGGGCCACCCACAGTCAATATGGCCTCACCGGTAAGGTTCTTCGAAATGAACTGCTTTCCCGCCCTTATCGTTTCATCCATATGCACATAACGTGGAACATACCTTCCAGATTTGGCAAGAGTATCTTTCACATCTTTTTCTGCCTTCACCATTACCTTATGTTTTGCCTTGTTCGCCACCTTCTCAGCAAAGGAAGGAGGATAATCGTTCAACGAATTTTGGAAAAGGTCATCGATGTAGTACATCCATTCATGAACAGGTGCAACGTGGGTAGCAATTCCATCTTCTGCCAAACTTTCTGGTAGCCATCTCCGAGAAAGACTCTCCGACCGTACGTAAATTTCCCCCACTAGAAGAATGGTGGGAATTTCTTCAACGGGCTTTTTTATCGGTATCTTTTCAAGTTCGGATGAAGCCCATTTCAATTTTTTTCTAAGTCCCCGGAACCCACTTTCAAACCCTTTGAGTACCTCATCGAAAATTTCCTGAACGCGCTTGAGAGCCGATTCCTTGTCAACGGCGTTGACGAGCATGAGATTGTATATGTCCTGGAAAGCATCACCTGTAACGGCAGCATACCAACCCAATATCAAAAACTCCGTGCCAAGCCCTCCATAATTGTCATCACAGCTAAGTGACATGAACGCAACATTCTCAATTTTCTTCTTCTTCATCAGATTCTTCATGAATATCTGATACTGGCCGAATCTGCAGGGTCCTTCAGCCGTCGGCATGAAATAAACGGTTATCTCATCTTTTGGTCTCTCCTTGAGATAATTCAAAAGGGCACCCGTCGTTAGCAATAACGGCAGGCACTCCTTGCATAAGGTGTTCCCCTTGCCAATTTTAAGGTCCTCCTCGGTCATGGGCGGGAAAGCTTTGGTATTCACGCCCCTGCTGGCACAAGCAGCCGCCACGGCCCTGGAAGCCCAATTGCTCATAGAGGGAAAAACCAACCGCACCCTCTCATCATAAAGGGAAACTGTCTCGCCATCGTTGGTAATTATCTTGAACTCCTGGTTTTCGAGAATTGATTCGGCAATTTGGAAATCCTCCTCATCCTCCACGAATTCTTCAGGAATGGTCCTGAACCTGTCGACGATGTCTAGGAAAGCTTCGACCCGGGTTTCGAGACCCGCATCAGCCGTATGATTATCCAATTCAAGCGTCAAGGAGGGTTTTTTACCCATGATGTTACGGAAATAACCCACAATGAAGGAGTCGGGTCCGCAGGAAAAGTTCGTGATGTAATTTCCATACAGCTGTGGATGGTCTTTTATTGCTTCGGCCCCCTTGAGTATGATTTGTCCCATGGACCAGTACATATGTTCATAAACGTCATATTTTGCCAGGTCAAGGAAATCCACGGGTATTACCGTGTAACCACGCGATGCAAATTTGTGGGGGATGCCCTTGTTCGCTTCACCGGCAAACGCATTGTAAGGCCTCCCAAACATCACTATGCCGACGTTGTCAGGGTCCTTTTCAATGTCATCTATCGCTTCACGCCCCTTTTTTATCATCGCCTTTTTGAGTTCTTCCTGAACGCCCCACGCTTTATCAAAGGCCTTGGAAATCTCCTTTTTCGGAATGCCCAATTCCTTGGACATGGACTCGAATTGTTTGGCAATGACATCCTTTTCCTCAAACAGTTTTAAAAATGGTGTGACAACCGTCACTTTTTTGGGAATGTCTTTTTCAAACGTGGACCGGAGAACGAAGGGTTCTCCTTGAACCAGTGGGCACACCTTTGAAGGGTAATAGCCATTTTCAACGCCTACGCCCTGGATGTGGGGCAGGAAGAGGACATCAACTTCCTTCTCTATCAGGTTCTTGAAGTATCCGTGCGAGATTTCGAATGGGAAGCAGAAGGGGGCCGTTCGCGAATCTATGCCCTCCTGTTCCACCTCATCAGGCATGACAACGCGATATCCCAGTTCTGCAAAGAAGTTGGAAAAGAGCGGATAAAGCGAATTTATGAGGAAAGAGCGGTTGATGCCCACCACAGGGGCGTCATCAGTTAGTTTGGAAAAGTCCGGTGCAAAATCTTCGAAAATCATTCGTTGCCTGACGGCAACCAAATCGTGTTTTTGTGGGTCAACTTCGATGTTGTGAATCTGATTGTAGTAGCGGTTGCACGCGCCTCCAAAGGGGTACGTTTTCCCCTCGATCTCTATCATGTTGATGGTGCAGCCGATGTCGCACTTTTCCTTCCCCCCCGCGCATGTGAAGGATTTCTTGTAGACAACCTCCCTGTCAGCGAGATTTTGCAGTTCGAAGATCTTCTCTTCCATGAGCCCATTCTTAATTCTTTGCTTGACCTCAAGAGCGACGCCATACGCACCCATGAGCCCCGGTTCAGGAGGAACGATGATGTGTTTGCCCGACAATGCCGCCATGGCTATCGGGACGGCCCTGTTATAGCACACCCCTCCCTGCATGAACACCTTCTTTCCGACAGGACGGGAACCCTTGACTCGGTTAACATAATTCATGCATATCGAATATACGAGTCCGGCCACGGTATCCTCTTTCGAAACCCCTTCGTGGGACGCATTCTTGATGTCGGATGAAATGAATGCTGCGCACTGGTCGTTGAAATTGGGCGGATTGTTCCCCTTCATGGCCCAGTCAGCTATGTCCTCCATTTCGATGCCCAAGGTCTCCTTAGCGGATTCTTCCAAGAAAGACCCCGTGCCTGCCGAACAGGCCTCGTTCATAGCGTAATCCGATGCCACGCCGTTGGTTATGTAGGTATATTTCGCATCTTGCCCACCGATTTCAAAGATGGTATCGACCTCTTTGTCGAAATGAATGGCCGCAGCAGCATGTGCAATTATCTCGTTGATGACGGCCTCCGTAAGGGCATGAAGTCCGGCAATCTTTCTCCCAGAACCGGTGGAGCCAAGTCCAATGATTTTAATTTCCTTATCTCCCACTTGGTCAAGAAGGGACTTGTAGCATTCCCTAGAAGCACCAACGGGGTCTCCGCTCGTTCTCAAATATTCACTGGCGATAATCTTGTCATCTTCCACCCTCAATAGAATGGCCTTGGTGGTGGTGGAACCCACGTCGAGACCGAGGATGCAGATGTCTCCATCCCTCGGCGTTCCGCGCTCCATCTGGGCAAAAGTGACCTGGTCTTCGTATTCATTCAGCGGTTCGTGATAATCAAATTGAGAAACGCGGTCCCGGAATATGTTGTCTTTGTCGACAATTCTTTTCGTTGGATTTTCCGTTCCCCACACAGCGGCACCAAGCGCTTCGAAGTACGTCGCTTCTTCAGGAACCACAAGGTTTTCAATGTCCTTGGAAAGATAATCCATCATGACCCTGTTTTTAGTCGTTCCCCCCACAAGCATGATGTCGTTCTTCGGAACATTTTTTAGAAGCTCCATGACCTTCCCCGCCATCATCTTGCACAAGCCGGCGACGACGCGCCCTTTGGGCACGCCTTTGTTGGTGGCATGAGTGCAATCGCTTTTGCAAAAAACCGAGCATCTGCCCGAAACGTGGTACGGTTTTTCCGATTGGGCGTATTTTATCGCCTCTTCGATGTCCACGTCCATTCGGCGGATCTGCTGGAGAAAGAATTCCCCGGTTCCCGAAGCGCACTTGTTACCCGTATATACCTTCTGGATTTCGCCCCGATTGTTCAATCGGTAAACCATGAACGTTTCTCCCCCGGCTGATACCACGGCGTTGAATTTACCTTCGTCCTTGTCGATGAATTTCAGCGCTTTTTCCGTCGCCAATGGTTCAGAGATGTTGGTCATGTCGACGAGACTTCGGAATTTTCTTCCCGTGACGGTCATCCTATCAAAGGCATCCAATTCTACCTTGTCTATCAGGTCCCGGATGACCCTCTTCGGATTACCTTCATGCGCTTTTGAATGTACATTGAGAACGCGTTCTTCGTCGCCATTCTTTTCCAACTCGACCACAGTTATGGTGGACGCACCGCAGCAAATACCAAGAGACTTCATCATCGTTCAACTCTTTCCGCGTGACGGAACTTCGCTTTGCTTGTATCACAACTATACCTTAAATCTTTCTCCTTAACGAATGCCAAATACGTGTCGTTCAAGAAAATACCATAAGTTTTAGTATGACGTATAGCAGATACACGGAAATGAGGATGATCCCCTCTTTCCTTTCCTCTTTGCCTATTCTCCGGTTCCTTAGGATTAGAAGTAGTGCTAGGCCCGTGGCTGCAAACCAAAATGGTATGTCGAAATATAATATACGGCTTTCCACGGTGAATCCGGCAATGGAGGCACCAACCCCCAGTGAGAACAGGGGGTCGGTTATGTTGGACCCAAGAAGGGAGCCCAGGGAAATGCCCTCGGCCTTATTTCTTATGGCGGATATGGCAATGGAGAGTTCGGGAAGGCTCGTACCCACGCCCACCATGAAAATGCCGATGACGTACTGGCTTAGCCCCGTGTTCTTAGCAATGAAAATGCCGCTGTCCACCACCAATTTGCTCCCGAAAATTACCATGAAGAGGCCCAATGCTACGATGAGAAATTGAAGCCAGGTCTTGATTTTGCTGCGCTCTTTCATCTTTTTCTCGTTTTTATAGCTCTCCATGAGCTTGGCCCCCCTCACCAGAGTTACGATATAGACCACGTAAATGGAGGCCATAAGAATGCCTTCCCAGGGGGCAATCCTTCCATCTAGTCCGGCAAGAAACATGCCAAATATGGCAACGAAAAGCATGACCCCATCCCTTTTTATCGTCTCTTTTTGCGCATACATGGTTCCCACAAGTGCGGTAATCCCCAGTATCAGCGTTATTTGAGCAATATGACTTCCAATGGTCGTTCCGATGGCAAGGCCGCTTGCGTCGTTACCAAGGCGAACCTGAAATCCGGAATATACGATGGTGAAAATCTCAGGAAGGGAAGATCCGATGGAAACTACGGTAAGGCCGATGAAAATGTGGGAAATACCGTATTTGTCCCCTATCTTCTTTGCAGCACCGATGGCGATGTCACTACCTTGCCACAATAGAACAAGGCCAATGACCAAGAGAATGATTTCCCACATCATCCGGCTTGAAAGAAGCATGTCCCGTAATAAAAGTAATCCAAAAATCCGAAGCGAACCTTCTGGCCCCCTCACTCCAATATGGCTTTTCCATCTTCCACGGTGATTATGTTGCCAAGAACGTCTCGCACTTCCTCCTGATGTGTTATGACAAAGACCTGTCCATAGACGGAAGAGAGACCAGAGAACGCCTCTAGAACCTCTCCTCTGTAATCCCGGTCAAGACTGCTGAAAACTTCATCCAATATTAGAAGTCCGATGCCCTCCTGGCCGAAGAGTTCCGCGACCATCTTGGAAAGCGAAAGTCTCATGGATATGTTGGCCATATCTTTTTCACCACCTGAGAATCTCGATAGGGGAAAATACTCCCCATCGTCATTAAGTTCCATTTCGTAATCGGCGTTTATCCTAACGTCCGAATAACGGCCGGCCGTCATGTCGTTCAGGAAGCGTGAACAATGGTGGGAAAGCCGAGGCCGTATCTTGCTGATTAGAAAAACCTTGAATCCGGTGAGCATGTCCTCGACCTTGGTAAGGAGGGCTACCTCCTTTTCACATTCTTCCAGTCCCTCAACCATCTCGTTTTTCTTTTCGAGCATCCTTTTGTGGCGGAGAACATCCTTGGCGAGATTTTCCTTCAAACCTCTTTTTTCATTGATTTTCCCGGCAAGGGTCTCCATCAAGACCTTCGCCTCATTCATCGCCTTGGAGATTTTTTCGTTTTCCCTGCGAGGGTCGTCCATCTCCCCAACGGTTTTGGCGAGCATTTCAATTTCCTTCAGGCAATCATCGCGTTTTTTCACCATTGTTTTCTTCTTCTCTTCCAGTTCGGGCAACTTTTCCGCCATCTCAAGATACGATTCCTTCTTCATCAACGCTCTCTCAAGGTCTCGCCGCTCCTTTTCCAAGTCCTTTCTATCGACATCCAACGCAACAACGTCCAGGGAAACCAACGCCTTGCTCGCCTCTTCACGTGAAGTTTTTTTCTCACCGACGTTTTGAAGAATCGCGGACCGTCTTTCCACCGTTTTGAGATTTTCCTCCCGCTTCTTCTCAAAAGCAAGTAATTCCTTTTTCAACGCTTCCATCTCATTGCGGTTCTGCTCATGCTCTTTTTCAACCTGCTGAATCTCTTTGGCCAAAGATTCCTCATCATTTTTCAAATTCGCAATGTCGTTTTTCAATTCAGACTTTAGTCGGGGATGGTGTTCGCCGAGGGGGCGTTGACACGTGGGGCAGGAGGAATTTTCCCCAAGTTCCCTAATCTGGGCAAGATGTTCCTCTTTCTCCTCGAGCTTTGAAATAACGCTCTTTTCTTGAGAGCGGAGTGTGCTTGCCCTTCTAATGAGCGATAGATGTTTTCGATTCAAAACCTCCATCTCATTCCGCTTTTCTTCAATGGCTTCATCCACATCCTCATCAACGACCAAGGCATCAGCGGTTTTTTTCAAGGTGGCAATTTCCAAGGCCATCCTTTCCATCTTTTCCTCAAGTTCCTTCTTCTTTCGCCACTTTGTCTCCATCTCTGTGATGCGGTCAATTTTTTCATCCATCTTCTTGAGTTTTTTCTTCAATGGCCCCATGTCTTTGGCAAGCGCTTCCTTCTTTTTCGCATCGTTCACCTCTACTTCGATGCTTTCCAACCGAGCCGTGAGGCCTTCAAGGTCCTTTTCAAGCTTGACGATCTTTTCTTTTTTTTCCAGCC
>CAZPOY010000040.1:0-2249 GCA_964588345.1 uncultured Thermoplasmata archaeon
ATATTCATCTAAAGGGTCAAGGCCAAAGGAAATCTCCCATCCGTCGGGCATCCCATCGCCGTCGGTGTCCTGACTAAGTGGGTTCGTCCCGTATATCTTTACTTCCAGGAAATCGGAAACGCCATCGTTGTCCGTATCTTCGTCGTTGGGGTTGGTACCTCTGAGATATTCCTCGTAATTGGTGAGCCCGTCGGCGTCAAGGTCGTCCTCGCCATCGTCCGGGTCCAGGGGGTCAAGGCCATAAAGCACCTCCCATCCATCGGTCATCCCGTCCCCATCGGTATCGGCTTTGTTGGGGTCGGTTCCAAGGTCGTATTCCTCCAGATTGGAAAGCCCATCCCTGTCGGAATCTTGAGCGGCATCATCGGGGTTGTTTGGGTCCAGCGTTGGAGACTGCGTAGCGTTGGATATCTTCCGATTCTCTATCTCCCACCCGTCGGGCATCCCATCCCCATCGGTATCGGGGTTTAGATAGTCGGTCCCGTAGATGTAATTCTCTTCAATGTCGGTAAGCCCGTCACCATCGCTGTCGGGTTGGACAAGCGTTGAACCGGCCCCTTCCAAGGGATTTTTTTCCTGACGTATCCGGGATTCCAGGACGGGAACAAGATTTGCGGTGATGATGACAAGAACGATGAAAAGGCAAACCGATATGGCCGCAATCCGCACCATCCTCCTATTCAATCTTCTTCCTCCTTGTCGATGGTCATAAGGGCACTCGAAAGGTCGCGCTCCCTTCTTCTCTTCTCCATCGCCCGCTTCTCCTTGCGCTTCTGGATGCCCATCTGGGCCAACACGATTATGGGGAAAACGAGGGCCAGGACTCCACCGACAAGAATAACCGTCTCGCTGCTGATGCCCGACTCTCTTTCGTAAGTGTAATTGACCATTACGGACGTTTCCGCTCCGTTATTCGATTCGGCTTCGATGACGGCCGTCTGCTTGCCCTCCGGCACGGCCCAGTGCAGTTGGAAGCTGACCATGCCTCCAGGGGGGATGTTCTCGTACCGCTGCTGTGCGGCAACGTTTCCTCCAAGGACCACGGTGACCATGACATCTCTGGCTTCTACGGGAGAATCGTTTGCAATGGTTCCAGATTGTATGGCTGACCCCCTGCTGAACGTTACCCTGCCGTCAAGGGACATTTCCAGTTCAGGCAACCTGAGGAAAACCAGGAATTCCACCTGGAAGAACGCCTCGGGGGAGGAAATAGATATATTTCCCGAGTAGTTTCCCTCCATGCCAAGATAAGGGGCCTGGATGACGGCGGCGCACCATGCGGATTCCCCCTGCCGGAGTTTGATGGAATCGCCTTCCGTACCGTTAAGAAAGATCCTGGGTTGGAAGGAGCCGGGAAGCCCTTCCACCTTTACCTGGTATTCCAAAAGGCCCGAACCGTTGTTTTCAAGATGAAAGGGTACGCTGAACCTTCCCCCGGGGGAAACGGTGTAATTCAGAACGCTTTCTTCATCTTGGTTCGGCGTTGGATGTTCCCAAGGCATTTCCGAAGAAGCAAAACCCGGTGACGCGATTGCTAAAAGCATAATTAGGAAGATTGCCAATGAACGGGTGAAATTCCCTGTGATTTGCCGTGTAATTCGCATATGCCATCGAATTTGAGTGAAACGCGCTATAAAACAATTTTGCATGACAATGCAAGTGTTATAGCCACACATTGGGGAATTAAGGAAGTGTATGAAGGGTCATCCCCGTAATTTCACGTCACCAAGCAGTTTCTTCGCCTCTTTCACGACGTCAAGATAAAATTCATCTTCGAAGGGCTCCTGGTCCAGCAGCCACGCGTTCTCTTCGGATACCGTTGGGTTGCCATTGGCATCCTTCCCACGGAACTTTTGGACCACCCATAGGTCGCTTCCTTCCAACTCTTTGGCGATTCTCATGAGAACGTTTCGGTCGTGAATTCCCGGAACCACCGTAGTCCTGAATTCATGGTCAACGCTCCCTTCCCTCAGCATCTTTACGGATTGGCCTACCTTTTCCGCGGAAAAGGACCCCCCGAGCACTTTTTCCATCTCTTCCATGGGGACTTTGTAGTCCATGGCAACGTAATCGACTAGTTCTTCTTCGATGAGGCCCTTCAATCGGGAGGGGTTCGTTCCGTTGGTGTCCAGTTTTACCTGGAATCCCGCATCTTTTACTTTTCTGAAAAAAGGCGCAAGGTCGTGAAGGGTCGGCTCGCCTCCTGTGACGCAGATGCCGTCGTAGTAATCATCGTGTTTTTCCAGCAA
>CAZPOY010000040.1:2259-13142 GCA_964588345.1 uncultured Thermoplasmata archaeon
ACTTTCGCTTTCTGTCTGCGCGTCCTTGGGGGGATTGATGAGTTGCCAGGAATGGCAGAAAGGGCATTTCATGTTGCAAAGTGGTAGGAAAATGGTCATGACCAGGTGCCCGTCCCAATCCAGCATCGAAAGGTCCATGTGGGCGGCAATTGGCAGTTCTTCGTGTTCATCCATGCATGGAGAAGGAGAAAAATGCAGATAATATTTGTGCCGAATTAAAGCATAAAATCGAAGAGATAAATCAGGGGCCGGGGGCGAATTCAACATGCGTCTTTTCTCGGGACAACCGTTAAATATTCCACGATACTAAGTTCAAACAGGTGTAGAAAATGAAACCGCGTTCCAATGGCATCATGACCCTGATAGTGGCTTTCCTTTTGATGGTATCCGTAATCCCACTCGCATTTTCGCAAACGGTCCAGCACGGGCTCGATGCGGAGAGGACCTTTGCTTCCGATGAAACGGGGGATTTCGACAAGGCACCAGACATAAAATGGTCCTTCGATTCGGGCAATCACGAAAGATACGGCCGTCTTTCCACCCCGGCCATTGCTGATGTCAATGGCGACGGTCTCAAGGAGATATTCCTTGCATCAGGCGACGGAAGGTTCTTCGCATTGGACCACCAGGGCAAGGAGATTTGGAACTTCTCAACGGGAAGCGAGTGGCTTTTTGCACCACCATCGGTAGGTGACCTTGACGGGAATGGCGATTTAGAGGTGGTATTTGGAGGATACAAAATGTCAGGGCGAGGCGATTCCCACGTATACGCACTGAACGCTGAGGATGGAAGCATCCTTTGGACCTTTGACACATACCGGGGCACTTATCTCTCAGGCATCGAGGCCAATCCCGTTCTCATCGACGTGAACGGCGACGGAGCCCAGGATGTCCTCCTTTCATCCGACAACTACTTCTTCTACATCCTCGACGGCAAGACGGGAGAACCCCTCTTTTCCGAGAAGTTCGAACATTTCCTCAGGGCATCCATACCTTTGGGGGACGTTGACCTGGACGGGAAAGACGAATTCCTCGTGGCAGACAACCACGCCCTTGCCCGATTATACGAGGTAGGGGGCGAGAAGGAATGGGAAATTCACACGGGATACAACACCGCAGCGACCCCCTCGTTTGCGCAACTGGACGAAGACCCGGAACTTGAAATAGTCATATTCAACGTCGGATGGGGCGACAAATCAGGCAAGGAAGGAGCAGCCCAGGTATTCGAACACGACGGTTCGCTAAAGTGGAGAAACATCGATTACCGCAAGTACTATGCCTCTCCAGCCGTCGTGGACGTGGATTCGGATGGCATCAGCGACCTTGTCGGCGTCACATATTTCGATGCACAACTGGTGGCATTCAGGGGATACGATGGCACGGTTCTCTGGTCGAAACAGCTTCCCGGCAAATACTACGGCTCTGGGCCGGTGGCTTTTGACGCCAACGGCGACGGCAAGAAGGACCTACTGTTTCCTGGAAAGGTCGACCTTCATTTGCTGGATTCTTCAGACGGGTCAGCGAAATGGATTTTCGACACCAACGGAACCGCACCTGGAGGCCTCATCGTTGCTGACCTGGAGGACGACGGGTCGCCTGAAATCATGTTCACCATGGGGCCGGGAGTCCTTGTCTGTCTGGGCGAAGAACCAGTAGTTCAAGCAGTGGTGGATTTCGACCCCGATTCGTTCAACATGGAGAGCAGAGGCCGTTTCGTAACCGTATATGTTGAGTTCCCCGGCGGAGAGAACGTTGAAGACATCGACGTGTCAACGGTCAAGCTCAACGGCGAATTGCTTGCGCTTGAAAAACCTACGGGGCTGGGCGATTACGATGACGACGGCATTCCTGACCTGATGGTAAAATTCGACGCTGAGGAAGCAAAGGGAATGCTGGACCTGTCCAACAATTCACAGATTGATATTACGGGAAACCTCAATGACGGCACGGCGTTTTACGGCTTCGATGTCATCAACGTATTCAGCCAGGGCGGCGAGGGAAAAGCGACCCAGACCTTTGCAGGGATGCGTTTCTAAGCGATTTCCGCATTAAACGCCCATGGCTAGTCGGAAAAGGTCCCTGGACCCAGGTCCAAAACCCAGCAGTATGATGATGATTCTAACGAGGGCTTCAAGGTTGGGGTTCTCGGCCAGGTCGTCTTTGTACCATACGTCAATGACCATGATAGCAAGGAACACCAACCCCATCTTCAAGGGCACCATGACCCAGGCCCCTCCGGCAACCCCAATGAGAACGTCGGGCAGTACGTGCTTCTCGCTGTAACCGAAATGTTCGATTCCCACATACGTGGCGACGCCGTCCGTCATCTGGGCGAAGAAGAGGAGGAGGTTTGAAGGAAGACCAAAGACCCCAACTCCTTTCCACCATTTTTTTCCAAGCACCGAGGCACCCCACAGAGCACCCGTCATGAGGGCTACTGCCAGGGGAACGGCATAGAGGACCCACCAGTCCGTTTCGACCCTGCCGCCGTAGGCCGTGGTCCATTCAGGGATGTTTCCCCAATAGGCGACGAACAAAAGGGACACGGTCATGAGGAAAAGCCCATAGGTGGCCATGGCGAAGCCGGTTTTATCTGGAGAGTGGGTGCCGTAGATTCTGAACGTCAGAACGGCAACAACCCCCAGGCCAATGACGATTATGGGGCTTATGAAAAAACGGACGTATTCCCGAAGAAATAGCGTGGAAAGTACGTATGAAACGATGAGCAATCCCAGGGGGACCGAAAAGTAGATGGTGTTCTTTCTTTTGTCGGGGACCTTGGAAATCCTCCAGCTTACGATGAATAAGGGGAGGGCTATCCCAAGGGCTATGATGAAATATATTATGGGAGTGATGAGAAAATATTTTACAGGTGGGGCCACCAGTTCCGAATCCTCCAATGCCCTTACCGCACCTCCGAATATCACGAAGGGGACGATGGCGAACACCGTTCCGACGGAAATTTTTGTTCCGGTGAAACGGAAGAATTCGTGGAGAGCGAAGAGAAGAACGATGACCACCAACGCATAAGTGGCCGTATCCACCACGTTGTAATGGGCGTCTTTCACAATGGGTTCCCAGTAGTATTTGTAGATGAAGTCGTCCCAGAAAACGTCGGGAAAGGCCAAAGTGAGCACTACCAAAGCGGCCAGAGGTCCCAGCGTTCCGGCCAGCCATGCAAGCAAAGGTTTTTTTTCGTAAAAGGATTTTAAACCCCGAGCACTTTTCCCTTCGATGGACATATGGTTCGACAGGTTGTAGGACATGATTCAACATAAAACTTCCACTCCCCGAAAGCCGCAAATTCAGACCCCCCCCGGACCCCTTGTGATGGGCGAAGGCATTCTCGTCGACCTAGAAACAATTCTGAAGAACCACGGTCTGGAACCACCCGTTCTCTTCATTGCAGATGAAACAACGTGGGCTCTTGCTTCATCGTCCCTTGATTCTTTTGCATCGTCATCCGGGAGTTTCAACCACGCCATCGATTCGGCCACGGTAAGTGAGGTTTCGCACATTGAAAAGAAGTACTTCAAGGACGACGTCCGTTCCGTTGCAGGACTCGGAGGCGGCAGACCCATCGACGTAGGCAAGCTGACGGCCCACAGGAAGAACGTTCCATTCATCTCCATTCCCACCTCTCCGTCCCACGACGGGGTCGCCTCGGGCAGGGCTTCGCTGATGCATCTGGGAGCCAAGACGTCCATACAAGCAAAAACTCCCCGTTTGATAGTCGCCGACACGGCCATCATCCGCAAAGCGCCACCTCGGTTTGCGTCTTCCGGATGCGCTGACATCCTGTCCAATATGACGGCCATTCTTGACTGGGAGCTTTCCCGCAGGGTTAGGGGAGGGGCCTTCATTCAGGAAGCATATGATTTGTCAAAAGAAGCAGGTGAACTGGTATATGATTTCCAGGAGCCGGTCCTCCCCGGTCACGTCAACGAGCTTGAGGACCTCATGAGGGCGCTTGTCATGTCGGGAAAAGCCATGGCTCTTGCTGGGTCTTCCAGGCCTGCCTCGGGGGCCGAACACAAATTCGCACATGTCTGCGAAACCCTCTTGCCAGATTCAAATGCCCTTCACGGAGAACTGTGCGGCATCGGTTCCATCATCACCATGCACCTTCATCAAGGTGATTGGATGGGCATCAGAGATGCCCTCGTTAGGGTTGGGGCACCGGTGACGGCAAAGGAATTAAATATACGGGACGAAGTAATCGTCAATGCTTTTATGAGATCTCAAGAGATAAGACCGGAAAGATATACCATTCTAGAACATCTTTCGCCTACGGAAAGAGAGATGGAACAAGCAATCGTTGAAGTGGGGGTCATAGGTTGACTCTAGTAACGCTCCTAGGAAAAAGGCAGGCCAAAAAGGGGAATGAATTCACCTACGGAGGGCCCGTGTCCGATTGCAGGGAGTGCAAGATAAAGACGGTCTGCTTCAATCTCAAACAGGGCAAACGGTATCGCGTCGTGGAGGTCCGTGAAAAGACTCACAAATGCAACATTCACGACAAGGAGGTCCAAATCGTGGAGGTGGAAGAGGTGCCCACGGAAGTGGTCCTCTCGTCCAAACTCGCCATTGAGGGGTCAACCGTGACCTTCGAGGAATGCAATTGCAAGAACGTGTCCTGCGAGCATTATTCGAAATGCCACCCCTGGGGCATTCAGCCGGGGACAAAGGTTACCGTCGTCAAGGACAAGGGCAAGGTGGACTGTTCCGAAGGCATGAGCAAGAAGCTGGTTGACATCAAATGATTTCCACCATTTTAAGAAAAATCAGAATTTCATGATTTTCAATTGGGGTTGCCGAGGATTTTCTCTTTTAAATCGCCGTATGTTTTTTCATCCAGGGCGACCAACGGGGCAAAGACGGGAAAATCGTCGTAGCGTTTCGTCGGAAAATCCCTGCTAGGAAGGACCAACGCCTTTGCATGCGTCTCCTTCAAGGACCGCACAATGCTTGGGGCGTCAAAATTGTCCATGGTGAATATCTTTATCCCTGGGTCCCATCGCTTGAGGGGTAGGACCAATTTTTCATCGGGGGTGAAGACATTGATGTAACAGCCCCGTTTCATCATCATCCACGGTGCAAGAACGTCTTCCTTGCTCTCTACCACCGCCCCCACGGTCCCCTGAGTTCCCAGCGGAAGCCCGCCTGGACCGTCGATTTTTTCAGTGAATATTCTCGTGAAGGGGTTCCGTATCTCGCAGAATATTTCGAACTCCGGGTCATCCAGGTCTACGTTGGCACCGGTTTTTTCTGCAACAAGAGAACCGGTCCTTACCGCCACGTCCATGCTTGAAAAAGGGTGCTGGCCCGACCTTCTGACCCGCATGGCGAAGCTTTCGAATGACTTTTTTTCCACAACCTCGAGGACCGCTCCGCATATCTCTTCCATGTTCGATGATACCTTTTTTTCAACGGGGGAAAAGGAAACCACGCCGAAAACCCTCTGCAGAACCCCCTTCAGCTTTGGGGAATCGTTCCCTTCAAGGTAAATCCTCCCCCTTTCGACATTGAAGAGCCCATTCAGCCCTTCATCCAAAAGGAGTGATTCCATGTTGGAGACCAGTTTTCTGATGAACCGGTTTCTGACTCTTGAAGACTTGAGCCCGACTTCGCCATAGCGTATGAGATATTCCACGTCTGTGGATGGACCCCGGCAATTAAGGGTTTCGGGACGTCGTTGCAAAACAACTCTTTTATCATTTGCCCATAATCTCAAGGGCGTGCCAGAAAATGGGATATTCGAGGAGAAGGACAAGTGGAACAAAAGGTCCATCTTGGTCAATTCGTTCCTATTCGCATTGAAGCTCGTCATAGGGCTTGCAACGATGTCCATGGCCGTTCTTTCTGATTCCATAGATAGCGGCATCGACGTGGTCACCTCGGTCATGGCCCGGTATTCCGTCAAGATGTCCCATCAGCCCCCGGATGAAAACCACGCTTATGGGCACGGAAAATTCGAAAACCTGTCGGGGCTCATCCAAGCATTCATCGTACTGGTCATAGCCCTTTTCATCATAAGCGAAGCCATCCGGCGCATGACAACGGGCATAGAGCTCCGCTCCATTGAATTTGGCATTATAATAATGGTTGTATCCGTAGTTGCAAAATTCGCCATTTCTCAGAACATGATCCGGGTGGCCCGAAAGCACGAATCCATTGCCATGGAGGCCAATGCCCTTAATCTCAGGGCGGACATCTGGTTGTCCACAGGGGTCCTTGTTTCTCTTTCCATGATACTCCTTTTGGCGGACAAGTACCCCATGATAGTATATCTCGACCCCATCGTGGCCATCATAATCGGGCTTATGATAATCAAGACCGGATTTGACATAGCAAAACGGTCGGGCAGAGACCTGCTGGACGAGCAGATACCTGAATCCGAACAGCAGATGGTATGTGAGGTTTTGAGGGAATACAGCGGGGAATTTCTGGAGTTTCACAATTTCCGGGCCCGCAGGGCGGGCAACCATCGTCACATAGACATGCATCTTGTCGTTTCCAAGAACAAGAGCGTTGAAGAAGCCCATGACCTTACCGAGGAAATAGAAAAGGCCATTGAAAGGCGATTGAAGAATGCAACCGTGATGATTCACGTTGAACCTTGCGACGGCAAATGTCAGGAATGCGAAAAAAAAGAATAAAAAAGACCAGCGTGCAACGGTCTTTCTCCCTCCCCTCTGCACGCTGGGATGGGACCTTCAGTCTTTTATTTTTATGCTGTTTGTTACCTTCCTAACTCCGAGGGTATTTTCCGCCGCCCTTCTTGCTTCTTCATATGCGTTCCAGTTGGGAACGTGTCCGGTCAGGGTGACCTCGCCGTCTTCCACAAGTGCGTTGACGTTGTCTGAAGGCACCAAGATGTTCCTGTCCAAGCTTTTCATGATGTCTTTGGCAATCTCTTCATCCACGATGTCTTCCGTCGGTGCAATGCCGATGTCGTTGTTCACGTTTATCACGCCGAAGACGTCTTCCGCTTCCCTCTGGGCAACCATCTTCTTCCAGTAGGCATCTACGCTTCCCGAAAGAGTAACGATGCCGCCGGTGGCCGAGGCGTTTATGTCGTGGCCCATCAGGTCCGAGTTCAGCATCAATTTGCTCTCGACCATGGTCTCCAACTTGCCGTCGGAAGGGGTCTCTCTCGTTCCGTCCACACGCACATTGTTCTTGACAAGCCGGGCACCCGAGAGCCGAACCGCGTCTGTTTCCGCCGCCAGTTTCGACCGGTATGTGGGCACCTTGCCTTTGAGGACGACTTCGGTGTCCTTGACATCAACGTTTATGTCCGATGCGTCGACCTTGCCGTCCCAATACAGTTCATCCACCAGGTTCTTCTTCACTGATTCATTGTCCATTTCATCTCCTCCTGCTTTGTATTGACATGAACGTTGCCCATTCAATATACCGTTTTTTCAAATTGTATACAAAATGGCATTCAAAATCATTAAAATTGGTTTGCAAAATTGGTGAAAATCACAAGGGAAATTTCCCATTATTTATGAATGAAGAATAAAGAAAAAACCCCGTTTCATTGGACCTTTATCTTCTTTTTGGTATCCTTAGGTTCCTGTAGTGTACGAAAAGTATTTCGCAAAACCCACGATTCAAAGACACCCATAATCCTCATCGCCATCGTAGATGGAGTCAATTACGTAATCGGCGTATATTTCTAGGGAATCAGAACCGATGTCCAAGTCGAGGTCTGTGCACGCCTCAACCACCATGACGGGTTCTTTGTGTCGCCTCGAAACCTCGGATGCCTTTTTCTGGACCTCAAGACGGGATTTTGCAATGGCCGATTCATCCCCTTCGATGCAGGACCGTATCGCCCTTTGAACCATGCACTTCAGTTCTTCAGGGGCTGACAGAATTTTTGCATGGGAACCGGTTTTTTCCGCGGCATCTTCGTAAATCTCAGCGATGTTTTCCGTGCCCAAGGGAAGGATGTGGCCAAAATTATCGCCATCGGCGGCATTTACGACGGCTTCGGCCACTGAAGGAAATTCAAGGTCAGTTTCAAGAAGCGGTCCGATTATGGCGTTCAAAACTTCTTGGGAAAAAAGTGGGTCCGTCTCCCTGGCAAGTTTCTCGATGCGCTTTTCGGAAGCGAAATATTTTTCCAGCATGTCAGTGAGAGGAGAGAGTGTGTTGCAGGGAACGGCTATGACGATCTGGTCAACGCCATTTTTCAGGGGGAAGGCGCACCCTTCCAAGACGGTGCGTCCGATTTCAGGAGCAACATCAGAAACATCAAGGCCACCTGAAAACCCCACCATGACCGACTTGTCCAGCTTGGTCTTGGATGAAATGAACGGCTCCAGAACGTCTTTCTTGAAATATCGGAGGTTTTCATGGAGGGAGATGGAGGTGCGCCGGTATTCGTCGAAAAAGTCTCCGCAATCGGTGGAATCGATGATGGTCTCCCTTTCACGCTTTTCCGCCCTTTCTAGAAAATCGATTGCCGCCTTTCTGCCGAATCCGGATATCACCAGGAGATGTGCGTTTTTGCCGTAGTCGAAATTCGTTTTCACGTTCACCATCTCTTTCATGTTTCCCGATTCTTAGCTTCTTTCTCATCCTACGTCCTTAAAAACCCTTTCATTTCACAAAACGTCATGCCAACGAAAAGCCTTCATCACCGGAGGATACCATTATGGAAGAAAAGCCGGCGTGCGCGAGGGATTTAAAATGTGTGGATTACACACGCCGGCTTGAAATGTCATTTCGTTTAATCCATGCGCTTTTTTAGAAGTACCTGGAGTTCCTTTATGTGTTCGTTCTTGTCTTTTATCATCTTGTCCCAGAAGGCAACAAGTTCGTTGTCAGAACCTGCATCCTTCTTGTAATCGTTTTTCATCCGCACCAAGCTTTGGCTTTCGGTTGTGACCTGCTCCATCAGATTATACAGATTGTCGTCCATCATTGTTTATCCCATATTCTTGTTGTACTCACTACATATTAACGTTAATTCGAGATTTTTTGTAAGTCTTATGCATTTATAATGCATTTTCAAAGAACAACGATCTTGTCGTTTCGATTCATGTCGTCAATCTTTTCCATGTCTTGACCGGCAAGTTCAAAGTCGAAGATGTCGAGATTCTCTTTTTGATGCTGCCTGCTTGCGGACTTGGGTATCACCATCACGTTGTCTTTCTGGACGTGCCATCTCAAAACAACCTGACTTGCGGATTTTCCATGTTTTTCGCCGATGGAACGAAGAATTTCGTTGTCCATGACCTTTCCTCTTCCCAACGGGCTATATGACGTGAAAATGGCTCCCTTTTCCTGGCAGTATTTTACGACCTTCTCGGGCCGATAGAACGGGTGCATCTCGACCTGATTGCATACCACGGGTTCGTCAGATAGCCCTCTGGCTTTTTCCATCTCCTCCACAGAGAAATTGCTCACTACCAGATGGAGCACTTTTCCCTCATTCGCAAGTTCGTTCATGGCCTTCAGGGTTTCTCCAAGGGGAACGGATTTGTTGGGCCAGTGAATCAAAAGCAGGTCAACGTAATCGGTTCTCAAGCGCTTAAGGCTTTCTGCCATGGAATCCAGCACGTCTTGGTGAGCATGATTGTCATTGGCTATCTTCGTCGTCAAGAATATCTCTTTTCTGTCCGTTCCGGACCTTGAGATACCTTCTCCGACCTTGTCCTCATTGCCGTACATCTGAGCCGTATCGATGTTTCGGTATCCCAGTTCCAGGGCGCTTTTTACGGTCTTCGTGCAGTTTTCTCCCCTTATCTGCCAGGTTCCAAGACCCAGGGCCGGTGCTTTCTCTCGTCCAAATTCAACGTATTTCATCTTATCGTCCATCAATTGCAGAAATGCACTTATAAGGATTTTACAAATTTATGCATCAATGTGTCGAAAGTTTGAAGCGAACGTTCCCAATACCTGAAAGGGACCTTGGCATGCCTCACGCTTTTGTTGTTTTTTCACAACGGCATGTAATTCAAAAAAATTAAATTGCCGTTCGCCATGCTATTCCTGTGGAATTGAAAAAACGGGTGGAACTGTGTTGGGCGATTTATAAAAATAACCTGAGTTACATCTTGATTTTTTCCGGAATAGTTTTTGCGGTCACGTTCATTTCCATCGTGTTTTTTTACGTGTTGAGCTATTCGATTATGTTTTTACCATTAATATTCTCAAGCAGTGACAAGACATATTTATTGATAATGATAGCCGTGGCCATTTTATTATTTTTTTTCTTTGCGATATTATACTTGATAAACATCGCTTATGCGGTGGGCATCGCCGATTTGTTGATTGGCAAGAAAAACGATTTCTCCGCCTATTTGAAAAAATTCAAGGAAAAAATTCTTACTTTTCTTGGCATAGACGTATTCCTCGCATTCATCCCCATCATCGTTATTACTTCAGGGGTCGTGCTGCTTTTTTTCATCATTTTTATATTTCCGCCGATGGGCTGCATCATTTTCTTAATAGGGTATATTCTGGCACTTTTGTTGTCCGCCTTTGTGGGAATGTTCAGGATGATGACATTGATAACGGCAAACATCAAAAACACCTCCGTTTTCGATTCCATTTCTTTCACGTACGACCGGTTTAAAAGAGATGTGAAATTGCTGCTGGCAAGCATTCTGGTTTTTGTCGTGGGCGGGAACATAATCTCCATGGCGATACCCGTGGTCGGCGTGCTTGCAGTGGTATTTGTACTCACTCCTCTGACCCTCACGTATCTTACAACATTCATTTTGAACGAAGAGGAACTGGCGAATATCGCCATGTCCACAAATACAACGACGAATGAAGAACAATCCGAATGAAAGTCTCAATCGAACTCCGTTCGAATCCCATAGCATTCTCAAAATAAAAAACGCGAGAAATGTTATTTAAAG
>CAZPOY010000041.1:0-12833 GCA_964588345.1 uncultured Thermoplasmata archaeon
CGGCGACGACATGATAATTGAGACCATGGTTACCGACGGGACCAAGCGGTACTTCCACCATTACAATTTCCTGCCTTATTCCGTGGGCGACGTAAAGCCCATAAGGGGTGCAGGCAGAAGGGACATCGGACACGGCATGCTAGCCGAAAAGGCCCTTTTCCCCATGATACCGGAAAAAGAGGACTTCCCCTACACCATGAGAGTGGTTAGCGAGGTCATTAGTTCCAACGGTTCGTCTTCCATGGGTTCGACCTGCGGGTCCAACCTTGCACTGCTGGATGCAGGCGTACCCATCGAGAAAAGCATCGGAGGCATCGCCATCGGCCTTGCAAGCGACGGCGACAAGTGGAAGATTATCACGGACATGCAAGACCTGGAAGACGGTCCAGGAGGCATGGACTTCAAGTTCACCGGAACCAAGGAAGGGCTAACCGCCGTTCAGATGGATACGAAGACACACGGCCTTTCCAAAGAGATAATCAAAGCCACCTTCCCGCAGATGAGGAAGGCGCTCAACGAGATAATTACCTTCATGGACGAGACCATCAAAGAACCCAGAAAGGAACTTTCGCCCTACGCACCCAGGGTCATAAAAATGCAGATTGACCCGGAAAAGATAGGCGACGTCATCGGACCTGGAGGAAAGACAATCCGGGCCATAACCGAAGAGTGCGACGTGAAGATGGACGTCGAGGATGACGGAACCATCTTCATCACCAGCGAAGTTGCGGAAAACGCTGAGAAAGCGGAAGAGAGGGTCAAGAACCTGACGCGTGAAATCGAGGTGGGCGAAGTGTACAAGCAGGCGGAAGTCGTAAACATTCTCCCCTTCGGGGCGTTTGTCAATCTCATACCTGGAAAAGACGGGATGCTCCACATCTCGGAGATCGCCTGGGACAGGACAGAAAAGATAGAAGATGAACTCAGCGTCGGAGACAAGGTCGATGTAAAGGTCATCAAGGTAAAGGGCGACAAGGTGGACGTGTCCAAGAAAGCACTTCTCCCCAAGCCCGACAACTACAAGGAAAATAAAGGCGGAAGGAGTTCGCGAAGGGACAACAAGAGGAGTTCCAAGGGAAGGTCCAACCGTTCGTCCAGGTCAAGCAGGGATAGAAAGAAGAGAAGTTGATACTCCTAAAATTTCAACACGGAGGACCCATGGATTTCAAAATCAGGGTCGTCAAGGACCAAGGTACTTTCCAGAAGGCCTTTTCCATCCGGGAGAAGGTCTTCATTCAGGAACAAGACGTGCCCGAAAGCATTGAGAGGGACCAATTCGACAAGAGGTCCGTTCACCTAATTTGCTACCATGAAGGCAAGCCCATTGCCACGGGACGTTTCTTCATCGAGGAGAAGCGGTCCAAGATAGGCCGAGTCGCCGTTTTGAAAGAATACCGGGGGAAGGGCGTTGGAAGGTCCATCACGGAAAAGCTCGTGGAAATGTCCTTGGAAAAAGGAGCAGAAGAGGTTTACGCCCACGTTCAGCTTCATGCCTCATCCTTTTATGAAAAATGCGGATTCAAGGCACGGGGAGACATATTCCAGGAAGCGGACATTGACCACGTGCTCATGGTGTACCGAAGATGATTTATTTGAAACGGGGCATTCATCCGTTAGGTGAAGGATTGGACCCTGCTACTAACGGCATGCTGGAGGAACGATATCTTCGTGTCGTAAAGCGATGCCCCAGCAAGCGCAATGACGTGTATCTGGTGGAAGGCGACGCAGGACGATTCGTTTTAAAGACATATTCACAAAACAGCGAAGAGCGTTTTCAAAGAGAATGCGAGGTCCTGGATATTCTTCAAAATCATGGTCTGGCCGTGCCCAAGGTCGAAGAGGTTTTTTCCCCATGCATCCTGATGGAATGCCTGCCCGGCGTAACGCTACTTGAACTCTCCCTGGAATCGAGCATCGTTGAAACTAAAAAATGGCTCAAGAAGGCCCTTGATTGGACGGACGCTTTCCATGACATCATGAGAAAAGAGAAGGGGGAACCCTGGGCCAAGGGTGATGCGACCATGAGGAATTTTCTTTGCCACGGCGAAACGATTTACGGCGTTGATTTCGAAGAGGCGGCCCCTGGGGACCCCCTTGAAGACCTGGGAGACCTCCTGGCCAATGTGATTTCCACATCCCAGCAAAATAATGAAGTCCCCAAACGTGCCGACATGGCAAGGTGGCTTTTGGAAGAGCATTTTTCCTCATCGGGCAGAAATGGAACCAAGGCGGTGGAAAGAAGGATTGCCTCATCCCTGCGGGACCACGCAGCATACCGGCAAGACGGTGATGCGCTGAGGCGATGGGCCATGGCAATCGAAGATGGGGGACTCGGTGCCCTTTCAAAGGAACGACGAAGCGAATAACATCACGAAGCATGAAAAGGATATGACCATCACCGTGAAAACGTCCCTCATGCCGTAATGGTTCCTGCGTATGCTTGTGCGGGAATCAAAGTAGCCAAAACCCCTAGATTCCATGGAAGCGGTTATCGATTCGACCCTTCCAAGACCTGAAAAAAGCATGGGGTAAAATGTGTATTTGGCCATGCGGAAAATGCTGGTGACCCCGCCTCCGTCCACGGCAAGGCCGCGGGTTCTCTGGGCCTCCCTCACCGTATCACCTTCTGATTTGAAAAGCGGTACGAACCTCAACGCCAGAACCAGGGTATAGACGTAACGGTAGGGAACCTTCAAGCGCATCAGGTCAAGACTCAGGGCCAATGGGTCGGTGACGGCCACAAAGAGCATGCTGGAAAATATTATGAGGAGGAACCTCAGAGAATGCTTCAGCCCCAAAAAGACGCCGTTTTCGTGTACGATGAAATGGTCAATCGAATCCAACGGCAAGGGAATTTTCAACATGGGTTGGCCTTCGTGAACGAACATGACGTAAGAAAGAAATATCGCCCCACCAAAAAATAGGATGAAGCGCCATCGCTTAGCAAGTTTGACCACGGGAACCCCCGAAACGAGAAAGAGGAGGGCCACCACGGCCAGCATGAAAAAAAGGACCAGTGGGGAATCCACGAACATCACCGCCGTCAATACCGCCAAAAGCGAAAAGGCCTTGGTAAGGGGTTGCACCTTGTGAAGAACGGACCGTCCCGGGACAAAGCCAAAATCGTCCCTCACGCTTTCACCCCCTGAGATAGCGTGCTGGATTCTTCCCCAAGGATGCCGGTTCGAACAGTGGATGACCGAAGGAAGAACTCAGACATGGGGGCATCTACAGCGACCTGCCCTGATGCAATATGAATGCCGCGACTGCACAGCTTTTTCATTACCTCCGGGTCGTGGAGGACCATCAGGAATGCACTCCCTTTTCCCGCCATCTGCCTGATGCGTGAAGCGATGATTTCCAGGTTTGATAGGTCCTGGCCGATGAAAACCTCGTCCATGAGGAACAAACGGGGAGAACACGCTTCAACCGAAGCGACGTTTAGCCGTCTTTTTTCACCGTGGCTCAGGGTAAAAGTGGTCCTCTTGGTAAGGTCGGTCAGTCCGTATCGGCCTAAAACTTCATCGACCTCATCGGTCTCCATAAGCATGTTGAAATTTTCCGGTCCGAAAAGGAGTTCGTCCTCCACCCGGGTTTCAAATATCTGGTTGGATGGGTTTTGAAAAACCAGACCCATGGACCTGCCCAGAAACGAGGTCTTTTTCCCCCGCGTTGACTGGCCCTGTAAGAATATCTCGCCCTGGAAATCATCTTCCAGATTCATGATGCAGCGGAGGAGGGTCGTCTTTCCTGACCCGTTGCGGCCAGAAAGGGCCACCACCTCTCCGGGTCGGATGTCCAAGTCCACCGAATCCAGTATTTGTTCTTCACCGTATGATTTGGAAAGGCCTCTCACGACAAGCAGCGGTTCCTCCTTCCTTGGGTTTGCAGGGGGATGCATCGATAATGAATCGGGAAATCGAACCCCCAGGTCCTTGAGCAGCGGCCTCCTTTCAAGAGCCGTCCGGGGAGGAAGGTCGGCACAGACCCGGCCTTCGTGCACGGCAAGGAACCTGTCGCATATTTCCCAGAAGGGGGTCGTGTTGTGTTCGAGAATGAAGGTAGTCACCCCCCGTTTTTTCAGTCGACCGATGCTCTCTTTCAGTTCCGCAATGGACTCGTGGTCCAAACTTGAGGTCGGCTCATCGAGTATCAACGTTTCGGGTTGAAGTGAAAGCACCGAAGCGATGGCCACCTTCTGCTTTTGACCACCGGACAGGCCAGACACGTTCCTGTTGAGAAGGTCCTCTCCGCCCACCATGGTCAGGGAACGCTTCACCCGTTTGCGAATTTCCCCGGGAGGGACCTGGAGATTTTCGGGACCGAAGGACACTTCGTCCAAAACCGAAAGGGTCACGATGTGGGAATCAGGGTCCTGGGGTACGTAACCCACCAGATGGGAGGGGCGACCGGCCCCTACGGGATGGACCTCTTCTCCTGCCACGGTGATGGTCCCCTCGGCCTTTCCCGACCGGGTCAGCCCGGCCAAGCACTTGGCCAGCGTGCTCTTGCCGCTTCCGCTCCTTCCAGCAACGAGGATGCACTGGCCTGGTCGAACGGAGAAATTGACGTCCTTGAGCACCCACTCATCCCCATAGGAAAAAGAGAAATTTTCAACCGAGATGCCTTGGCTTTTCAAACCACCTTCACCTCCCGGATTTGCCTGACCCAGAAGGCACCTTCATAATCGGCAGCAACCAGACGAAGAGACCCGTCACGCTTCTCGAGCAAGGTCCTATTGTCCGAAAGGATGTCCGTCAAGGTGAATTCCGCCTTGTATCCATCGTATGAGATGACTTCGACCTTTGAAGCATCCGCTCCCGGGTCCGCCTTTTCAAGAACCGCTTTCAATGGCACGCCGGTGTAATTCTTCGGGGGGACATGGGTAAAGGAGCCGTTGAGTTCCGCTTTCAACGTGATTTCACTACCTTGGAAATCCGCATATCTGAAGGTGTATGGGTCTTCAACGTTTCCTGCAATGGAACAGGAGGCGTCGTCGGGAGGCACTCCGAATACGAATGCGAAATAGAATAGCCCCCCCACTAGAAGGGCAAGGGCCATGACCAATGCGATGAGCCGGTGGGGTTTGAATAGGGATGACCATCTCTTCTTCTCATGGGGCTTTTCCATGCCGGGAAGGGCCCCTGAAAGAGCAAGATTTTCCAACGTTGTGATGCCGAAGTATCCACCAAAAAATGCTCCGGAAAGGAAAGCCAGGAAGGAGATGACGATGATGTACGATATCGGGACGCTTGAAAAGAAAAACCACTGGAAAACGAATACGTTGCTGGCAGCACCAAGCCCGGCCCCCAGGTATGTGGCGATTCGGGAATCCTCTTTTTTGAATAGCGAAAAGCCGAAAATCGTGGCATCGAGAAAGAGCCCCTGGACCGCCGAAACCAGAATGATGATGACGCCGTGGGTCGAGCCCATGAAAAGTTCCACGACCCCCTTGAGAATGCCCACGGCGGTGGCAGAACCCTTCTTGCGGGTTATTCCAAAGGCCAGGACCATCCAGAAGATGTGAAGCCCGGCCATGAACTGACCGGCTCCGAAGGGGACGCCCACGAAACGGTTTACCATGTTTCCAAGATAACCCACATAGGTGCTAAGAACGCCGCCCAGAGCACTGAGAACGGCTATGGAAACAAGGTCCCACGTAGAGAGGTGATGTCGTTTGCGGTCATATCCATCAGTCATCTTCTCATCTCGTTTATTCATCACTATCGACTCGATTCATCATGAATTCATAAGTCGTGCCTTCCCTCCTTCAAACGACCCAGACCCCAGGGTGTATGTGAAGCGAGGCCACCTGCCTTATGCTAAGTACGCTTGATAGGTCAGGTCCCACAAGGCGAAGAGGCCATTGGTCACCGGAAAGGCGAACCCCGTTCTTTTTGTAAGCTACAATCAAAGAATCGTTCCTGGCCATCATCTCCGATGCAATGTCCTTGCTCCATCCGTCCATGGCAGTCACGGTGACGTTGTAGTTCTGGGTGGCCAGGGTGTCGTTGAAGCCGTAGTGGTCAAAAACGCCTCCCACATAGGTGTCGGCACCATCCACCATCGAAACGAGAATCCAGAGGGGAATGCCCTCATAGACGGACCCGCCCACCTCCACGCTTGTCAGATGAGCTCCTTCCGTTGCAGCGTGTTCGAAGGCCTCCCTGCTGATGGTGACATTCTCCCGGAGGCCAGCCACGTCGATGGATACGTTGAGGTTCCAGTCTTGAACGGACTCACGTACCTTTACCGCGCTGACCCATTTGACGTATTTTGCGTAATCGGTCACGGCGCCGGTTTCATTGACGAAAACGAGCCGGAGTGGGCCTCCGTCGAACCACCTTTCTCCATCCATTTCATAAGCGAGTATCGTCTCCACCTTGTGAACGCCCAAGTCATTCTTGTCCAAGTCATAGACGGTCATGTTGCCTTCCACCTGTTCTTTCATCAAGGTCAGCGGGTAATCGTCAACAGCAACGACTTCCACGGAATAATCGAAGGTCGTGTTGAATACGTGCTCGACCAGACCGCTGAGTGGGACGCCTTTGTACCTCCAGGGGCCTTTGATGTCCACGCCGGGATAACTGACGGGATTGGCGTAAGCAACACCCTCAACGGCATCCATCTTGAGGATTTCGTGATAAAGAACCGTCTCGTTGACATCGCCCTGCAGTTCCAATGGCCAGCCCGGCATGAGTTCCACTTCGTCTATCATGCTCACCCAGTATTTTCCGCTGAAAGAAGGTACCACGACCTTCAGGGGAGCATCCTCGCCAAGATCGTTTCCATCCTGCAGGTCTGCCAGGAGGACGACATCTTCTTCAACACTTCTTTTCGAGAAGTACTTCTCGTATCCGTCGCCAGCGTGAATCCTCACCTCGTATCCGTTGCCTGCGTCGCCATCATAGCCGATGTCGCCGCCCTGAATGTCAAGGTCCAGGTTGAAGGCGCCTTCGCCCCTGGCTTCCCCTCCATCGACCAAACCGATGAAATGATGGATGGGTACGCCCTCCCACGTTCTGTTCTTGTAATCGGTGACGCTGGTTCCAAACCAGTTCTTGAACATGGCGTATTCGGTTCCTGAAAGGGTCTTCCGGGCCTCCCCGGTCAAGGTCACGTTCCAATCGGCTTCCCCGGGCAATACCTCCAGCTCTGCGACGTTTCTCACCCATCTGGCTGAAGCACTTGGGTTGAGGTTGTATCCTTGCCCCACGGCGCTGGTCCAGTTGCAATCCTGCTGGGAATATTCACCGTCTTCGGGAAGGCAAACAAGCTTGAGCCCGTCATCCCAGCCGCCGTATTCGGTGCCATTGAAAGCGTAAGCCACCATGAATTCTCCTTGATAAGCAAGCCAATCGGCATCGGGATAAACGTTGTAATATGTGAATTCCTGAGAATACCTGTCATCGGCTATGACCTTGAGGGCGTCACCTGGTTCCATGCCCCCCATTGCATCAACAAGGTCCGACAATCTCACCCCCTGGTATTGCCCCATGCCTTGCCAGTTTCCGAACCGGTTCTGTGCCTTTGCGACTCCTGCAACACTGCCCAGGTCCGTCAATTCATTGAAGGTTAGATTGACGGCATCCAATTTGCCAATCAGGGATAAAACAACGGTATCATCATCGTTTTGCCCGCCGGTTCCGTCATCCAGGCAGCCCGACAGCAACATCGAGCCAATGAGCAACGACATGGCCATCATTGAAAAAACGATTTTCCTGCATGCAAACACTCTTGAAATCTTTCTTCCGGCTTTCATCGTCATCACCTTGGATATGTTTATTTCAGCACATCCCTATGGTTAAGAGTATTTTATACTTGCTGTTACCAAAGCGAATTGTAGAGTACGAAAATTATTTCGCAATGCGAATTCAGGCCATGAGCAGGCCGCCGTTGACGTGCAATATCTGCCCTGTGATGTAGGCTGCCTTGGGCGAACATAGAAATTGTACGGCGTTTGAGATGTCCTTGGGCTTGCCGAATCTCTTAAGGGGAATTTTCCCTTCGTGATGCCTTCTCTGTGCGTCGTTGTCGAATTCCAGCATGTCCGTTTCCACGTAACCGGGAGCCACGGCATTAACCGTCACCTGCCAGGGAGCAAGTTCCAGGGCCAGCGATTTTGTGAGTGAGACGGTTCCTCCCTTGGAAGCGGCATAATGCACCTCGTGGTCCGTTCCCATGTAGGCGATGCAAGAAGAGATGTTCACCACTCGTCCCCCTTCGGATTTTTTCAGGTCGTCGGCAAACCCCTTGGTCATGGTGAATTGGCTTGTCAGATTGGTTTCCAACACCTTTTTCCAGTCTTCAACGCTCAGGTTCCAAAAATCGAGATGTTGATGGATGCCCGCGTTATTCACGAGAATGGAAACGGGACCGTGGTTTCGCGAGATTGCCCTTGCTGTGGATTCAACTGCAGAGGGGTCGGAAACGTCACATTGGACCATTATCGCTTCCCCGTTCATGTCCGCTGCCTCCTTTTCCACTTCCGATGCTTTCTCCTGGCTCCGATGATAGATGCCAATGACCCTACCCCCATTTTCCACGACGTCTAGAAGAATGCGTCTTCCGATGCCTCTTGAAGCCCCGGTCACTACCGTCGTTTTTCCTTTGAACATTCCTTTCATGACACCTCTCATGGTGTTCAAATAGATATCAATATCGTGCAAAAAATGAGATGTGTTTCTTCATTAAGGTAAATATTTCCTGCCATATTTGCAAAAATGGTTTTTCCAATACACCCTCATTTATTATTATGGAAATTGTGTTTTAATAAAGATTACATAATCGCCATATTTCATAGTTATACGAAAAGGAAATTATCAAAAATGCTTTTTTCAGTCCCAAAGTACTTTAAGCAGAAATGTGTATTACTGATTGCAGGTCGGACCGGAACACCCACAACCTCTAATATTTTGGTTTTTCACCCAAACCTCCATACCCGACTGGTCCGGCCTGTTCTTATCACTTTTTTTGGTTGGACCGACCGTCATTTCACCCAAACCTCCAAAACCCAACCGGTCCGACTTTTCCTGAGGATCCCTCACTCCTCGACTTGTTTGTAATGGTTTTTATGACAACCTGGTTAATAAGAAACGTTTGAGCATGCTCATTCAAAATCAACTTTGATAACCCAATCTTGGCAAAACCCAATGGATCTGAAAGCCATGTTGATAACCCCAATTTGACAAGCAAATCGGGTATTTACTCAACTTTGCCATGCTTCTTTTTTATGATATGTCAAAGTTGCGTGATAACGAAAAGCTTGACCGCGTCCCACAAACGTTAAAACCTAATCTCTTCCTTATGTGACGGTAATTACCTTGAAAGGGAAAACGGCGCTGCTCAGCGTTTTTGACAAAACCGGCATTGCGGATTTTGCAGCCGAACTGGAGAATATGGACTATCGCATCCTATCCACCGGTGGAACGGCCAAGGAACTCACGTCCAAGGGCGTAAAAGTGGAGGACATCTCTTCCTTTACGGGATACCCGGAACTCTTTTCGGGGAGGGTGAAGACCCTGCATCCCCTGGTTCACGGTGGCATTCTTGCCAGGGAACAGGACCTGCCGGAAGTGCGTGAGCACGATTTGGAACTCATCGACTTGGTCGTCGTAAATCTATACCCCTTTCAGGAAGTGGCGAAAAAAACCTCGTCTACGGATTCGGACCTTCTGGAGATGATAGACGTCGGCGGGCCAACGTTGCTCAGGGCTTCTGCCAAGAATTTTCCCCGGGTCCTGGCCGTGGTGGACCCCGATGATTATGATGAGGTGATAAGCCGGATACGGGAGGACCGGAACGATTTCGATTTCAGGAGAAAGATGGCGGTGAAGGCCTTTGCCCACACCTCAGAATACGACGTGAACATATTCAACACCCTTTCTTCACGTTGGGAGGATGGTTCTTTGCCCATGCGCTTCGGATTCACTTACAAGAAGGACCGGGAACTGCGGTACGGCGAAAATCCCCATCAGAGAGGGGGCCTTTACATCTCGGACGACGCTGCGGATTCCTCGCTTTCCAAAGCCAAAAAACTTCACGGAAAGTTGCTTTCATACAACAATTATCTTGATGCCGACAATGCATTGGCCATCGTAAGGGACTTTGAAAAACCGTGCGCCTGCGTGGTCAAGCACATCAACCCCTGCGGCGTTGGCACGGGAGACGACATCGGGACGGCGTGGAAGCGGGCTTATGGCGCGGACAAACTTTCTGCTTTCGGAGGCATCGTGGCTTTCAATCGGGAAGTGGATGAAGAAATCGCTGATTCCATGCGCAAGATTTTCCTGGAGGTAATCATCGCTCCATCCTACACCGACGGCGCCATGGACATACTCAAGAAAAAGAAGAACCGGAGGATAATCCAAACGGGGCCCCTTGAAAAACCGCGCAAATCACTGGAGTTCCGTTCCATCGACGGAGGGCTGCTCGTCCAGGACAACGATTGCATGACCGTAACGGAAAAGGACCTGAAAACGGTCACCGAACGGAAGCCCACGGAGGCAGAGGTACGGTCAATGCTCTTTGGATTCAACCTTCTCAAGCACATCAAGAGCAATACGGTAATCTACACCAATGAGTACCAGACGGTGGGCATAGGTGCGGGGCAGACCAGCAGGGTCGATGCGGCCCGGATTGCAGGAAGGAAATCCAAGGGACGTTCCCAAGGGTGCGCCATGGCTTCCGATGCGTTCTTCCCCTTCAGGGACGGCATAGACACCGCTGCCGAATTTGGCATCACGTCGGTAATCCAGCCAGGCGGGTCCATCAGGGACGACGAAGTCATCGAGGCAGCCAACGAACACGGGATGGCCATGGTTTTTACGGGAAAAAGGGCCTTCTGGCACTGAGGTTACCATGCCCTTTCCCGTTCTTGAAGGTGACCGAATCGTTCTCAAGGAGATGGATTTCGAATACGAAGATGACGTCTTCGGGCATTTTTCCAATGAAAAGGTAAACGATTTCGTCGATTTTGATGCATGCGGGAATATGAAGGACGCCCGTGAAATAATCGAATGGGGACTGAATCTTTGGAAAGAAGGCAAAGGCGTTCTGTGGGGCATCTTCCGAAAAAGCGACGGTACGTTCCTCGGGCAGGTCAATTACGTCAAGAGGAAGAACGATAATTTCCAAGGCGACGTGCACAGGGCCGAAATCGGCTTCGACCTGCATCCGGATTACTGGGGCTAGGGATATATGTCGGAAGCGGTTAACCTTTCTTCAAAACACGTTTTCGCAGATATGGGGATTCACCGCATTGAAGCCATCACGCACAAGGAAAATGTGCGGTCGAGAAGGATGCTGTCGAATCTGGGTTTCACGGAAGAAGGGATTCTCAGGGATTACTGCCTTTACGATGGGAAATACATGGACATGGTGGTATATTCTCTCCTGGCCAATGACTCGGAAAAACGTTGAAGGCATGCTGACAAAAATATATTATCCACCTTTTCCCATAAACGAGCATACCGGAACAGGTGAAAAAATGGAACCCCTTGTGACCATTGAAAATCTGCACAAAAGCTACGAAACGGGAGGAGAGACCACGGAAGTCCTTGCGGGACTTGACTTGAAAGCCTCCAAAGGAGAGATGGTCATGATAATGGGTCCTTCGGGGAGCGGAAAGACCACGCTCCTCAACCTAATCGGGGGCATCGATAATTTCCTGGCCGTCATTGGAATTTTTTGGGGGAGAAGAAGGTCAGGCGGAGTTTCTATACTCACTATTGCAAAATCTAACAGTTTCCCAGGGCCTGGATTTGCACATGCTGGGCTGGTGTTGGCTCCACGGCCTTGACGAAAACGACCAAGCGGGCATGATTCACTATGGGGGTAATGAAAAGAAGGTCTTTGAAGCATGGAAGGAAATATTCGGCCTTTGAAATATCGTAGAAAATAATCATTTAATAGTGAAAAGGCAATACGAATAACATGCCCGACAAGATGCTCAAGATAATCGACGATGAAGGCAAGCCCCATCAGGTCAATGAACGAATGCTGGCCGAACTGACCAAAAAAGAGTTTCAGAAGGAAATGGCGGCCATCGACCTTAAATCCCTTCCAGAAGAAAAGCGGTATGAAGTGGTTGTCGAGTCCCTAAACAGAGCGGGGCTCAAAGCACTGAACGCCTTGGTTCCCATGGCGCATTTCGTCACAGCCCGGATTCCCGAGGTCGTAATAAAGGACATAAGCAGGTCGTCGCCTGTGGGGTCTCTGGGCCGGAGCGACCTTACCGTAAAAGAGAAGTTGAAGCGTTTTCTTTATGCCACCATGACCGGCGGGCTTTCCACACTCTATTACGTTAAGAAGGACAAGGATAAAATCGAAAAGGAACTTGAGGTTCTTGAAGAGGAATCCTGAAAAAAATCGACGCGAATTTCCCTTTTGCCGATAAATAGATGCGAGTGGCTTTCATTCAATTGCCCCAGACGTTATTGACGAACAACTTCCCCAAATATACGGCAAGAAAGGTGAGCATTATCGTTCCCAGAACGTTCAGCGTGAGCAGGAGAAATTCCTTTTCTTCAAGAAGCTTGAACGACTCGTAACTGAACGTGGACATGGTCGTGAATGCCCCCAGTATCCCGATGGTGAGGAAAATTCTGGCCTCCTCGGTGAAAAAACCCCTGTATTCTGATAAGTAGAGAGTTATGCCAAGAAGAAAACTTCCGATGAAATTCACGGTCAGCGTCCCGATGGGAAAAAGCGAAGAACCCGTCTGAACGTATCCACCTATCAGATATCTTAAAATGGCTCCGATGAAACCACCTATTCCAATTAACAATAGCACGTGCATGTTGTCACCTGTTTTTGGTAGAAGTCATCAGCTT
>CAZPOY010000042.1:0-12798 GCA_964588345.1 uncultured Thermoplasmata archaeon
GGTCTACCGAATCCTGTATTTTGAGCTGTGCTGCCACCGCCCCGCTATGACCGCCGCCGATGACGCTGTATGCATCCGATTCGGCTATTGCTTTGAAGACCTCCATTGTTCCATGGGAGAAATCAGGAATCTCGAATACGCCCATGGGTCCGTTCAAGACGACGGTGCCTGCGTTTTTTATCTCATTTGAGTATTCGATGAAGGATTCAAGTCCGATGTCCATGATGGGTCCATCAAGGGGGAGTTGGGAAACCGGCGCACCTTTTCTGCCACCCTTCTGATTAACGGCAATGTCAACGGGTACGGCTATGCGGTCCTCGTAATCACGCAAAAGCTCCTTGGCTTTGTCAACAAGGTCCTTCCATGACTCTATCTCTTTGTCAAGGAAATCTACGGAATCTTTGCCCAGTTCGTAACCCTGGGCCATGAGGAAAATTTCAGCCACCACGCCGCCTGTGAGGATGCGGTCCATGATGTTCTCCTTGAGCATGTGGTCCATTACGTTGATGGTGTCGTCCACCTTGGCTCCTCCCATGATGCCCACGGCGGGCCTTTTTGGTTCGACCAGTGCCTTTGAAAGCATGGTAAGTTCCCTTTCCATCAATCGTCCGGCGATGCACGTAAGGCGGTTGGTAAATCCCACTAGACTGGGCTGGGCACGGTGCGCTGCAGCGAAAGCGTCATTCACGTAAAGGTCGAAAAGGGGAGATAGCACATTGACTATGTGGGTTTTTTCCTGTATTGCCAAGGGCTTCCCCTTCAATATGACCTCCTCAGCGTAAAAACGCGTATTTTCAAGTATCAATACGTCCCCCGTTTCCATGGCTTGTATGACGCTTTGAGTATGGGAATCGAGGAGTCCGTCCTGGTATTTCACTTCCCTTTTCAGGAGTTGAGACATCCTTGCCGCATGCCTGCCCAAGTTGGTGTAATCGTCCTTTCCCGGCCGGGACTGGTGAGCGAGTATGACGACCTTTGCGTCTTCCAAATCCTCCAACGTCTTGACGTGTCTTCGCAGCCGAGTGTCGTCGAGAATCCTCCCGGTCATGGGATTTATCGGTGAATTCAGGTCAAGCCGGACCAGCACTCTTTTGCCTTCCGTCCTAATGTCGTCGAGGGTAAGGAAATCCCGTCTCATCCGTCACACCAAGAAGGTAACAATAAATATCCTTTTCGACAAAAAAGGGAGAAAATGGGGGTTGCCCCCCATGATCATTTTCGGCCTCGAGAACGCTTCAGAATGACTATTACCAGGATGGCAACAAGTATTATTATGAACGCTAGGAGCAGGAATGTTATTATGCTCCCATCGAAGGGAAGGCCCTCATCGTCATCCTCTTCGTCCCGGTCAAGGGTTTTCAGGTCGAAAGACGTGCTGGCGGCATTGCCGTTGTCGTCCTGGACCTTAAGGTTTACAGTGTATTTTCCCTGCTGGTTGAACTTGTGCGTCATGCTGGAACCGTTGTAGGTGGCCTGTGTCCTGCCGTTGAATTTCACCGTCCATTCGTATGACTGGATGCCTGAGTTGTCGCTTGAACCACCTGCGTCGACTGTCACCTTGGAACCAGTTGAAGTAGTGTAGTCTCCATTTTCATTGGCGTCCAGGTCCGTGATTATCTCAATGGTGGGTGCCGTGGTATCCGTCACAACAGCCCACGTTGAATCCGTGTCGCTATTGCCCGAGGGGTCCGTCACTGTGAGAACGATGGTGAAATTGCCGACATCCATGAACCTATTGGAATAATGTATGCCGTAGTACGTCTCACCGTTAAATTCCCAGGTGAAATTGAGTTCTCTCCGGTCATAGTAGTTGTCCTGGCTTCCGTATGCACCAAAGGTGACCATCTCTCCCTGTCCCACGGTCGAAGGGCCACCCGCATCGGCTGTCGGTGACGTTGCATCGACGCAATGGAACGTTCCTTCCTGCATGGCCCAATTTCCGGACCGGTCTTTTGCCGATAGGACGACGCGGTGGTCACCCAAATCCTCGGTGGAGTAGTTGAAATCGAAGGCACCCTTTCTGTCCGAATACTTGGTGTAATGGAAGGTTTCTCCGGAAGGCTTTTCGACCTTCAGCTTCACGAGAACGACGTCGTTGAGGTCGTATATGCTGCTGATGACCCGAACGTCTTCGAATATGCCGACGGATTCAGGTCCGATGTCCAGTGGGTCAATCACCGGCGGTATGGTATCCTCTACGATGTAAATGATGGTGCTTTTGTCGGCATTGCCATAAATGTCCGTTGCGGTGAGTTCCAGGTCGTAATAGCCCGTGGGAACGATATTCCATGTATGAGTGAAATTGTCACCGGCGACATGGGTCAGATTATCCCACGAGAAGAGTTCGCCTTCCTTGTAGATTTTGCAGGATACCGTTGATACGCCGAATTCGTCCCAGACGTCTGCGGTGATGGTGAAATCCTCCCCTGATTCACCCGTTGCCGGGTCGAATGAGATGTCATTGAATGATGGGGCGGTCATGTCGGTCACCGAGAACGTTCTTTGCGAAGAAGTGTTCCAGTTGCCCGAATCATCCACCGCATGTGCTACCACCGCATACTCGCCTAGCTGATGGAAGGTTTCCAAGGCGACATGCCAATAACCCTCGTTTGTGGCCGAGTAGTTTCCAACCAACGTACCGTCTCCTGACCGGATTTCAAAGAAAACCGCATTCACGGCGTCGTTGTCCGTCACATGGACCCGGAATCGAACTTCTCCGTGAGCGTCCACGGGGTCAGGGGAGGGTATTGGAATGAATACCTGGGGGTCCGTCATGTCGGTCACTTCAAAGGTTCCGCTCACGTTTGTCGAATGACCTGCATTGTCCGTGGCCACTATCTGATAATGGTAAATGCCCAAGACATCCAAGGGCCCCGTTTCAAAACTGGCCAGGTCGATGTTGTCCTGATAGGGCATATTGCCATAGTAGATGACGTTGTCATCGGGGTCCACAATAGTGATGGTGACGTGGACCCAGTTTGTCTTGTTGACGGCATCGGTAACCGTTGCATTGATGACCTGCCTTTCTTCAAGGTCTTTCACACCACCATCGTCAATGTCGAAGATGTCGGGTGGATTTGAATCAATGACCGTGGAGGATTCCCAGCTGGATGGCATCGGTTCTTCGTTGCCCATGCTGTCGGTGGCCACGGTGCAGAAACCGTAACTTCCGTCACCTTCCGCATTGGTCGAATCAAAGGTGAAGCTAACGGTCGTGCCCATGGTGGTTTCCGGACCGATGCTAAATAGCCTGTTGCCCAAGGCAAAAGGTGCGTAAAGGGTTTCGTAAAGAACCCAGGGTCCTTCATTGAACGAATAATACAGTGCAACGCTTTCCACGCCTGCCGTGGTGTCGTCAACGACCACTTCTATTTCCAAACTCGAGGAACTGGTAATGCCGTCCATCCTGACCGTGCTGCTCGTCGGGTCATTCGTATCGACCATGGTTTCCGCATCCGCTGAAGCAGGATAAGCTTCTATATTGCCGTCCCGGTCCGTTGCCAGGGTCATGAATCCGTAGTGTCCGTCCATTCCATTGGTGTCGAAATCAAAGGTTCCCGAATATGTTGACCCGGAAATCCCTTCTCGTGCGTATTCCCGCCAATTTCCCCATTCGGTACCGTCGGGAGAATAGCGGTAGTACAATGCAATGTAGGACAGCCGGTAATTGTCCTGGGCTTGGTAATCCATGCTGAACGTATCAGTAGTGTAATAACCATCCAGACTGGAAGCGATGACGTTTGACGTGGGAGGGGTGGGGTCCCTCGTCATGAAGGAGAAGGAATAGCTGTCACCAACCCCCGTCGCGTTGCCGTCGCCGTTTCCGTCAAGCGTGAGGCCTGCCATGTCCATAGCGATGCTTCCGTCTATCGAAACGGTGTAGGTGGTCAGGTAGAACATCGGGTCGTGGACGATGGTCAGCGTGGCATTGAAGTTGGACCACGTGTAATTTATGCCCGTAAGGGACGGAGTGATGGATAGAGCACTTTCAACGCTAGTTTGGTCCATGGTTTCGCTGAAAGCGACCACGATGTCCGTCGTGGTGGTTATCTTATATGCATTGTTGTAGGGAACCGTGTATTCCACCTGGGGAGGAATGTTGTCGATGGTCGTGTTAGACAGGGAGGATTCGTAATTGGCGAAGGGCTGGACGTTGTCGGGTGAAAGGACGAAGACGTCGTTTTCCGAACCCAACCTCACTCCCACCGTATCTCCGATGGGGGCGTCGTGCGCAATGGAGAGCGTTATGATGAACGTTTCTGGCTCACCAAAGTCCACGGGGTATCCGCCAAGAGACAAATCAAAGGTGCCACCCGTAATGGGTACCGGACCGTCAACGAGCGCATCACCGTTGCTGTAAATGCCGTCACCGTTGGTATCGTGATGGATGTATGCTCCCAAAATATCCCCGTCGGCCAGCGTTCCAAGCTTGGTGAAGTTCAACTGCTGTATCCTCACCGTGTCATTGTCGGCTTCAAAGGTCAGGGCCAGGAACGGATGGTTCATTCCGGCAACGCCAACGTCGGGATTAGCAAGGTCCGCGTAGGTCACCGTCAGATTGTCCGGTTCGTCCACGTATATAACTACGGAATCGCCACTGGTCTGGTTGTTCTGCCATTGGTCGGACCCATAAACGTAATACTCGTAGATTCCTTGCGCAAGGGGAGTGGTGTCGATGACGTATTCAACTAGTTCATATGGTGAATCATATGCTCCGTCCGACGGGTCCATGCCGGTCCCAGGCCAGTTCTTTTCGCCCAAGGTGAAATTGGAAGAAGCGACGTCGCTGCCTCCTGCATTCCTGTCATCAACCGTTGCCGTCAACGTAACCAGGTCGCCCCTTTCCACGTGAAGGAAATGGCTCTGCCCGTTGGCTTGGACCATGCCAATTTCCGGGGGATACAGTTCGCATCCCGTTGTAAAGCTCCAGGAAAATACCTGCTCCACGGGAAGATTGTTGAATTTCCGCCCTCCGTGTATTGTCAATTCGACCGTTTCAAAGGGCATCCAGTCATTGTGAATGAAGACTGCCGTATCGTTATCCTGGTAGATGCTTCTCCATTCGAGGAGTGACCAGCCACCGTTGTCCGTTCCCCCCGTTTGGAAGAGATAGGGATATGCTTCCGTTCTCATGGATTGGTCATAGGTAATCGTCACTTCGTTATTGATGGGAACGTCGGTTTGATTTATCCCCGGGGTGACCTCAATGACTTCCGGCGGGTCGCCGTAAAGAAGCCAATTCACCGTCCTGTCCAAAAGTTCCTGACGTGTTTGGCTGCCGGAAATGTCAGCTAGGTCAAAGCCCGAATAGGCCAGCCGGGCATTATCGTTGTCCCATTTGACCATGGCAAGGTTATCAGGGGGCGCGTAAACGTTGGAATAATGCATCGTCGGCTCCCCTATTCCAAAGGTGCCAACCACTGAGTAATATTCCCATAGTTCTTGGCAATAATCGCCTGTCATGGGCATCAATGACAAACCGTCACCGATGGGGTCTGATGCCGTGCCGTTTATAATTTGGGGGTTGGAAAGATAAGAGTCGAAGTTTATGGCGTAGGCCTGGAAAGTGTTTTCAAACCAGGACGACCAACCATTTGCAAGATACGCATCATAAAGGGCCAAACTACTGGCAGCGTAAATTTTGCCTCCCTGGATGAGATATTGCCGTATCGAGTATCGGTCCGTGCCGTCAAAAGTCATTCCCGTATCCGTAGGGTCTCCATAACTGTTGCCCGTGAACCAGATTACCGCTTCATAGCCGTTCATAAGCGCCGGAGACGGAGTTCCCTGCGTAATGTGTTCCCAGTAGTCATATCGGTAACCGGCTCCGTCCAGAGCGTTGAGGTACCACAGTTCCGTTTCCAAACCGAAATCATCGTCAACCACGAGAATCGGCCTTACCACTTGAACGGTGATTTCCAGTGAACGCTTTACCATTGTATTGTTCGTGGAAACGGCCAATACCGCCATGTCGTCCATGTCACCCGGGTCGGCATCAGCAGGTATCTGAACGTGCAGATAGAGGTCCGTGCTCGTGCCCGAAACCAGGGGAATGTCGGAAATGACCGGATTGACGAAGGTGTCGTATGATACGGTAGCGGCCCACGAATTGCCCGAAACCGAGAGCGTATAACTGTCATCTAGATTACCCAGGTTTTTTAGATTCAACGGAACCACCATTCGTTCTCCCGGCTGTCCATAGACGTTGTCATACTCGGTCTGAAGGTCCACCGAGTAATCCACGGGCGGACCGACGTAGAAGTCGTCAATGTGATAATAATCGTAATTGGCCCCATCGGTGGTGTTTATGAAAAAGACCACTCGGAACTCTTCGTGCAGGGCATCCGCGGGTAATACGTATTTTGCTTCATTGAAACCACCAGGCATGGTCCATCCATCGAAAACATCCATAAGTTGCCACGTGTGATTTTCGTCGAGATATAAGAAATACATCGGTTCGCCGTTTTCCGGTTCATCGCTGAAGGAATTGTTGCCTGGCTGGACCCAGACGCGCATCTCGCCATTGGGAAGAGAAGATAGGTTTACCGGATGGCTCATGGCATACACGTCTCCCCCATGTAGGCACATGGATTGGTCTCCCCAATGAGATGTCATGGAATTTACTTCAGCAAGAGACCCGTTGTTGGTCGTCCAGTTGAACCCGGTGGTCCCTCCCATGTCCGTTTCTTCAAAGCCGTCGTACCAGGGATTGGAGAAAGACGTTCTGGTATGGACATCCATGGTGTCGAAGGCACTTGCATCATTCAATGACGTGAATTTCACGTCTTGAACGTCCCATTGGTCGTTTTGCGCCGTTGATGGTATCTCGACCAATGCCACAATCTCCATCGTCTCTCCCTGACCAATCATCCCGGTTTCGGTTATTGGATTCATGGATGCATCGAAGAAAGCGATGGGCCAAGACCCGCCTGAAGCGGAAATGGAATACGAACCGTTCAGAGTGCCCGTATTCTTGACCAAGAAAGAATGATTGACCGTATCATATGGCGTTCCGTATCCAGCCGATACCTCGGACAGGCAGCTTATGTCGAAATACCCGACGGTCGTATATAGTGAAGACATGTCCCAGTTGGCCCCGTCGTCTAATGATTCAACCAGGATGTAAGCCAAGTCGGTCTGGTTTTTCGGAGCGGTGCTTGGGATGCTTACTTCAACGATGAATTGTGCACTGGAGTTCAATGGAATGGGTCCCAAGGTTGATATTTCCTGCGTGAGCGAGTCGTCCCATATTGTCGTCGGGAACGCGTTGTTGAAAGCATTCAGGGAATAATTTACCGGTGACGTTCCGTTGTTCTTCACATTCATCACGTAAAAAACGCTGTCTCCTGCGTAACTCTTGCCGTATTTTGCAGGAGGACTTAACAGGGTATCCGTACTTTTTACGCCTGCGAAAAATGCATCAAGGTACCAACCGGGCATGTCACCGTAATTGTCAAGAGAGGCGAAATGGAATCTGAATGAGACGACCTTCCCGGAATGTTCATAAAGGTCGTAGACCCCAAGCTTCCAATCGGAAGACGTGCCTGAATATCCTTCTCCGCCGTATCCTCCTAGTTCTCCATCAGAAAGGTCCCGTTTGTCCAGGGGAGTAATCCTTTTCCAAGTGTTCGTGTTGTCGTTTATCTCGACGAAACCGCCGTCTTCTCCTTGCGACTCCATGTCGAACCAGTGGTTGAAGCGCATTAAATTTTCAACGTTTAAGGCGCTCTTCTCCATTATGATGTTGTCCAATTGGAAAAGGGCGGGGCCCGAATTACTCTCAGAAACATACCAGTCAAATACGATTCTCACGGTTGAACCAAGGAAAGGGTTGAGGTCCAGTGAATGGGTCAAGTTGCCCGTATCATTTACGACGGTTTGAGGAGGTACCGAGAGGACGTTTTCTTCAAACAACGGCTCACCGCCACCGGCAGGTTCGATGCTCAAGTTGAAATGCCGATTTTTCGTTGCACCATAGGTCGTATCCCAGCCAACCCGGTAATCGAATTTAAGCGATGTTGGTGCATCAATGGTGGTCTCTTGTTCGAGACGGATGTGCCCAGGCCCGTTTCCGTCAAAACCCGTTGCCAGAGCGAAATTGCCATCCGTGGGGTCTAATGAAAAGAACTCTGGCCAAGGTGAAACCCCCGGCCCGTAGACGTCCATTGAGAAGAAGGGAGCGGATAGG
Source organism: uncultured Thermoplasmata archaeon (assembly GCA_964588345.1). Taxonomy (GTDB): domain Archaea; phylum Thermoplasmatota; class Thermoplasmata; order CAZPOY01; family CAZPOY01; genus CAZPOY01. Next base: position 8,189 of record CAZPOY010000042.1, read on the forward strand.
TCCGTTCCGTTCCAAAACGACAGATCCCCCGTCTCGAAGGAAGGGTTCTCAATGCTTGCTGGTGCTTCATTTCCGGAAGAGGACAAGATGTTCGATTCTGCATTGTTGATCTTGCTGGGATTGATGTTGTACCACAATGCGTTGTAAAGGAGCCGGTCCACGTCCCCGCCAAATGATGCGTCTCCCATGAGGTGGAGGTTGATGCCGACGCAATTTTCCGAATATGCAAGAAGGGGTTCTCCCACAGACCAGGAAGCAACGACGGTCCCCGTGCTGCTGATAGGCGGATTGCAAATTATTCCGAACGTATCGCTAAGGGTCGTTACGCCCGTCATGAGGGGATGAGTGCTGTCATATGCGCCTAAAGTGATCTCACCACCAGACCAATATCCGCCACTGTCTATTTCAAATGGCGAATAGTCTTGGTCAATGAAGCGTCCTCCTTGTAGATTCCAGTCAATGCTGGAGTACCAAATGAAATCCGATGCGACGACCTTTCCACCTGCATCCACGTAGTCTGCCAGATTGTTCGAAAGACCGACCCTATCGATTCCGCCACTTGCCCATGTCCATTGTCCGCCAATGAGAACAACGTCGTAAGAGAGCATGTCCGTGGACGAAGGCGTTCCAAGTCCAACGTCCCACAGGGTATAATTCACGTCGGAAAACCCGTTTAGAATGGAATACAGGTTGGCCATGTTCCCGCCATTGACCCAATCCGCTGTCACGATGAGAACATCAATGGAGACATCATTGGAAGACGGAAGTTTTATGAAGGGTGTTTGAAGGGCTGCATCTGCATTGTGTTCATAGTTGGAAATCAGATTGGTTCCTGCGCAGTTGTCTCCTTGGAAAGCGTCTCCGGGACCAAATGAATCCGGGTTCCCCACTTCCCACCGGGTTAAGGAACTCCCGTTTTCCATGAGATATTGCTTCCAATCGGACCATCCTTCTTCGAAGTCGTCGTACCAATGGCCATCAAAAGCTGCGTGGGTCTCAATGGCAATGTCCTGGTTGCTGTAATTGTCAAGGCGGGATTGCACCCTTAGCGTGATTTGGTCGTATTCGCCCGGTTGTGCACCGAAGGGTATCTGAACGAGAACAATGACATTTTTCGTCATGCCGCTTGCCAAGGGGCCGGTGGATGATATCACATCATTGGTATCCTTGTCCAATATGGTCGTTTGATAAACGTCTCCGAAAATCATCAGGTCGAAGGTCTCCGTGAGGTCCCCCGTGTTGGTTACTGCAAATTCATGGGTCACGACTTCTCCGGGCAGTTCTCCTTTCTGTGAGAATTCAGGCAATGTGTGGCTCTCGATGTAACCAACTTCGGTCTTGGTCAATGCCCACGTCCTCATCAGCGGGTCGGTCTGGTCCACGACCGTTACATAAGATTCGTCGAATGACCCATGCACGCCTTCTTCAGGGTCCAGTACGAGTTTGAACATTTTGCTGGAGAAAGGTGCCATGGTTCCCGTTGAATCAATGACATTGGAACCCGATACGTCAAATATCGTTCCTGGAAAGGTATTGTTGGCGAGCAGTAGGTCGTATTCATGGCTGGTATTTCTATTGTTGAATACTTCAAAGGTGTATTCATAGGTATGATTGGGCAATCCCCTGGTCGAGTAATTTTTAGGCGTGAGGACGACCTGGCCTGACCTTCCGCCGACATAAAAATCATCGAGGTACCAGCCGGGATTTTCAGACCAATTGCCGCTGGAAGCGAAGTGGAATCGGAATCTTACCGATTTGTTTAGGAAAAAATTCAGCATGGCTTCTCCCGTTCTCCAAGAATCGGTTGTACCTGAAAATCCGTCGCCTGGATAACCTCCGAAAAACCCGTTTTCTACAGGGTAACCGGTCATCATCTCCAGGCGTTCAAAGGAACCACCGTCTACTGAGACCTCCACAAAGCCTCCATCCTGGGCCATGGTCTCCATGTCGAACCAGTTCTCAAATAACATGACATTCTGACCAATCGTGATGTTGCCATGGATGCTTACGTCGTCCACCATCCATATGGCATTGCCACCTGAAGGCGGATTGCAGAAGAAGTGGAACCCCACCATTACGGACTCCTCACCACTAAATGGCGCAAGGTCGACCTCTACGGTTCCTTCGTTCCAATTCCAACCAGAACCGCCATAACCGCTTCCTCCCATTTCGTATTGTGGTTCGGAGAGGAGTTGAGCAACGGTAATCCATGAAATGCCACCGTCCAAAGAAACCACCACGTCATTGTGAAATGCTGGGTCTGGCGAACCCCAGTAATAGATGGATTCGAAGGTCATTTGGGCGTCCGAATTGTAGGTAAGGTCCAATTCCGGCATGATGAGCCATTCGTCTTGGGTGTTAGAACTCCACCACAAGCCGGCACAGTAAGGTTCTGAGAATGTCAAGGGAAGTGCAGAGTCATTGTATTGAGACCAGCTATTGGCATCTTCCAGCACCGAAAGGGTCCATCCTTCAGGTGGGAACGCCCCATCATCAAAATCTTCGTAAATCATCTGGTATGGAACGGTTTCTCCCGATTCGCCAATGGAATCGATGAACAAAGGCGGCGACGTCAGGGTTATGTCAGCGTTTTGATAATATGGTTCCACCAGGTTTGTGCCAGCACAACTGACTCCTTCATATGCCGTCCCTGGGCCATATCCAGAGGGGTCGCCATGTTCCCATTCCGTTGCCGGGCTGGAAGCTCCAAGTACCTCCACGTCCCAATCCTCAAATCCGTCTTCGAAACCCTGTTGATATGGAAGGCCATATGAACAAATGGTGTGGATGAGGGAAACGTCGCTGACGGTGGGGTCGTTCTGGCTCGTTGCCGTGAGGTTGGCAAAGTCCTCGTCCATGGGGAGGGCTCCGGTTGGAATGTTTATCTCGACGGAGATGTTCACGACTTCTCCTGATGCCAGAGGGCCGGTATGAGCAATGGGGTTGTCCATGCCGTCGATAATCCTTCCCGTCCAGGCATTGTCCGATAGTGAGAGCGTGAAGTTGTCTTCCTCTGAACCGTTGTTTTTCACCTGAATACTGTATTCAATCCATTTGTCCGCAGTACCGTGTTTTTCATTGAAGAAGGGGTCGGTCACCACCTCATCCCAAGAAGCATGGGTGGTAAGAGAGGAAGTAAAGAACGTGGAGCTATTCGTCTGGGAAATGATGGTAATGTTTGCCATGTCAAAATCCCCTTTTGTTGAACCGGGGGCGACCTGGTGTTCTACGATGAAATCAACGGAGCCGTTGGCTGGAATGGGACCCAGGGATGATATTTCCGTGGTCATGTTGGCGTCCCAAAAGCGTGTGGTCCAGCTATTGCCCGTCGAAAGAATGTCCGCCGAAACGTTTTCGAATAACGTATTCAAGGCGGTCAAAACGTAATGTGCAGAATCGCCGGGATATGCATAGCTCGAATTCAATTTCGGAGAAAGATAGATGCCATTTTTTCTCTCGATGGTGACATTCACCTGGTCCACTTCGTACCACCAATCCCAGGTGGGAGCAACATAATGGAATTCCACAACAACGTTCGGTTCATTGACGAAAGCTGAAAGGTTCAACACCACATGTTCTCCAGGGCCGTGGGCGTGGTGGTCGCTATCGTAAAAGAGCAGGGAATTCCAAGATGAGCCGTTGTCCGTAGTGACCCTTACTTCAGCGTAATCACCACCGCCGATGTCGTTGTAAGAGAGATAAAAATCCAGGGATGCGGATTTGGTTTGGGAGAAATCCAAGGGGGGCGTTCTCAACCCCGTATCCATGCTTGTCCCTGACCCGACCCAATCGCTGTCGGCAACAGCACAGAATCCGTCTCCCCCGGCGTAATTGGTCCTCCCCGTGACCTGATTCGATTCCCAGACGCCGTCGCCACCGTAATCTACGACGCTCCATCCCGGGGGAGGGAAAGCTCCTTCGAAGTGTTCCATGACGAGGGTTTCGCTAACCATCAAATGTTTTTTTTCTTCACTGAAGGTCCTTGGCGGTTGGAAATTTACAGGTTTGACAAATGGGCTTTGGGCATCATTCATTTTCATATGCTCTTGGGATTTGAGGTAATAGATGGGAGGTTCGCTTCGGTCCATTTGCGGATGATTCCGAACGGGGTCATTGGTGACGAGGCCTTTTATCGACCGGGATAAGGGGGCGGCAGACGTTTTCAAAAAATCATCTCCGTCCTTAATCGTTTCAGAAGCATCCGGCGAGGAGGGTTTTACAGGGAAAAAACAATCCTGCACAAAATCTTCTACGGCATCAGCATTCTCATCTTTAACTTCAGGGTCGAACCCCGTTACCATTGTGAAGGATGAAATTACAAGCATGCACATAATGCATGCTGCAATTACGGACCTTCCTAGCATTCCTTCTTGTTTTTGCATAATAAACCCTTCCCGGTTAATTTGGTTATAATCGCTGAAGCGTTTAAAGATTGTGATAACTCAATTGATTCATCCATTCGAATGTCCGAAAGTTTCAATAATCAGTATTCCGTTGTTTTTTTATGACCCTGAAGGAATGTTTTGAGATTGTCGATGATTTCATATATCTGTCCATAAAGGTCAGAACCGGTGCTTCCCAGACGCGTTTTTCCGGCATAGACACGGGGA
>CAZPOY010000043.1:0-12546 GCA_964588345.1 uncultured Thermoplasmata archaeon
CCTGGTCATAAAAAAGGTTTAATAACAACCCGATTTCTTTCAAGGCGATGTCAGTGCTTCGATTGGCTTTCGGACTAATCCTGCTTTTCTTGCTGCCCGGCTTTGCAATAGTCTATGCCATTTACCCGAGAAAGGGTGACCTGGACCTGCAGTACGACAACATCTACCGTTTTTTCTTGTCCGTGGGTTTTAGCGTCGTCGCCGTGATAATCTCCGGCTTCATTCTGAACATGTTCGGCGTCAAGGACGATGGGACCGGTTATTTCACATCATTCAACATCATCGCATTCCTTCTGGCCATCACCGTAATCGGATTGCTCGTCGCCTGGTTTCGCGGGGCGTTCCCATTACTTGCCAAGGTCCATCCCAAACTGTATCGGAATCCTGAAAGGAAGCGTTACGACATGGGTGGGGGTGAAACCTTCCTGACCCTTGAGGAAAGGGAAGAGATAGAGGCCTTGGCCAAGGAAAGGAAGAAGCTGAACGACCGTATGACCTCCTTGAAAAGAAGACCTCACAACAAGGAAAACCGGCGTGAAATGGACGAGGTCATTGAGAAACTGGCATCAATAAACGAGCGGTCGGAACGCCTGGAAAACAAGAGAAAGGGGGCCCTTTGAAGTGTTCGAATTCAAGATGGTCATCGTCGTGAGGAAGGACCTTGCCCTTTCTCCCGGAAAGATGGCTGCCCAGGCGTGCCACGGTGCCGTCGAGGCGGCTTTAAGCGCCAAACAAGCAAAGTCCAAATGGTTCAAGGGGTGGCGCAACGAAGGCCAAAAGAAGGTCGTTCTCAAGGTCCGGTCCGAAGATGAGATAATCGAATTGAAGGAAATGGCCGGCCGTGAAAAACTCCCTTATCACATGGTGGTGGATGCAGGGCAAACCGAGATTCCACCCGGAACCGTGACGTGCATCGCCATTGGTCCTGCACCGGACAATCTCATCGACAAAGTCACGGGTCACCTTTCGATGTATTAATCTATCTTGATTTCTTTTCCTTGGAAGATGCACGTGAAAGAAGGCGTAAAAGCCCTTGCAATCGAAGACGCACCTTTCGATTTTTCTTCGAAAGAAACATTTGCAGTAGGGGTGGTCATGAGCGCGAGGGGCATTCTAGACAAAGTGGCAAAGGCCCGCATCCGTGTCGACGGAAACGATTCCACGGATATGATAATCCGTATGTTCCAGGAGGTCAAGGACCCGTCGGTCCAGTACATTTTCCTCAACGGCGTGTCCCTGGGTGGCTTCAATCTTGTTGACATCGACAAGGTCAGCAGCCAAACGAAGGTTCCCGTGATGTGCTTTGCAAGGGGAAAACCGGACCTGGATGCCATGATGCAGGTGGTCGCGGAAAAATTTCCCGATTCCAGGCAAAAAATGGAAAGAGTACAGGCGTTGGACCCGGAAGAATCAGGGGTCGGTCAGATTTATCTCAACTGCTCGAACATATCTCTGGACGAAGCAAAATCCGTAATGAAGCATTTTACAATCAAAGGGGACATTCCCGAACCGCTTCGAGTGGCCAAAATGATTGCCGGGGTACTACCTCCAGTAGATTAATCTCACGATTTGTGTCCGCCCAATGGGAATCTTAGTATGGCGCCCATGCCTCCCAGGGATTCCAAGAGCTCCCCCGGTTCCGACCGGGAAGAAACTATGTGGACCTCGCCCTGCATCTCTTCGGTCCTTTCCAGCAAGTCCTGGACCCCCTCCTTTCTCACGAAGTTTTCCGTTACCAGCAGTAGTTCCACCGCGCCCATGTTTATCGCTTTTCTGGTCTCTTCGAAACCGTATGAGCCCTTCTCGTTTTTGGCAATCTCTTCCATGAGCGTTCCCACTATCTCCGAGTCCCTGGCAAGTCGGGCTTCCTTGAGGTAACCTTTGCCAAACCCCTTGGAAAGGGCTTCCCGCACCCCGGACATTCCGCCCTGGCCCGTGGAAACGAGGATTGCATTCTCGAAAACGTCGGGCTCCTTCTCCCGGGCCCTCTTGAGGAACACTTCCTTGAAGAAACCGGGTCCCACCACGACGACGCCTTCGATTTCCGAATATCTGACCACCTTGACCACCTCGTCGTACATCTGGCGTCTGTCAGGGCCTTCGCCTTCCATCTTTCCCCCGCTCGTGGAGAAGGTGGCCTTCTCCTTGACGCCATAACCGAACAGTTCCGCAAGAACGATGTTGTCGTCTTCCACGGAGATGAAGAGGACCTTCTGCTTCCCCTTTCCCTCCACGGCTTCGGCTATGCGGTCCATCTCCCATTTGTTCCACTCCTTCATGATGGTGAGCTTGTCGCCGACCTGCAAATTGAATGTGTGATGCGAACCATGGTCCTGGGGACCTTCCGTGATGATGCCTCCCACCCGGAGCATCTCGGTGAAATCGTGAAATTCGACGGAATCGACCTCGATGGTGAGGACCATGCGCTTCTTCTCGCCCCTTTTGGCTCTTATCTGGTCCTGAGGAACCTCTTCTCTCCGGTAGGTCAAACTGCGTACGGTGTCTTCTTTAGAGAGAACTTGGGAAAGGTGCCAAAGGTCGTCCAGGTCCTCGATGACAAGTTCCACCAGGCCGCGTTTCGCATCTTCCTTGACCAACCTCATCCTGAACACCTATATCTGGTCGCCGATGAGTTCCTTCACCTGCTTGTTTATGCCGCTGAGTTTATCCTGGCTTCCGTCCCAATCCTTGAGGATGGATTTATATTTCCTATGAATCGTGCTTACGGTCTCCTGAAGTTTTTTCCTGAGTTGTGGGGTCTCATCTCCCGTGATGACCATGGCGATGTAAGCGTATTCTCCGTGTTCAATGAGTATACGGAAGTTGCCGTAATGGAGCGTATTGAGGTTCCCCGATTCGTTCCCTTGGGATTTAAAGGTCTCAGCCATGAAATCTTGTATCGCCGTGAACATTCCCATGAGGATGTCGTCGTCCATGTCAGGCTGCATTCTCCTGGCATGATGGGCGAGGAGGTTTCCAGATTTGTCCACGACGAAGACGTCTTCGATGACCGCCCTTTTCTCTTCTTCCTTTTCCGGCGGTTTCTTGAGCCAGTACATGTCCCCTATCCACATCGATTCGAATACCAAAGCGAAGAAAAAGAGGATGAGGAGCGAGAACTGATAAGGTGGCCCCCCGTCGCCTGAATAACTGCTCAGCGATGAGTCAATGGATGTGAAGACGATGACGATGACAAGCCCTACAAAAATGAATACGCCCCGTTTGAACCCCGACACGATGAGTTCCTTGATCTTGCCCTTCCGCTCTTCCCAACTGAGACGGTAAATCTCCCGGTGCCTGAAATAGAAATAAACGAGCCGGATGACCAGTACGGTAACGCTTGACAAGAGGAAGATGATTTTCCAGGGAAATTGCTCATCGGTGGGAAAAACGCCTTGTGTGGCAATGCTCTGTACTACGCCTATGACAAATAGGGCCAGCAAGCCGATGTAGAGGTATTTTTCTATCTGCCATGCGATTTCCGATTCCCTGTCCAAAGCGATATTCTGATGCGGCCCCCATAACTGGCTCAATTTGGCCCAAACGCCGTAATCCTTCATGGGGTCAAAAGCCCTTGTGATTCTCCCGGATAGTTGGGAAAGGCCTTCTTTCCTCTTTACGATGAAGATGTATCCCATCCACAAGAGATGATACGTGGCAAAGGCCACCAAGAGGCCCGAAAGAATTAAGGGCGCATTCCTCGGCATGTCGATGAGAGAAATCGAGAAATCGAAGACGGGGAAGAGGAGAGCCACGACGATGCCCATGGTCAGATACATTATCAGGCCCCTGACGGACCTCATCATCACGCGCCGGTACAGAAATTCGGGCATGCCCTGAAAATCCTTCGTCTGAATGTTGAAATCCACCGCGTAAAAGATGTAATCGACGAACTTGATGAGGCCAAGACCGCAAACAAGGGCGATGCATATGGGTTCATAGGGCAGGTCTTCGATGACGTAGGAATCTGAAAGGGTGTAGGTGAGGTATGCAACGGTGATAATGAGCCCGACGTAGATGGCCAGGATGAGCGAATGCTGTATCTGCTTGTATAGGGGGCGCTGCCCCTTTTCCTGCCTTGGGGGACGCGGGACGTCTTCTTCCTGCGTTTCTTCATCCGTTCTCCCCTCCCTCGTCTCCCCGTCGAAGCGAGAACCGCAGGTGAAGCATATTCTGGCCGTTTCAGGCCATTCTTCCCCGCACTTATCGCATTTCTTGGTCATGGAACCACGGCATCATCATTCGGGTTTTAACATTAATGTGCAGGTATTATTAACCTTGTCATAGCGAATGTCGGAACACAGGTACTTGCGCTTTAGAAAAATCGAAATGAGTCCGCAGAGATACCCTGCTGAAAAGGAACAGTCTTTTCCTCGGCCCGGTTCGACCTCCGAAGGTTCCTCCATGCTGACCACAAATGATTTCCTTTTGCGCTTTACAAAGGGCCTTCCCAATCCGTTTTCCATGTAATGATTGTGGATGAAATCGGGGACTTGGTCCATGGCCATTTCCACTTTGTTGGCCAGTCCGACCCTTCGTCCCGTTTCCATTCCTACGTTGAAAAGGATGTTTTTCTCTTGCACATCATTCTTTGACAGTTCATTTTTCAATATCCAGAGCATGCAGGAAGGCAAGGCCATGTACGGGCCCGTTCCCCCTTCTCCGGTCAACGTCAATTCCCCTCCTTGACCATGGCTTTTCCAAGGTCCTTGAAGGCTTTTTCCACGTTGGCTCCCGTTTTGGCGCTGGTGAGATAATACGGTGCTTTGTGTGGGAGTGCGACCTTGGCCACGTCCCTTAACTGGAATTCTCGTTTGTCCTTCAGGTCTGCCTTGTTGGCACAAAAGACCAGGGGTATGTCCCCGGCCACTTTCTTGAGACTGGCCACCATCTTGGGCATGTTCTTCAGCGTTTCCTTCCGGGTCAGGTCGCAGACGATTATTGCACCCTTGGCACCGCGATAATAAGAGTCTTTTATGGAGATGAACGTTTTTTGTCCGGCAACGTCCCAGATGGAGAAGGTTATCTCGTACATCTCGGGTCCTTTGAAACCGAACAATCCCTTCTTCCTGTTGGTGTTGGGAACCTTCACTATCTTCTTTGTTATTTTGGTCCCGATGGTCGAAAGGTATTCGTCGCCAAAAACGTTGCTGACGAAACGGTTGATGAGCGAAGTCTTGCCCACGGCCGGGTCGCCGATCATTACAATCTTTTTTTTCAAGTTGGCTACTTTTGCGATGATAATCCCCAAGAGGTGATTTATATCAACCCTTAATAATTTAGCGATGAATAAATGGAGCGCGCGCATTAATGGATTTAAATACTTGTTTCCTATTCCTATATATAAACGATGGGAAAAACTTAAATACCACCCGCATAATGAACGGAATACGCCTACCAGTGGTAGGTACCTAATCTGTAAGTGGATGCAGACAGGAGGAAGAACAATGAAAAAGATTATGAAAGGAGCGCTGACTATGTTGGTCTTCGTGGCTATGTTCTTAGCCCCGCTAGCCGGCATGGTGAATGTTCCTAGTGTCAAAGCCGCCCCACCAATGGAAGCACCCGAGGCAGCGCCTGGGATGCCCACGGTGGAAGGCGTGAATGCAGATGGAGACGACTTTGTAGTCATGAACGCTACGGTCAATGCCGGGGGAAACCCCGTCGTAGGCCAGCAGAACGTTCCCATAACAGTGACGCTCAACAGTACCAAGATGGACAACTTCAACGAACACGATGGAGACGACGTTCTCTGGAACGTTTCGTTCACGGTTGTTCCGGTCTTTGAATACCTCGATCCAGAAACAGGCAACTGGACCGTCACGGAGGATATTTCATTCCCCGTTGACATGGTCAACCCTGAGATGTGGATTGAAGACGAGGGCCCTTGGAACGCACTTTGGATAAACGAGGATGAAACCCCGACCAAATTCGTTCCCTGGTACATGATGAACGACTGGAACGATTCCGTATATGACTTCATAGACGCAGACAACGACGGAGACATACTCCAAGATGATACAGTTGACAATGAACAATGGGAAGTAAGGAACGTATCCTATGGGGAAAAATACTACCCTGGTCTGGAAATGAACATAGCCGGAGATGCACTCCCCGGTGAATACCGCGTGACGACAGAGATATTCTACAGATATAACACGCACGTGAACGTTTCCGACGACATGGATGACGACCCGGCAACCGACCAACTTGGCATCATACCCAATGGTGACGGGGACAACATGTTCCAGAATGAACAGCCCCTGGGTGACTGGATGTACTATTACTGGGTACCCTGGGACACCGACACGGGCACATTCCCCACGGACATAAGGGACGTCGTATCGCCTCTTGGTGAGGACGGAGCACCCGGTTGGGCCGCTGAAACCGATGCCCACGATGGCATTGACAACAACGGAAACTGGCTCAGGTTCGGATTCGACGGTGCACCTGGAATTGCAGGTGTGGATGATGACGGAAACGGCATCATTGATGACCTTTCAGAGGAAGGATATGGCGATGACCATAACGTTTTCCTCTATGGGGATGACCAAACCGATTTCGATGGTCCATTTGCGGATTTCAACGGCGATGGCGATTACACATACGACCCCCAGCCCTTCATTGACGAAGGCAACCCCTTCAACGATGCGGCATGGGAACTTGGTCTTGATGGCGAACCCGGCGTTGCTGGCGTTGATGACGATGGAATGAATGGAATTGACGACCCCGGCGAAATCGGATGGCCTGGTTCTGACGACATCATACAAACACCGGATGACAATGGCAACTGGAGAGCAAACGAGCTTCCGTTGGTCTATGGCGCATACACAATCGCCGACGACCTTGACAGAGGTCTCTTGTTCCCCCCCGACGTGCACTTTGAAACCCGAGATGATGGTGGCGTTTACGAAAACAACGAATTCATGTTCCTAGATAATGATGGAACGCCAGGTCTTTCAGGAAACGACTGGGTCTTGTTCCCATTGTGGGACTCGGCACTTTACCCCGACACGCCCACGACGCTCATCACGAACACCCCTGGTACCTCAGTTCCTGATTCTGTGTACTTCAACGACCTTGAAACACCCAACGACCAATGGGACCAAGGAACGGAGAGTCTTTGGAGAGATACCAATAACAACGGCGTATACGATGTTGGCGAGGCAATAATCGACGAGGGAGAAGCTTCCTTTGTCGCGGGCCTTGACCCATCGGTTCCTGCCGACAACCAGGACAGGTTCGTTACAATTTATCCCGATGCAATCTATGCCAACAGTGGAGGAGGAGCCGGTTTCGGTTCCAATGACATCATATGGCTCGACACCGTCAACGTTGATGACGATGCTTATGACAACGGAGAATTCGTATTCTTGAGAACATATCACACGTTGGAAGCCGGTGCGACCGTGCAGACTCTGCCAGCCAACTCGGCGTTCTATAACGGAGACGACCAGAACGACGGAGATTTCGACTGGGTATTCAACACTGGAGACAGAATTTGGATCAACAGCGTTGGAAACACCATGGCAACTTCTCCAGACCATTCACCAACCGTGGAACTCCCTCAGTGTTTCTTTGACCTCATGGACAAGGACGATGATGGATACATGGAGGTTGGAGACAGGAACATCGACGAGATATGGGAAATCAACTGGTTTGATACCGATGACGGCGAATATCTTGCCAATTTGGACTTCCAGAAGATAGACTACTACTACGAACCCGAAGACGGTGATACCTGGACGGAAGGTGCACAATTCAATGACTGGGAATCCATTGCCGACAACGGCATGGGCGACCCGTCACTGTTCACGACCACCTTACTCAACAACACCTGGGACCTAATTGCTGAAGGATACGATGATACCCAATTTGGCCATGACGACGACGGACAGAACATCTGGTTCAACGCCGACCCGGCGATGGACCCGTACAACGTGTCCATTCGATGGGCTCTACAAGAGGCCTGGCACAACATGTGGATCAACAGTTACAACGAAGACGGAGACGGTGAAGATAACGCCCTTTGGGACACCCTCCCGGTAGTCGACCAGTTCCCGTATGATGTATGGGACGGCAACGGAACCTGGGAATTCTCGGGTTACGAAGGCGATACGGTCTGGGCAGATAACAACGGCTCCAATTGGTTCTCCGAAACGGAATGGTTCACCTTTGAAGTCGATACGGCGGGTGACCCTGCAATCATCGAAAATGGAACGATGTACGCTGGCGACCAGTTTAAATCGGTCGAAGTCGAACTCACCATTGACGGAACGGACAGCGAGGACGTCTATCTTCAGATAACGCCCCCTACCAGTGACATCGAACTTGTCACCGTTGACGCCTACAATCCAGAAATGGACGATGGCGTTGCAGCCAACTTCTACTACAGGGCAAATGTTGCACCTGATACGCCCCCGGGCATATACGAGTGTGATTATACCCTTACATATACGAACGAAGATGGCATCGAAGTGACCGCAACGGGAACGCTCGACATCACCATTGATTTCACACCCGTCGTAGTAGTAAGAGACTGGGAAGGAATCAGCTTCGAACAAGGTGAGATAAGGGAAACCTTCACCGTTACCTTCGAAAACGTCGGAAACGTGCCCCTGAGAGGCGTCAACATGACCCTTGACGTGGCCAACCCCGACGACAATCTCTATCCGACCGACCATCAATGGGAGGAAGGAGAAGGAGAAGGAGAATGGACGACCTTTGACCTTTCGGTTCGGCTTGACGCTCCGGGAGACCCCCTGGAAATAGGCGACACCGTTCAGGTGAGCTTTGATTCGGGCATTCTCGAGGCGATACCCAGCGGAACCCATGTCATACCATTCAAATACACGGCTTATTACGAGGACGACGGTGCAACCGGCAACCCCTCAAGGTTCGTGGAAGTGATGGTTTATTGGGCCGCCGGAATGGCCGACAACGGTCTGCTCGATGGGTTCAACGACCTAGACCTCATGAAGACGGTCCTGGAAGACCCCATGGGTGCAGCAGCACCACATCCCGTAGGCGTACCAGAGAATTATCATACGGACCTCTTTTCGATGGAAAACAACTCCTTCGGAAGGCCCGTTGGCGTCAGGGACATTTACGTTGATACGGAAGTACTGATGGTTGAGAAGATGAACACATGGACCCCGTCGGGACCAATATTCATCAACGACCACGCGGATTACAATGCCGACATCCCGGTGACCCTTGCCCTATGGAATCTTGAGGAAGAAATGAACCTTGAGTTCGTAGGCGGCGGCGCTACGGAATGGGGTCAGTTCGCACTGACCGATATCGAGATGGAGATCCTTGCAACCGAGGATTCGCCATTTACGGATGGTGCAGTTGGAGAACTCCACACGGACATATCCGCTACGGGTGAGGAAGTAGAACTCTACACCAATGAGAGAGTATGGTTCGACTTCTCCGTTTCACTTAGAGACGGCGTAACCGATGGAGATTACCCCGTGCCGATAATGGTAAGCGCCCATAACGAACTCACGGGCCAGGACATCGTTAGATACCTCTGGCAGGATTTCGACATCGTCACACCCAACATCGACGTTGATTACAACGCCGTTGCTTCGACCCCAGTCATCAGGAACGGACCCGCACACGACCTTCTGGTCGACGTGGACGTCCGGAACAATCAGAGATGGACCTGGATAACAGAAGAAGTGGACGAAGACGACCTGGATGATTACGACACCGACATGGATTTCTTCTTCGACTTCATTACCTTCGAAGACGTTGTGGTTTCCCTGGGAACCGGCGACGGAACCCCCTTCATTGAGAGGGTGGACGAAAACCGGGACACGTCTGTCATTGAGATAGACGAACTTGGCGGTGGCGTAGATGTCAATGCCAACTTCCTTGTGGACAGAAGCATTGAGGCCGAGGACGGCGTATATGAAGTGCCCATAACGATAGTGGGTGTTTCCAACGCATCGGGACAGATGGTCTACCTCGAAGACATGGTAGAGGTCAGGTACTTCCCGTCACCCCCCAACCTCATAATCGAAGAGATGATAACCACCGACATCAGGCCCGGACACCCATTCGAGCTTGAACTGACGATACGCAACTACGGAAGCGACACGGCTCAGAACATCGACATATTCCTCAACGGATACACGGCTCAGTACGATTGGGCTATCCTAAGCTCCTTCCTGAACTTCACGACACCGTACGAATACGGATGCTGTGGCGAGGATACGAACTATACCGTAATCTTCAATGGGAACGGACAGCAGACCGATGAAGGAGAGTTGATACACACCATAAACAACACTCATCTTGTCTGGGACGTGCCTACGTTCGAGGAATTGGGCCTGAAGGATGCTTACGAGATATACGACCTCTACGACTACCACAACAGGTCGCAGTCCTCACCCAAGCCGAGGGTCAAACACATACACGTCAACGAACTTGCTGGCAACGAATCGGTAACCATCACATTCCTGGTGGAAGCTGACAACTACACGCTGCCTGGCAAACTCTACAACGAACACTACAACATACAGTACACGGACTCCTTTGGTAACGATTGGGACACCAATGAGGTCCTGACGATAAAGACCGGAAGCAAAGTGCCTCCGATCAACGGCGATGACGACGACAACGGCGGAACCTTCAACTTCGACGAACCGATGACCTGGGCCTGCATGGGACTCTTCGTAATCATACTCATAATCGTGATAATCGCTCTGGCCGTAACCGGCAGGGGCGGCGGACACGACGACGAGTTCGACGAGTTCATTGAGGACGAGGACTTTGAGGAACCCTTCGAAGAGGAATCCTTTGAGGAAGAATCTTTCGAAGAGGAATCATTCGGCGACGAGGAAGAACCCCCGGCACCCGAAGAGATATCCGAAGAAGAAGAACTTTAGACGGGCAACCCCCGTCTCTTTCTTTTTTTTTTCTTTTTTTTCTTTTTTTTTAAAATCAAAACTCTCATTTTTCAATGATTTTCCATTGAACACGTATGTTGATAATGGTGAGGATGCGCCTTCATACGGGCGCTCCAATAAATAAAAAAAAGAAAAAAAATCACCACATATTTTCCCACAATCCTCCCCCTCCACGTTTATATGTTCACCTTCCCGGATATTTTTCCACCTTACCGCCCCCTCCATGCTTATATTTTCTTTTTCCCACCCAAGTTTTTCATTATGGATGCGCCTCTAGATGGGCGCTCACAAAAACCAGAAAAATCATATCAATTCTTTTCCCACAACCCGTCCCCCTCCGCGCATATTTTTACATATTCCCACCCATTTTCTCTACAAGAATGCGCCTCTAGATGGGCGCTCACAAAAATGAAAATCATATCAATTCTTTTCCCACAACCCGTCCCCCTCCGCGCATATTTTTACATATTCCCACCCATTTTTCTACAAGAATGCGCCTCTAGACGGGCGCTCACAACAAAAATGAAATCATCGCATTTTTCCCGCCAACACAATCCCCAACCCTTGACCTCATCCCTTTTCTTAAATAGGTGGACCGCAATTTTCCAGCGATAACATGCGCATTGCCTTATGCCAGCGTTTCAGCAAAATGAAAGACAAGTCAAAGAACATAGAAATGATTCGCAAGGCCGTAAAGGATACCGACGCCGACCTTGTCATATTCCCCGAAGCATTTCTCACGGGCTACGTCATAAGGGACGATTTTTTTTCATTGGCTGAGACCATCCCCGGTCCTTCCAGTCAGGAAATTGCCTCGATAGCGGAAAATTCGGGCAAGGGCATTCTCTTTGGAATGGTGAGAAAGGACGACTCCGCTAGCGGGCATCTTTACAATAGTGCGGTATATGCATCGCCCAAAGGAGAACTAGATTATTACGACAAAACCTACCCGGTGAATTTCGGTCCGTTCGAAGAAAGATTCTATTTTGGTGAAGGTAACGACCTTCCCTTGTTCCAGCAGGACGGGTTCCGTTTCGGAACAATCATCTGCTACGACATATTCTTCCCTGAACTCACGAAAGCATACGCCATGATGGGTGCTGACTTTGTCGCGTGCATATCGGCATCACCCTCAGCCACCCGTCCGTTCTTCGAAAAGGTGATGGCGACCCGGGCCATTGAAAACACGATATATTTCGCATATGCCAATGTGGTGGGCACCCAGGGCAATCTTGTTTTTTGGGGAGGCAACGCCGTAATTGGACCCAGGGGCAATACGCTGGCCAAGGGCGAATACTACGAAGAAGACACGGTGACGGCTGATTTATCCAAAGAGACACTTCGCATGGCAAGGGAAAACCGCCCTACCATACGTGACAGCATGGGAAGAACGCCTTGGGAAATGGAATGACCCCCACCTTTTGACCCCCACCTTTTCCCCTTCGGGCAAAACGTGGGCGAAAATTTCCTCAGGGGGTTTTGGTAACCAAGCATATTACCCGCCAACCTTCCGCCCTCCATACATATATTCGCTTCTACCCACCCCTAAAACAAGAATGAATGAAGGCGTTCAAGGAATTTTTCCTGTGCTCACTCCAAGAGCACTCACACGAAAAAATCCCACCAA
>CAZPOY010000044.1:0-12470 GCA_964588345.1 uncultured Thermoplasmata archaeon
AATATGGCAATGACAATTGTGCTCAACGTCTTTCATGCATACCTGATTATTGGGAAGTGGTTTCTTGCAATCATGAAAAAGCCCTAGAAAAAGGGTCCGTGATTGTCCGACATCTCGTTCTTCCGGGCCATTTGGAATGCTGCACTTATCCCATCATGGATTTTCTTTCTCAATACGGTGAAGTTCCGATAAATGTCATGGACCAGTACCGGCCGGAATACCATGCTGAAAATCATCCCAAACTGAATCGTCGATTGACAAGAAAAGAATATAAATGTGCAGTCGATTATGCAAAATCCAATGGTTTAGAATTAATTTAGGGAAGTGAAAATGTGTGTTACAGCGTTGCGTTGATTATGGAAAGGGCGGAGATGGAGGACCATTTCGATGCGATTTCCGTGGGACAAAACATTCCACTGCCAATATACCACGCTTCGGCTTTCAACACTCCGCTTTTGCCCACCATTCTCGATTCGAATCCCGGTCAGGCGCGTAATTCGACGTGGGGTTTGATACCGCGGTGGACCAAGAACACGGCACAGGCACAGGAACTTCGCTTCAAGACCTTCAATGCCAGAATAGAAACTGTCTGGAAAAAACCGTTATTTCGGCAGTCAATACGCGACAAGCGATGCGTCGTTCCCGTCACCGGTTTTTTTGAATGGAAGGACGTGGAAGGAAGAAAATATCCCTATTACATATATAGACACGACGGAAAAGCGTTTTCACTGGCAGGGATATGGGACGAATGGAAGGATGGAAGGACTTCGAGGCGATACAGGACCTTTTCCGTATTGACGACTGTAGCCAACGATGAGCTCGCACGCCTTCATGACAAGAACCCGCGCATGCCGGTCATTCTGGAAAAAGAGTCGATTGGGTTGTGGTTAGAAGGTGTAGATGAAGAAAAGGACCTTGAACCGTTTGCCGTTCCTTTTCCTTCAGGAAAATTGGATTTTCACCCGGTTTCCAAAGAGATACTAAAGAACAGATATGGCGACAGCAACGTTCCCCAAGCCGTTGAGGAAAAGGAGTATGTGGAGTTGAATATGGTTCAGGAGAGGTTGTTCTGACACCAAACCTTTTTCTCCATCTTGCCATTTCCAACCGGGTTAATCATGACGCTTGAACTTACAGGAAAAGGACTCACCGTTGAAGATGTTGTCAAAGTCGCCAGAGGGAATGAAGAAGTTAAGCTTCATCCAGATTCCGAAAAGCGCATTAAAAAATGCAGGGATCTTTTGGAAAGGAAGATGGCCGAAGGCGAGGTTATGTATGGCGTAAATACGGGCATAGGAGAACTGGCTGAAGTCATACTAAGCGAGGATCAGGTGAAAAAATTTCAGAAATACCTCATTTATTCCCATGCTGCAGGCATCGGTGAGCCCATGAAAGAAGAATATGCAAGGGCCGCCATGCTCTCTAGGATATCTGTTCACTGCCACGGGCATTCGGGCATGCGCTTGAAGATAACAAATACGATGTTGGAAATGCTTAACAAGGGCGTTAGTCCGGTAATGTGCCAGAAGGGGTCCGTCGGCGCCTGTGGAGATTTAAGCCCCATGTCACAGATGGCTCTTTCCTTAATGGGCGAAGGCGAAGTATTCTACAAGAGCGAACGCATGCCCTCAAAAACGGGACTGGAAAAAGCAGGAATCGAACCCGTCATCTACCAGGAAAGGGACGGCCTTGCAACCATAAACGGTTCCAACTGCATAACTGGAATGGGGTGTCTTCACGTCCACGATTCACAACAATGGATGAAGCAGCATGACATCGCTGCCTCCATGACCCTTGAGGTGCTCCATGCCAACACAATGGCCTTCGATAGACGCATTCACGAATTGAGAGGTTTTCCAGGGGCCATTAAAACCGCGGAGAACCTGAGAAATCTTCTCCGGGATAGCAAGATACTGGCCAAAGCGAAGAAGAAGGTCCAGGACGCATATTCATTGAGGTCCATACCTCAGGTAGCAGGAGCGGCCAGGGATTCGCTGAAGTGGGCCAGATACATGATGGAAACGGAACTAAACGCATGCGCTGACAACCCCACCTTTTTCCCAGAGGAAGACCTGGTGATATCCGGTGCAAACTTCCAGGGCACCCCCATGGCATTAGCTTTGGAAAACGTGGGTACTGCCATGACCACCGTTGCGGCTCTTTCTGAAAGACGCTTGAACAGGTTGATGAACCCCGCATTGAGCGTCGGACTCCCCGCTTATCTTACCGAAGGTGCTGGCATGTATTCCGGACTAATGCTTACTCAATATACCGCCGGGTCTCTTGTCTGCGAAAACAGGGTCATGTCACATCCTGCGGCGACCGGGTCCATTCCGGCTGCAGCGGACCAAGAAGATTTCGTTTCAATGGGCATGACCACGGCCATCAAGACCGGCCAGATCATCGAGAATGCACAGAGAGTACTGGCCATCGAATTAATCGCTGCAGCTCAAGCGTTGGAGTTCCGTGGCCCCGAAGATGCTTCGCCAGCGAACAAGATTGCTTATGACGTGATACGCAAACATGTCGAACCACTCGAAGAAGACCGTCCAACGTACAACGACTTAAACCGGATGAGCGAAGTTGTCAAGAGCGGAGAGATTCTGAAAGCCGTCGAAAAGGAGACCGGAAGAATCCATTAAAATTGAATTCAACGGGTTAAGTTTATACCCGCTCAGAAACATTCCATAACGAAAAAATGAAATTCATTCAATTGGCCGGTTCCTGGCCCGACGGCAACGTTTTTCTGGCATTGGGGAATGAGGAAGCCGTTCTTTTTGACAGCGGGTCGGGAGGACGCCCTGAACTCTTCTCAAAACGCATAAATGGCAATCTAAATGGAAGGAAACTTGTTGCCATCGCTTTGACGCATGAACACAAGGACCATTCGGGAGGTGCCAAGGAACTTTCGAAATTATTGTCCGTTCCAACAATCGGTCACGACGAAACGAATTTGTGCAGCCGACGCATTTCCAACGGAGACGTATTTTCACAGGACGAACATTCTTGGGAGGTCATTTTCACCCCCGGTCACAGCATCGGGTCCGTCTGCTATTACAATCAAAAAACGAATGACATGGTCACAGGTGATACCTTGTTCACCTTTGGGGCCTTTGGACGTTTCGACCTACCGGGAGGAGACTCTCAAAAGTTGGCAGGGTCTATTGAAAAACTTCTCGATTATGACGTCAAGGGCGTTTATCCCGGACACGACTTACATGTCATCAACGAAGGAAACAGGCACGTTCGGGCTTCTCATGCGGCACTTAGGGCATTTTTGGGCCAGGACAAATAAGGAAAATTCGGTGCGTTTTCTAAATTACAAAATTAGTATCGTGGGACATTTACAATTTTATCTTCTTGGCAACGTCCCTTATCTGTCCCACTTTGCCTTGAGCTTCCAGTTTCTTTTTGTGAACCAGGTTATCTTCAAAATGCCGTTCCAGCTTCTCGTTGAGGTCTTTGGCAACGTCTGGCTCTTGCTGAATCAGGTTCGTCTTTTCGCCAGGGTCGGTCTCAAGGTCGTAGAGTTCCTTTTTTTCCGTGGAAATGAGTTTGTATTTATCGTCGATTATCGCACCATACACGCCTTTTTTCGTGTTAGTTTCGGCAAATACCGGTGCATCACCTCCTGAATACATCCTTCCAAGAATGGACCGTCCCTGAAATGAATCAGGTACGTCCTGCCCGACCAGTTCAAGAATGAGGACGGGGAGGTCTATTAGACTTACGCGTGCAGATATTTTTTTCCCCCGTGTATTAGGTCCTTTCACAAATAGGGGAACCCTGATGAGTTCCTGGTAGAATTTCTGCGTGTGGCCCATGCTGCCGTGTTCCATGAACTCCTCCCCGTGGTCCGACGTGAAGATGATAATGCTGTCCCTCTCCGGTCTGTTCTCAACAAATTCAACAAGGCGCTTGAAGCAATCGTCGGCATAGCGGATGGAGGCATCATACAATGATATCGATTTTCCAACCTCTTTTTCCGAAAATTTTGTCCTTGTTTTCGGGTTTGTCATCCTATTTGCCAGGCGTAGTTGCGAAATATGTGATATCTCACGCTCGCCCACCTTGGGGAGATAACCCCTGGGAGGAAGGTAGGGCATGTGAACATCCATGTAGTGAACCCACGAAAAGAAGGGCTCCTTTGCATCAGTGGCCCATTTCTCGAATTCCCCATTGACCTGTTTTGCCCTTGCGAATGGGGGTTTTTTCAGTACGGCCAGGTCCCAGAACCTTTGCATCTTCTTGAACAGCGGTTTCTTTCTACTCTTTTCCTTGCTGGCTCTTTCCGTTATCATGAAATCCTCAAAACGGTCGAAGCCCCTGTCGTATCCGAAATATTTTGAAAGAAAAGGATTAGAATGGAATGCTGAAGTAGCATACCCTCTCATTTTCAAAATCTCAGAAATTACCGTTCTTTCCTTTTCGAGATAACCTGACGTTTCACCCCTGGGGAAGAGTGAAGGGTATGTTGAAGTGAGTATGGCAGGGAAGGAAGGATGGGTGTTGGGTCCCGTGGAGTACGATTGGAGAAAAGTCCATGAATCTTTTGAGAATTTTTCCAGAAAGGGACTAGTGTTTTTTTTGTAACCATAAGGATTGAGATGGTCGGCCCTCAGGGAATCGACGGTGACCAGTATGATGTTTGGTTTCTCCATGGCTAGACAAAACACGTTGGCCTATTAAAATTGACGTTCCAACCCGCTATATTTATAAAGAAAGACCCTTTGCCCAAAGTCGAAATCCAAGGTGATAGCATGCCGGAGTTCAAAACAAACATAAGCAATCCCAAGACTGGAAAGTCATATAAGATGGTCATATCGGGACAGAATTACAACACTTTCATCGGAAAGAAGATAGGCGACGAGGTAGACGGCGTCTTCGTTTCCCTTCCTGGTTACAAGCTCAAGATAACGGGAGGGAGCGACGAGAACGGCTTCCCAATGAGGAACGATTTCCCAGGAGGAAGGAAGAGAAGGATAATGCTTTCCAAAAGCACAGGTTTTCACCCCGACAGGGAAGGCAAGAGAAAGAAAAAGTCTGTCAGGGGCAACACGGTCACCAACGACATCTTTCAGATAAATCTAACAATCGTAAAGCACGGTTCGAAGTCCATTGATGACCTCATCAACCAAAAAGAGGAATAAAGCATGAATGTCCAGAAACAACCTGAAGTGAACATTGGGCTCATAGGTCACGTCGACCATGGCAAGACGACCCTGACGCAAGCACTTTCAGGCGAGTGGACGGACAGGCATTCTGAAGAAATAAAGCGCGGCATATCCATTAGGTTGGGGTATGCTGATACGGCTTTTTACAAATGTACCGAATGCGACGAACCAAGTTGTTACACCGTAGAAAAAGAATGCCCTGAATGCGGAAGCGAATGTGAATTCCTCCGGGCCATATCATTTGTCGATTCCCCTGGACACGAAACGCTTATGGCGACGATGCTTTCGGGAGCGGCCATAATGGACGGTGCGATACTGATAATTGCGGCGAACGAAAAATGCCCACAGCCCCAGACCAGGGAACATCTCATGGCCCTCAATGTCACAGGTGTAGAAAATATCGTCGTTGTGCAGAATAAGATAGACCTGGTAAAAGAAAAAGAGGCAATGGAAAATTATCAGGAGATAAGAGATTTTCTTAAGGGTTCCGTTGCCCAAGACGCCCCCATCATACCCATTTCAGCCCATCGCGATACGAATCTGGATTTTCTAATAAAGACCATCGAAGAATTCATCCCGACGCCCGAAAGGAACACCGAAGCGGATATGAGGATGTTTATAGCGCGCTCCTTTGACATAAACAACCCAGGTACGAAAATAAAGGACCTTAAAGGAGGGATACTCGGAGGTTCGCTCAAGCAAGGAAACATCGAGGTCGGTGAAGAGATAGAAATAGCACCTGGAATGAGGGACGAGGAAAATGAGTGGCAACCACTGACGACCGAAATAACCTCACTTTTTGCAGGAGGCGAGAACCGGGAAAAGGTCGGTCCCGGGGGACTCATTGCCATTGGGACCTCCCTTGACCCATCCTATACAAAATCCGACAATCTCGCAGGAAGACTTGCCGGAAAACCCGGTACCCTCCCAAAGGTCCGAAACGAATTCACCATGGAAACGCATCTTCTTGACAGCGTAGTGGGATTAGGCACAGACGTGCAAATACCCGAGATAAAAACCCGGGACCCCTTGTTGCTTTCCGTGGGAACGTCAAAAACCGTGGGAGTGGTGAAGAGCGCAAGAAAAGGGATTGCCGATGTCGTGCTGAAGATACCTATATGCGCCGATGAAGGTCAGAGGGTGGCCATTTCAAGTAGATTTTCAGGAAAATACCATCTCATTGGCCACGGCATAATCCAGTAATTTCCTTAATGGTTCGACCCGTTGTTCGTCACGCTAAGATTTCAGCACGATTTCTGATTTTCGTCCTCAGGTTTATATACAACTTGTCAATAAGAGGGCTTAATGGCTAGATTTCCCGAAGCCGAAGAGCGTCTGCTCAACAAGAGGATCTGCATGAAATGCGATGCCAGGAATCCGCCCAAGGCAAAAAAGTGCAGGAAATGTGGATACAAGGGGCTAAGACCCAAAGCCAAGGAATCGAGAAAGCAATAAACCGCATTGAAGCGGATTATTTCTTTTTCTTGCTTTTCTTCTTTTTCTTGTCCTTTCCGCAGTTCATGTCAAGACATTTCACCCACGGTTTTCTCCCTTTGGTGATGATTTTTACTACGGGAAGTCCGCACTCTTCGCACAAGTCATCAGTTATTTCGACCTTTCCCCTTTGTGGCAGTGGATATGAGTTCTTGCATTTGGGATAATTGGAACATCCGACGAACCTTTTGCCGCTTCGACCGACCCTTATCATGAGGTCGGACCCGCATTTGGGGCAAACGCCGACGTAATCCCTTTCTCTGTGCGTTTGACATTGGTTATTGATGCATATGAGCCCTTTTTTGGCCCGGTTTCCCGTCACCTTGACCATGGGATGTTCGCATTCTTCGCAAATCTCTTCGGTGGTCTCGACCTTGGACCCCCTGGGAAGAGGAAACGAGGTCTTGCATTCGGGGTAGCCCCTACATCCGATGAACTGTCCCTTTCGGGATTTTCGGATTACAAGTTTCTCATCGCAATTGGGACATGCCCCTATTACATGCTGTTCGGAAAGGGCCTCTCTTATGTCTTTCCGGACCGCTTCTTGCTTCTCTTTAAGTTCGCTGAGAACGAAGCGGAGTTTGTTCTTCGAATCCTCGATGACTTCACCCAACTCTTTTCTCCCTTCTTTTATCTCGTCCATCTCTTCTTCGAGTTCTGCGGTCATGTCGGGCTTGGTAATGATGGGAGCGTTCTTCTCAAGGACTTCGATTAGAGCGATGCCCGAAGGCGTCGGTTCAAGACGGGAACTGCCGTGAAGATACTTTCTTTTCTGAAGCTTGTTTATCATCTCGTGTCTTGTGGATTTGGTTCCAAGCCCCTTTTTCTCCATTTCGACGATGAGAGTACCGTGATAGTAATGTGATGGAGGTTTCGTTTTGTCTTCTTTTTTGTTGCGCCGATATATGTCCAATTCTTCACCAACGGAAAGGTCTGGAACGTCGCCGGTCTTGTCCTTTAGATATGGCTTATAGTATTCCCGCCAACCCTCGAATATGACCGTGGCGCCCTTTCCTTCCAGTATCTCTCCCGCTATGGAAACGCGTACATTTCGTTTTTCCACTTCGGCAGGGGGGGCGAGCGTGGAAAGATAACGTCTCACGATGAGTTCGTAAACCTTCCATTCAAGAGACGAAAGTTTGTCTTTTCCAGCATTGTCCACGGGATGAATGGGTGGATGGTCCGTCGTCTTCTTCTTTCCTTTTCGCGGGATTATCTTGTCCTGTGCCAGAATTTTTTCTGCTTCTTTCTTGAAATGCCCCTTCTTTAAATTCGCCAATATGGATTTGTGAGGCGTGCCACGGGGATACTGAGTATTGTCCGTTCTGGGGTAGGAAATTTTTCCCTTCATGTATAGGTCTTCTGCAACTTTCATAGCCGTAGAGGACCTTATGCGCAGTTTGGATGACGTTTCTTTGATGAACTCGGTGGTGTTCATGGGCCAGAGCGAATACTCTTTTACGACCTCTTTGGAGAAATCCTCCACCACCGCTTTTTCAGTTTCTTTGAGCGTTTCCATGATTTTTTCAGCTTTTTCTTCTTCATAGAACGGATTGTCAATGTGCTTGACGTCGAAGCGGTTTCCGTCTTTGTCCAATTTAACGATTATGGTCCAAAACGGCTGGCTAACGAAGTTTTCTATCTCCTTGTGTCTATCTACGATGAGGGCAAGCGTGGGGGTTTGTACTCTCCCAATGGAGAGATAATCATGTCCCATCATCCCAGATGAAATTGACATGTATCGTGTGAGGACGGCCCCCCAAACAAGGTCGATGTAATTCCTCGATTTTGCTGAGTTGGCAAGGTTCATGTCAACTTCGCCTAGATTATCAAAGGCTGTCATCACCTCGTTATTCGTTAAAGCGGAGAATCTTGCCCTCTTGGACGTCTCGGGGTCTCCACCTGAAACAGATAGTGCGTCAACGCCTATGAGTTCGCCCTCACGGTCGTAATCGGTTGCAATGATGATGTCATCAACATCGTTCAATAGCGAACGAAGCAGGCCGACGCTGGCAGGATTGGAAACATTGAGATTGGGGTTCGATTCTATTAGTTCTTCAAGGGGCGTTTTCCTCCAGTCGTTAAGTTCCTTGGGATAATCAAGATTTGTCACATGGCCCCTTAGACCAATGACGTGGTATTCCTCACCGTTCTTGGTGAAATTGTAAATTGGCGTTTTCCCCTTGCTCCTTCTTGCACTTCTACCCGAAAGTATCTGGGAAATTCGCCGGGCGGCGTTGTTTTTCTCACATATTATAAGCTTTGACATTCGGAATGGCTATTGTGGGTCATTATTAAAAGGTTGGGTGGAAGGTCGGTGAAAGTGCAATCTTCGTGCATAATCCCTCATGACCCGTTAATCACAATCTTCCATTTTGGATGATTTTGCCAGTACGAGGTCTGATAGATAACCATTGTAATGGGCGGGGATGCCGTTCATCTTGCCAATCTTGCTAACAGTGCCGTTCAGCGAACATATCTCCGTTCTCCTCCCATTTATGATGTCTTGCAGCATGCTGGAACGGTTCTTCCTTGTCTTTCTACACACCTCTTTTGCCTTTCCATAAATGTCATCCAATTCTATGTCTATGCTTCGGGATACCTTCTCAACCTCAATGGCTAGTTTTTTCATAAGCATTTTCGTTTCTTCTAATTCGAGAAGGCGTCCGTTTTTGACTTCAAGGAGTGCGGTAATCGGATTGATGAGGCAGTTTATGCCCGCTTTCTCCCATACGATTTTGCCAGCATCGGCATTTCTCTCAACCCTAAATCCAACGTTTGAAAAAGCACGGGTTACCATTTCAGCATTCTCTTCAGGACCTTGGAAGTTGGCGACCTTTATCACGCCCTCCCCGCCCGTTTCGATGCAGCAGGGACTTTTTGAAGTGGCACCGTAAGTAACCGTCATCAATACGGAATCGAAAGATGAGTTTTCAAGCAGACCAAGATGTTTCAAGCCATTTTGAGGGAGAACAAGAGGGAAACCGGGTGGAACGCCACAGTTTTTTTCCAATTCCTGAATGACACTACCAACGTCGTATGATTTTACGGCGATTATGCACATGTCGTAGTCTTCCTTTCCAGGTGATGCGATGATGTTCATTTTTCCAGTCGTCTTCTTGCCATCGACACTTAATCCTTTCCGGCAGGGTTCTAATTGTTCCTCTTTGACAAGAAGAAAGACCTCGTTTGCTTTGGAAAGGTGGCTGGAAAATAGGGTTCCCATGGCTCCGCATCCTACGATGAGTATTTTCACACAACGCAATTGAAGAGGTCGTTAATCAAAATTTGCCTTGTTCATTTAGAAGAAATGTTCATTAATCAATACCTTTTTTCAGGAAGAAATGAAGACTCTGAAACAGATAAAGCCGCGGCAAAAAGGCAAAAGTTTCGCCAATCCATTTACAGGCAGGAAGCATAGTTACATAGATGTATTCAAGTGGGGCGTCATTGAACGTCTGAAAGGAAAAAAACCTGATAGGCCAGAGAAGTACGATTTCCATTACGGCGACCCTGATTATGAAGCCATGGAAAAAAAAGGAGAAAATGGTTTGACGGCTACCTGGATAGGACACAATACCGTTCATCTCAACATCAATGGGACCACCGTTCTTACGGACCCAATATGGTCAAAAAGGGCGTCCCCAGTGACCTTTGCAGGTCCCAAACGACAATCGAGACCCGGTGTTCCCCTGGAAAATATAAAACCGGTGGACATCGTCATCGTTTCACATAATCATTACGATCACATGGACCTGAGAACCCTGAAAAGGATGGAAAACGGAACGACCTTCATGGTTCCTAAAGGGAACAAACGCCATCTAGATGGGAAGGTCAAAGGCGATGTGATTGAGATGAATTGGGGTGACTCCGCCATCATTGAAGGAACCAAAATAACCTGCACCCCAGCAAAGCATTTTTCTCAGAGGGTCTTCTCTTCAAGGAACCGGGACCTTTGGGCCACATTCGTACTTGAAAAAGGAGACAAAAAGGTTTTTTTCGGGGGTGATACCGGTTTTTTCAAAGAGATGAAGTTGATAGGAGACGAGCTTGGACCCTTTGACCTGTCGCTCCTTCCCATTGGTGCTTATCTTCCCGCATGGTTCATGGAAAGGGTCCACATGGGCCCCAAGGATGCTCTAAAGGCGAGCAAGCTTTTGAGGTCGAAGAACGTCATGGCCATTCACTGGGGGACCTTTGACCTTGCAGACGACCCCTTGGACTTGGCACCCAGAAAATTGTTGGAACATGCGGAGAACGAGAACAACGGAGGCGTAAAGGTTTGGGTGCCCGATTTCGGTGAAACGCGTTCATATAAGATACAAACATCTATATAGCCACAACATTCTTTTTGTCATGGTGTAATAATGACGAACAAAAAATTGGCTTTTGCCATAAGCATGCTGTTGGTAGTCGGACTTACCGCTTTTTCAGCAGGATGCATACTGGATGACATACTTGATGAATTGACGGGAGATGAACTAGAAGTCGGCGATACATGGACCTATGAGATGACCGAAGATGGAAACGTATCAACCCTTACCGTGGAAGTCATTTCAACGGATGTCACTTACAACGGAATGGAGATGAACGAATTCACGTTTGAATTTGACAATTTCTTTTTCGATGATTACGAACTAAACATGGAAGGAACGGCAAAGGGTGATTCCTGGCAGCATCTACATTACATGGAATACAGCGCACAAGGCGATATTGAAGACCCGTGGATGGGTAACGGCACTTTCCTGATGGAAACGTCCATGGAAATGGAATATTCGGGTGATGAAATGCCCGATGATTACGAAGTAGGCGATACCTGGACCATCGAAGAATACGGCATCATGAAGACGGAAATAACGTTCAACGGTGAACCATATTTCAACGATACGAATCACGACAACAAGACAACGGAATACGAAGTACTTGCGGAAGAAGAAGTGACGGTCCCTGCCGGCACTTTTGATTGTTATAAGATAAAACGGGTTGACCAGGAATCAGGTGATTACGACATCGCTTATTTTTCATCTGACGCCAAAGGATTCGTTAAGATAAGCGAGTACAAAAACACGGGTGAACTCATTACGGAATACGAACTCTCGGATTATTCCGTGTGAAAGCAAAATCAGGAAAAAACGTTTAGACAACCTACGCATTGGGTCCTTTGTGACACCCGCTCCGCGACTTGGACCCATGCGCCTTTCCTGGTGCGTTAAATGCAACATCCCCTATCTTCAGAATGTAAAATGTGCAAGATGCGGCAATGGAACGGAAAAGGTTGATTACACGCCACCGGGCGACGTACGTCCTGCTTTTGAAGGCGACCTGAACATTCTGAAAAAGGTCGTAGAAGAATCGTTCAACCATGAAACGGCTCTCCGCATTCTTTCTATTTCTCCCATTTTGCTGAACGCTGCACCTTCTGAAGACCGGCTGGACGAGGTCATCGTTGGTGGCAAGGTAATTGGCGCCATACGGCATTCTTTAGAAAATGGTCTTTCATTTCTTCCACGAGGAGAATTTGTTCATTTCATGATAGGAAAACCCCGAAAGTGGGTGGTCGTGGACCAGGGAGCGGTGAAACCGATATTGAAAAGTTCCAATCTCCTGGGCGTCGGCGTGATTGACGCCTCAACTTCCATAGAGGTCGAAGACGAAGTTAGTCTTCTGGCTCCTGACGGTGTTCCCATCGCCTTTGGTTCAGCCAAGAGGGGCCATTCTGAATTGATGAAGAGGGAAAGGGGAATGGCCGTAAAGGTAAGGCATAGAACCGCTGACTGGAAACCCCCGGAACGCAATACAACT
>CAZPOY010000045.1:0-12088 GCA_964588345.1 uncultured Thermoplasmata archaeon
AAAAAACAGGCGATACGTTGCAGTATCGCTATCGAAATTTCTTTTCGTGACATTTCTCGCGTTTTTTATTCTGAAAATGCTAGGGGATTTGAACGGGATTCGATTGAGGCTTTCGGAGAAAGTCGAGAGAGGACTTTTTCTACCCCTTTTTTGATGTTATCAACACAAAATTGGATAAAGTCTCCGGAGAATTAGGTTTTCTCGCCAAAATTTTTATGATTTTTCTTCTATATCTTCATTGCATATCCATTTACGGTGAAAAGATGTCGAACATATCAGAACTCATCGAGAAATTGGAAAAGAGATACGAAAACGGAGAAGTCTCCGAGGAAGTATATACGGAATTGATGGAAAGTTTGGAAGAAAGACTGGAAACGGAAAAAAAAGAAGAAAGCGAGCGGAACGATTTTGATTCTGACGAAGAAAACGTGTCGGATGATGATAATGATGATGCCGAGCATCCGGAAAAAACTGCCCCTCCAGAAACTCCGTCGCCACCAACACCCCCGGAAACGCCGGGCAAAGGTGCAAGGGTGGAAAAGAGAATCATCTGCCAAGGAGAAGTCTCTGAGGACATTGAAAAGGAGATTAAAAATGCCCTTGAACAACTTGAACCCGCTCTGAAGGATGCCGAACGTCAAATAAAGTTGGCCGTGAAGAGGTTCCATGAGAAAGAACCCGAGCTTTCCGAGATGCATGAAGAAATCATCGAGGACATGGAGGAGGCGGCCGAAGACATCCGCCAGGCCATTCCAGAGATGGTGGAGGACATAATGGAATCCCTTGAGAAACTTGATTTCCATTTCGAAATGGACGATGATGCAAGTGAAAAGGAAAAAGAACGCGTCAAGAAAATCATCAAGGCGAAAGGGAAAAATCTGGAATCCCGAAAAAAGGAGAAGGCGGAGAGGATAAAAAGGCAGATGGAGAGCCTCAAGAGAAGGGAAGAATCTTTGAAAAAGAAGCTTGAAGAGATTCAGGAAGATTGAGAAAGATAAAAAAAAAGAGCAGGAAGCGGAAAAACCGCTTCCCGCCCTGAAATTTTTTTGCCTACACAGTCAGGACACAATCCATAGTGACGTGAACCCAGTATCCGCGGCCTGGCTCCATTTCATACCATCCCGGCAGGTATACCAGATTGTATTCTTGGGACTGGTTGCACATCTGAATCATGTCCCACGAAATACCGGCAAATACGTCGTTTATCGTTTGGCCTTCCGCCAGGGTCGGATATCCTATGAGGTTCCAGCCCTCCGTCAATTCGATGGCGACGGGCGAATCATGTGGCGTGCCTTCCAATGCCCATTGAGCCCCATCAACTTCGGTTATGTGTATCCAGATGCCCATTCCCGGTGAAAGGATGTTCAGCGTGTTGAGGAACGCAGGCCGGTCGGTACCATAGAATAGCCACTCCTTGTTGAGCGAGTCGTAGGTTTGGACCTGGTCGAACTTGCCTTCCAAGGAATGGAAGATTCCTTCAATGGAATAATCGGTTTCATTCGTCGGAATCGATATGAGGTTCCAACCGTGTGACAGGGTTTCAGTAAAGGTGTAATCGCCTACGAAAACCCGCATCGAATCTGCATCCCAGTTACCTTCTTCATCCGTGACGTTCAACGTAACGAGATACGTTCCTGCCTGAGTGAAAACAAAGGACGGCGAAACGCCGTGAAGCGTTTGTTCGGCAACGTCAACGAAGGTCCAAGTGTAATTGTCAATGCCTATGTTGTCCGTTGAACCGCTCCCGTTGAAGGTAAAAGTACCGTTGACCTGGGCAACGCGGTCGGGTCCCGCATCTGCCGTGGGCGCCACGTTGTCTATCACGGAAACCGTCACAGTGAAAGAGGTTTCATTCCCAAAGAATGCTGCAACGGCATAATCGCCTAATTCCGTCTGATTGAACAAACCGTCGGCGCTGGCATTCTCCCATATGAAATCAGCATCATCATCGGTTATCACATTGCCATATGCGTCAGATGCCGTGGCGTTGAAGTCGATGGAAATCCCAATGCCCGTAATCTGATTCAAAGACGGTTCGATTTCGATTGTCTCAACGTCCCCTGGGACTACGGTCACCACAATGGGGGAAGACGATACGCCATTGAACGTTGCCATCACGTCATATTCGCCGGTTACCGTTTCGTTGAAAACGCCGTTCATGTCAGCATTTTCCCAGATGAAGTCGGTTGCATCATCGGTCATCAGGTATCCGTCCCCGTCGTATGCTTTTGCCGTGAAATTCAGGATGTCGCCCGCTTCTATTTCCGTTCCACCTGCAGTTTCGATTTCAACCATGGCGACTTGCCAGATGAAACGCGGGTAGGTAACGTTCTCGACCATCCACCAGGTGCCTTCAAAATCCCAGGAAGCATTGGTGAAGGTGTACTGGGTCTTCATCTGGGTCGTGTTGAGTCCGGTTCCGCCCTGGCTTTGGGACATTCCACTTGTTTGGTTGTCCCAGAAGGAGGCGTATTCGTATGCCGAATCGTTGATCCCCACTAGACCGCCGGCCGAACTCGTTCCGGTTACGTGTCCTGCAGAGTATGACGTGTTGATTATGGCCCCGTCTCGATTGGTTCCTACCAGTCCTCCGACGTAGAAATCTCCGGCGACGCTTCCCGTTGCATATGAATTTACTACCACGGCATCCCAACCGTTGCTTCCCACAAGACCTCCCGCGTTCATCATGGTGCCAGTCACATCCGCCCGTGAATAGCTTCGGGCTATGGTGGCCGTCGTGCCTGTATTCTCTCCGACAAGACCGCCTACCCGTGCGCTTCCGGTAACATTTCCCGTGGAAAAAGCATTCTCAATCGTTCCTACGTTATTTCCTACCAGACCACCCACGTCGTTATTTCCCATGATGGTCACATCTTTCAATCCAACATTCTTCACGATGCTTTCTGGTCCGGCATATCCGAAAAGACCGACGTTGTCAGCGTCCGACCTGTCGATGAACAGTCCGTTTATCGTATGGTTCCGTCCGTCGAATCCGCCTGCAAAGGATTCCGAATTGTCGTAGCCCACCGGAACAAATCCGGCCCCGTTGTTCCAACTAACTGCCGGAAGGGCATCAATGTCGTTGGCCAGTGCATAATTTGCCGTAAGGTCCGTGGTCATGGCCTGGAGTTCCCAGACGTTGTGAATCAGGTACGGATTCTCCAGGGTTCCTTCACCCGAGAAGATGCTGAGAGGCGTTGCATTGACTTCATTGGAAAGGGCTCCTTCGCCTGCGGGATTTACCGCACCTATCCGGTAGAAATACGTAAGGTCATCGTCAAGCCCGGTATCTGCATAAGAGGTAGTGTCCGCATCAACGACGTTCAATGTGCTTAGGTCGCCGCTTGCCGTACCTCTGTAAATGATGTACTGGGAAATCAGGGAATCCATTTCGTCCATGGGTGGAGTCCAGGTAATGTTGACCAGACCGTTGTCGGGTATTGCCTGCAGATTCTTGGGTGCTGAAGGCGCGTCCAGGCCCCAGATGAGACGGGGGTACGTTTCGCCGTCTATCATCCACCAGACGCTTTCAAAGTTCCATCCGGCATCCGTGAACGTGGTCTGGGCCATCATCTTGGAAGTGTTCAATCCCGTTCCGCCGTCGCTTGAATCGAGTCCTGAAGTCTGGTTGTCCCAGAAGCTGTTGTTGGCGCTTCCAACGTCCAGGAATCCCACCAATCCGCCGACGGAGAATTGGCCTTCGACCAATCCCGTTGAATAAGAATCGTCAATGTAACCGGGATAATCCCCCCAAGAACCTTGCCAACCGTTAAGTCCGACGAGTCCGCCTACGTTGAGATAACCATTGACGGAACCACGGGCATAAGAATTGTCAATCCAACCAAATGTGTTGTCACCTACTAGGCCGCCGATGCTTTCGTTGCCCGTGACATTGGATGTAGAAAAGGATTGTGAAATCCTGCCTTCCCACATGTATCCGACTAGGCCTCCCGTTCCCCAGCTTGTGGCTTCAACGGTTCCTGATGAATAGGAATAATTGACGTAACCGTAATTTTCGCCCAAGAGACCGCCTGTGCCGTCGTAACCTCGAACATAACCATCCACGGAGACGTTTGAGATGACGCCCTGGTTGTTTCCGGCAAGTATGCCGGTTGCAAATGAGGTCCCCGTTATGTTTGCATCGACGAGATGAACGTTTTCAACGGTCCCGGTAATCGAACCAAATAGACCGACGTAATCTTCATTTCTAAATATGTAAAGACCACTTATTTCATGTCCCTGGCCATGGAAATGCCCTGAGAATTCCTCATCGTAAGAATAACTGTAATCGCCAATGGGTTCCCAACCATTTGTCGTGTTGACATATTCTTCATACCCGGGGCTCGTTTCGTTCAAGTCGTTCATCAAGGTGAAATTGCCGGTTATGTAATAGCGGATGTTGTGCAGGTCCTTCCAGGTATGTATCTGGGAACTCACCGGTTTGAAATTGGCCGTGACAGTCATGTTTCCATCGACGGTGATTGTGGTTTGGTTGTTCTGCGAATTGACTTCTCCGGTCCAGTTTTCAAAATAGTGGTACTGGGCTGGGAGCGCATTCAGGGTAAGTTTGGTGTTCTCGTAGACCTCATAAGTCCCTGCAGCTGGGTCCGTAGTCCCGTTTCCCTCTACAAGTATGGTCAAGTTGTAAGTAACGTTCGGACTCGTTTGGATAAGCCAAGCGGAACCCGACCCTCCTTCTTCCCATGAAAGGAACGGATATTGGCGCGTGGTATTGGTCATCGAGATGTCCCACCCTGCATAATCAAAGGTGCCAATGGAGCCGAACTCGGCGTCACTCAAGGGCAAACTCCCCTGGTTGTAGTATTCGCATTCGGGCATGGTTTCGTGGTAAAATGAATTCTCCACCGAAGCGATGTTGTCGGACCCGGCTATTCCACCGACATAAGAATTTCCCGTGAGATTGACCATGGCATAGCATTCTTTGATGATGCTGCCTGACTCATGAGACCCGCAGATGCCACCAACATGGGATTCCCCGCTTGCGGTGCCCGTGGCGTATGAATTTTCAACCATGGAATCCTGTTTGTCCGTTCCCACAAGGCCACCGACGTAGTATATGCCTTGCACATTGCTTTTTGAAGTGGAATTGTAAACGTACCCCTGGTAATTCTGGCCTACCAGACCACCGACGGAATCCTCGCCGGTAACCATGTTATCTGAATGACACTCGGTAACCGGGCCCCGGTTATATCCAACCAGGCCGCCTATCTGGTCCACACCAGTTACGTTTCCAGTAGCGTGGCTCCTGATTATCGACCCGTAAGAGTTTGAACCGACAAGACCGCCTACATGGATGTCGGTGCCATTGACATCGCCCGTGGCAAAGCAATCTATCACGCTGGAATCGTAATTGCTTCCAATCTGGTTGCCGACAAGTCCTCCCACGCGCATGCTGGTTCCATGGACGCTTCCCGTGGCATATGAATTTTCCACTATTCCGCCGTTTGTGTTGTATCCGACCAATCCTCCCACGTTTGAATTGCCATCAACATTTTTTGATGAATGGGATTGGTTGATGGTCCCCTCGTTCCAGCCGACAAGCCCGCCCGTGTGGTAATTATGGCCTACGACCAAGTCCGAACCATCCGTCGAACCGTTGCTTATCGTTCCGTGGTTGTTGCCTACAAGCCCTCCGACGAAATAATCTCCTTCGACCCGGGCAGAAGCGCTCGAATCCATTACAGTAGCCCCGACATCGCTGTTTCCAGCGACCCCGCCGACATAATTCGGACCGGTAATGGTTCCCGAAGCTTCGGTTCCAGATATTGTTCCAGAGGACGACCCGGCGATTCCGCCCATGTACGAATTCTGAGCCGTGGCCGTTATATTGACCATTGCATGGGAATCGCTTATGGTGTCAGTGTTCGACCCTGCGATGCCTCCGATGTATGAATAACCGCTTCCGCTGATTGTTGCTTGGCAATTCGATATGATTCCGTCATTCGTACCAGCAATGCCACCTATGCGCTGGGAACCCGCCACGGTAACGTCGGAAATGGAATTTTCGATTACCGCGCCATTTCCGTTGGTTCCAGCAATGCCTCCCAGGTAGTCGGAGTTTTCGATGTGTCCACTTGCTGAGGAATTTGTCATCAATGCGTAATTCAATCCCGCCAATACACCGGTGTATATGTTGCCAAGAACGTTGGCATTGATGGAAACGTTTTCCACTTTTCCATCATCGAAAATGCCCACAAGGCCGCCAACTGCGTCTCGTCCGGCAATGGTGCCGTTGACAAAATTCACGTTCCGAACTGTGCCACCGGTGGAAATCGAACCGAAAAGACCGACGTAATCCTCATCAGACCTGTTGATGTAGAGGCTTTCGATGGTGCTGCCTTTTCCATCAAAGGTTCCGGTGAATTTTGAAGAATGGCTTGAATGGAAATAGTTTGCTACGGAGTAGAAGCCCTTGCCTGAAGAAAGGTTGGTCCCCCACATGCTGGATGGATTCGTCGTACCGCTCATGTCAATGTCACACTCAAGCGTATAATCTGTAGTGAAGTTCATCTCCATGAGCTGGACTTGATGGTCCGCTAGTATTTCACTGCTCCATTCCATCTGAAGGAAGGGCCTCGTTTGTCCCGACACCATCCACCATGTCGTATTGAAATCCCATCCGGAATCCATGAACGTCGTATTGGTCATCATGTCCGTGAGGTTTTTTCCGGTTCCTCCGTCGCTCGTGGTCTGACCGCTGGTCTGATTATCATAAAAGCAGTTCATGTAGGTGGCTCCGTTGTCTCTTCCGACCAAACCACCTATTGTCGAACTGCTTCCCGAGACCGAAACCCTCCCGGTGCTGTAGCAATTGTGAAGCGCGCCGTAAGATTCGCCTATGAAACCGCCTATCACGGAGTTATCTGTTCCCTGGACGTGTCCGGTGGCATAACAATCGTAAAGGTCTGGGTAGTTGACTCCAGCAAAACCTCCGATGTAACCTCCTGCGTCCACGTTTCCAGAGGCATAGCATCTTTCGACTGTGGTTCCCGAGTCAAGCTGGCCTGCAAAGCCACCCAACCGGTCTGCCCCCGCGACATCGCCTGATGAATAGGATTCGACGATGGACCCGCCGGTCATTAGGCCAATGAACCCACCGGTATACCCCCAAGTCGTGCTGGTTTCGGTGTTGAGAACATTGCCGTGTGCAAAGCATTTTTCCATCTGGCCTGAACTTTCACCAGCGAATCCGCCGACTTTGTCTCCATGGCCAGTAACGTCTGCTTTCGAATGTGAATCGGCAATTGACGTGGTTTCCATGAATCCGACCAATCCGCCTACCCGAGTTGTCCCTTCGACATTTCCATCCGAGTACGCGTTCTCAATAAGGCCATCGTTGTTTATGCCCGCCTTGCTGTACCCGACAAGTCCTCCAACGGATTCCGTGCCTGATACGTTTCCCGTGGCATAAGAGGCGTTGACATGCCCGCCTTGGTTAAAAGCAATCAGGCCACCGGCGTTGATGGTGCCTGCTGATACTTCGCCTGTTGCATGGCAGTTGAATACCGTTCCCTCATTCTCGCTGTCTCCGAGAAAACCCACGAGGCCTCCGGCATCGTTGTTCTCAACCATGACGTCGGCATGAGAATATGAATTGATGATGTACCCCACACTCTGACCCACAAGGCCTCCTGCCCTCTGGCTCCCGTTCACCTCTCCAGAAGAATGCGAATCTTCCAAAAGACCACCGTTGGAACCCATTAGTCCGCCCCCTTCACGAAAGCTATACACGTCCACGTCTTCGGACCGACAATCCGAAACATTCCCGTGGTAGTTTAGCCCGATAAGACCACCGGTCTGGGCATATCCATAAACCTTGGGCAACGACGAATAGGAAGCGTTTACCGTTCCTTCGGTCCAGCCAACAAGCGGGCCGACATACCAGTTTCCCATAACCATGGCATTTTCCATGCCCACGTTAATTATCTGAGATGAAGAAGTGGCATATCCAAACAAACCGACGTAATCCGTGCTGGAACGGTTTATGTAAAGTCCCGTTATGATGTAGTTGCGACCATCGAAGCTTCCTTGGAAACGTGAAGAAGAATTACCCACAGGTGTGAAACCCTGTTCCGCATTCCAGTCAAACGTAATTGAAGCATTGACGTCGTTGGCCAACGCGTAATGAGCGGTAAGATTGTTCGTCATGTTCTGCAGGTCCCATGCATCATAAATCAGATACGGGTCCTCCGGCGTTCCGTTGCCTTCAAAAGCGGCATCGCGTTCCGAAAAGGTCTTTGCTTCAACACCCTTTGAATCGGGCCCTGCTTGGATGGAATCGTCGTTGCTTTCGAGGAGGAAAGCATCCCCCTGCATCAAGGGCATGAAAGCGGTTATGAGTAACATGCCAGTCAAGAAAAATACGCCAAATCTAGTCATGGTCAACACGGCAATAATTGAGATAAAAGACAATAAGTAATTTTCGGTATTATATATTTAAACATAATATATCATTTGATTCCCCAGTCGAGTGATTTATCACTTGTTTTTGAAATGAATGATGACCTCTTCGTTAATGTGCTTTTTTCCTCCAACCTTGCCACGATATTTATTTGTAATAGTATCTGAATAAATTAGCACGAAACGGTGAAAGATTGCCCGAAGAGAAGGTTTGTCCCTACTGCGGTTCCGACATTCCCGCCGACGAAGACATCTGTCCTGCATGCGGAGCCGACCTTGATGTTGCAGAAGAAGATGAGGGGATGGAAGACCTTCTTGGCGCTTTTGGCGTTGTCAAGGAAGACATTGTCGAAGAAAAGGACGATTCGCCTTCCCTTTTCCTCTGTCCCGAGTGTGGTGCCTTTCTTTCTGAAGATTCCAATGCATGCCAGAACTGCGGCGTCATCATCGAAGAGGGTGACGAGGAGGTCGTGGAAGACACCGTTGAATGTTTGTTCTGCGGAGAATTGAATCCTGCGGAAAATGACGATTGCTTCGCTTGTGGTTCCAGCCTTTCGGGCGAGGAGGCCGTCCTGTGTCCCAATTGCAACGGAGCCATCGACATGGAAACGGGGTTGTGCCCCGGCTGTGGAATGTCGTTGCTTGACGACGTGGAGGACGAGGATTCCGTCTTGCAATTATGCCCTACCTGCGGTGCGTTCCTTCTTCCCAATGCCAAAACATGCAACGTCTGTGGCCACGGCGTTGAGGAAATCGCCCTCAAGAAACCCGAGGTTGGCGAAAAAGCCGAGACCGTTGAAAAGCTCGAGGATACCAGCGATGTGCTCACCAAGATATTCACAAAGGAGGTCGAAAAGGCCCCTGAAGAAGAAGAAGACCGGCCGGCCATGGAATTGGGTGAAGAGGGGCTGCAGGTCTGCGGGAACTGCGGTGCTTTCGTTCTAAGCGGCCAGGATGAATGTGGCATCTGCGGCAAAGAAGTTAGGACCGGAGAGCCCGAACCCGATTTGACATCCGACGAATTCGAAGAAGCGGGCAGGGACGTCAGAAAGGCCATGGGGTTAAAGACCGATTTTGAGGTTTCCGAAGAGAAAGAAGAGGTCCTAGAGAAGGAAGGGACCCTCTTCCTCTGTTCATTCTGCGGAGCGTTCATGGAAGAAGATGCCGACGCCTGCCCCATCTGCGGGGTAAAGGTGGAGGACATGCCTGAAAGGGTTCCCGACTATGCCGAGACACCTGAATACTGGATGGAACAGGAAACCCCTTCTCTTGAGGATACCTTCGGCTCATGCAAGGACTGCGGTGCAATGGTCTCCCGGGACCAGTTCGAATGCCCCATATGCGGGTCACAATCGATAGAACCGATTAAGTCGGAATCCTCCGTTTCACAAGACCCGCTTCAAAGTTCGGGCAACATCTTCTTGTGTGCGGAATGCGGTGCCTTCGTTGATGACGACGCAAACCTTTGCCACATCTGCGGCAACGACCTAACGGTTCCTTCAAGCAAGATACCGGATTTTTCCACCGAACAGCAAGGGACGCCCTTCGACCCCCTTGAACAGGGGCGTTCAACCATTTACATTTGCGAGGGTTGCGGCGCTTTTCTTTCCGAATCCGCCACCATATGCGACATCTGCGGAATGCCTTCGGCAAGGGGCCCCGACACGTGTCCCAATTGCGGTGCTGCCGTGATGCCCGGTGCATTCATCTGCGGTTTGTGCGGCGAGACCCTGGTGGAACCCCCTTCATCGGAAGTTACTTCCATGGAAGACCTGATGCTCGACGAGCTGATTGGAGGGGAAGAAGGGGCTGAAGAGGAAAACCTGGAACTGGAGATCAACCCCGAATTCGAAGAATTTTACCAAGACGAAGAGGGCCTTGAATTGGCGGAGATGGAAGAAACACCGGAGACCATTGACGAAAAGCCCTTGGAGATTGCAAAAAGTTCCGACGTAGATTCAGAGGAAGTGTCTCCCAATGTCCATGAAGACGAATTGGAAAGGGCTGAAGAAGAGTTCCTGAAAGTGGAAGAGGAAGAACGCGAGGAACCTTTTTTGGCTGACGAATCGGGGCGTGGACCGCCCGGTGCGGAAGCAGATTTCCCTGTCGTCGAAGAAGAATATGTCCGTGAAGATGAGACGGAAGAACACGCCGACGGTTCTGATTACGCTGACCTTTCCGAGGAAGAACTCGTTTCCGAAATAAATTCGTTCATTGAGGACATCCCCGATGAGAAGGCCAAGATTGAGGTCGTGCCGGAACCGGCAGTTGGACCCCGTGCCCGACCCGTCCAGAAGGATGAATTGGAAAAGGTCATATCCGCCAACAAGAACGTGAAAAGAGAACTCCCTGGAGTGCCTGCCCCGGTAGTGCGTGCAAAGCGTGAAACCCCTCCCCCTCCCAAAAAGATGCGTCCCATCGTCAAAAAAGTGCCGGCTAAAGAAGAAAGGAGGCACGGCGAGCATTCGGTGGGTTCGGAGGTCGACAAGTGGAGTTGGAACCACGAGGCGTTGATGTCCCTTTCAATAATAGTGGTGGTCGCTTCCCTGATAATCAAAGAGATGGACCCGGGTTTGTCCCGATGGTTTCTCTTTGTCGCTTTCGGAATATTCTCACTTTCGGGGCCATTCATACTTTGGGTGGGAAGAAGCAGGGACATCCACAAGGACCTCTTCAATCAATGGACGAGTTTTGGTGCCATGTTGGCGGGTTTCCTAATCGGTCTCCACTGGCTCCTCCCGGTGAACCTATCGCTTGGCGTCTCCATCGGACTGGACATCTTGCTCGTCGTGGGCATCTCCGCTTTCGTCATATACAGTCTTTACACGAAGGAATCACCGGTCCTCAACTTCACCATCTGGATGTCCGGTTCGGCTTTGGTTTTCGTTTATGCGGTCATGTCCTTGACCACGAACCCACCATGGCAGGCGCTTGGAACGGACTATCCTCCTTCCTTGGTGGGCATCACCGGCTTTGCATTGATGTGCGTCGGGTTATTCTACATGGTCCGATGGCGATTTTCAGAGAGCCAGTATCTGGGAACCCTTGAATCGGCCGACAAGGAGTTCATGAAGCTTGACTACGGCAATGCGGCCAGGGACTACAACCGGGCCATAGCGCATTCTGGGGGGATGACCGACGTTCCCTATTATTCAAAGGGAGCAGCGCTTCTCAATCTGGGTCGTCTTGATGAAGCCCTGGAGAGCGTGAACAAGGCCATCCGCATCAACCCTCAAAACGAAATAAGCTGGAATCTCAAGGGGAACGTCTTTGGCAGGATGAACCGGCCCGTTGAAGCGGTCAAAGCATATGATGCGTCTTTGAGGATAAACCCACGTTACGAGGTTGCATGGAACAACCTTGGGAACACCTACGCCCGAGTGGGACGCTTTGATGATGCCTTGAAATGCTACGACAAGGCCCTGGCCATACAGTCCAACTACAAGGACGCATGGCTCAACAAGGGCTTCGTTCTGGTGAAACTTCAGCGGTACGAAGAAGCGGCGGACTGCGCGGACAATGCGTTGAAGGCGGCGGGAAGGCCTAGTTTGTGATTTTTTTTGATGCCGTAGGTGTTGTTAAGAACACCATCATAACCCAAACTTGACATGACAATTTTGGATTGTAACGAGTGCGGACACATCAACCACCGCGAGGCCATGGACAT
>CAZPOY010000046.1:0-4812 GCA_964588345.1 uncultured Thermoplasmata archaeon
CCACGTTTTGCCCGAAGGGGAAAAGGTGGGGGTTAAAAGGTGGGGGTTAAAAGGTAGGGGGGTAATTTTTTTATTTGTGTGAGTGCTCTTCAAGTGAGCACAGAAAAAACACCTTGGAACCCTGCATTCTTCCGTAATTAGATGGTGAATAGAAAAATGATTAAATCTCATTCGGAGTTGAGAGTTTGGCATTGGAAAAAGAACCCGGCGAAGTTCTTATATATGAGTATAATATTCTATATCTGTCCGACGCAGGCAAGACAACGCATGACGGACATACGGGGTACGACGACAATGTCAGACACCGAGAGGATATCCATAAGGTTGCCCAAGGACATGGTGGAAATGGTCGATTTCCTGGTTGAGGTTAATGATTTCCCTACCCGGTCCGAAGCCATAAGGCAGGCGGTCCGAGACTTGATTTACGAAAGGGTCTGTGAAATGGACATGGCCTCGAAAGTAAGGAAGATGGAGGAGGCAAAGCACGCTTACCTCGAAATAAAAGCCCTGAAAGAAGAATACCTTAAGCAATAAGGGTCAAGTACGCTTAGTCAGAAGGGATGGGACCCCCTCTGTCTTCCTTCCCCCATCCTTATTTTTTCAATTTATCAACATATGCATGAGCGTGCTTTTGGGAAAACTGCTATAAATGAGATTGGTGGTCATTACGAACATTGAAAATCAGAACATCCGTTGGCACGGCCAATAAGCTTGGACTTGAAAAAGCCAAAAACAAGGTAGAACCCACCACCGCTTATCTTCTTCTTGAAAAGGGATGCCGTGGGAAATGCACCTTTTGCCCCCAGAGCAAAGGAAATAGGGAAATGGTCGCCAGGGTTTTATGGAAAGAATATGACCTTCAGGACGTACTCAAGCAAATGAAGGATGCTGATTTTGAAAGGGTGTGCATCCAGACTTCGGATTATCCGGGATTGAATGTCGATTTGGAGAAGGTCCTCGACGCCCTTGACGTGAATATTCCCATATCCGTCTGTCTTTCACACAAAAACGGCGTTTCTCCTGAAGAACTAAAGAATCGCGGCGTGGACCGTGTGGGACTTCCCGTAGATGGTGCTTCAAAAAAGATTGTGAAAAATA
The DNA here is from genome assembly GCA_964588345.1 of uncultured Thermoplasmata archaeon. Classification (GTDB taxonomy): domain Archaea; phylum Thermoplasmatota; class Thermoplasmata; order CAZPOY01; family CAZPOY01; genus CAZPOY01. Next base: position 1,099 of record CAZPOY010000046.1, read on the forward strand.
CCAAAGGATGGACTGAGGACGATTGGGAAAAATATTTCGATTATTTGTTCAAAAGCATCCGGGTTTTTGGAAGGGACAGGGTCTCAACCCACATAATCATCGGCATGGGTGAAACAGAAAAGGAAGTTGCCGTTTCAGCACGGTCCTTTAATGCTTTTGGCGTAAAGGTGGCCCTTTTTGCCTTGACCCCGTATAAGGGAAGCAAACTGCGCCCCCCCGAACTGACAAGATACCGAAGAGGGCAGTTTCTCACAGCGCTTCTCACGGACCACAATGTTTCCATAGACAACTTCCATTTTGACGATGACGGTTCTTTGGAAAAAGTGAGGATGTCAAAAGAGAGGGTCTTGAAAATCCTCGGAGATGGAAAGTTATTGGAAACGAGGGGCTGTCCTGGATGCAATAGGCCTTTTTACAATGAGAGTCCTGCCGGGCCATGGTTCAATTTCCCCCGAAAGCCAGAAAAAGAAGAGGCGGAACAAGAATTGAAAAACATACTGGAGGGCATTGCCTTTGAAGGAGAAAGGGCGACTGATTCTAACGGGGCACTCCCCGGCTGAATTCAATATGGGCTTGGACGAAGCCCTTGCAAAATTGTCCGAAAAACCCGTTTTCCGATACTACGGATGGGACCCAAGCGCCGTTTCCATAGGGTATTTCCAGCGCGTGAATAGGGAGGTGGACCTTGCCAATGCACGCAAAAACGGGATAAGCGTCATACGCAGAATTACTGGTGGTGGTGCCGTTTATCATGACAAACATGGGGAGGTGACCTACTCCATATCCCTACCCAAGGACCACAACGCCATCCCTGAGGACATTCTTGAATCTTACCGCGTTCTTTGTAGCGGTATATCATCAGGCCTGGCCAACTTGGGAATAGAGTCCGAATTTTCCCCCGTGAATGATTTGACCGTATCGGGAAAGAAGATATCAGGAAACGCCCAGACCCGTCGCTTTGGCAAAGTCTTGCAGCACGGGACTATACTTATGAAGGTTGACCCCGACCTCATGTTTTCCGTCCTCAAAGTTCCCGATGAGAAGATGAAATTCAAGCTGATACAGATAGTGAAAGATAGGGTTACGTCACTTGAGAAGTTGGGTGTGAGCGCTGAGTTCTCCGAGTGCGGTGATGCCCTCGTGCAAGGATTCTCCCAAGTGTTGAACATCGATTTCAAGCCGAGCGAACCGACCGAGGAGGAGATGGCCCTGGCCAAAGAACTTGCCAGGGAAAAATACCAAAAAGGGGAGTGGAACAATAAGCGATGAAGTATCCCAAACGAGAAAAATCGAGAACGGAAAGCTCGTCTCAATGGACATTTTGTTCTCGGGGGACCGAATCGAGAAGATAGTCATCTCGGGGGATTTTTTCCTTCACCCGGAGGATGCCATCGAGATAATCGAAAGGGAACTCACCGGGAAATCTCTTGATGACCTTGATGCGTATTTTTCGGGCCTGCCAGAAAAGGGATGGGTGTTGATTGGTGCTTCCTGGGACGACCTATGCAACATGTTGAAAAGCGGATTTTCGAAAAAGATTTAATAAAGCGAGATGTTGGTGGACAACATGGGCATCCAGAAACCCCGTGGAACTAGAGACCTTTTGCCAGATGAGATGGAATTGCGGACCTGGGCTGAAGCCCGGATGAGGGATACCGTTTCAAAATACGGTTATCGTGAAATACAAACCCCAACCTTTGAAAATCTTGACCTTTTCATCAAGAAATCCGGACCAGGCATAATCAACGAGGTGTATGAATTCAAGGATAAAGGAGGGAGGCACATGGCCCTTCGCCCCGAGATTACCGCTTCGGTCGTACGCATGGCTCTAGAGAACATGCTTCACGTTCCCAAGCCCTTGAGATTCTTTTACATGAGCAACTGCTTCCGATACGACCGACCGCAGAAGGGGCGATACAGGGAGTTCTTCCAATTCGGCATCGAATTGCTGGGCTATGACAACGATCTGGTCTCAACGGAGATAATCGATGTGGCGTGCTCGTGCATTGATTCAATTGGCGTAGAATATGAATTGAAGGTGGGACACATCGGCATTCTGCGCTCCCTGCTCAACGCATGGATGGTAAGCGAAGAAATCCAAACCGAGATACTGCACTTCCTGGACAAGAGCGATGGAGATGACCTGGGGGGGCTTTCACGTTGGCTGACCTCCGAAAACATCAACTTAGTATCGCGCATATTCCATTTCAATGGAGACGTGGGAACGATGAAAAAGGAACTGCAAGAATACTCCCAGGCACTGGAGTCTTTCGAATCCCTAGAGAGAGTCTGCTCCCTCTTGGAGAAAATGGGAAGAAGTCCGGAAATGAACCTCGCCGTGGTCCGAGGACTTGATTACTACACGGGCATGGTATTTGAAATGGAGGACCCCCTCCTTGGTGCGGAAAAACAGATATGCGGAGGAGGGTCTTACGCTTTGGGGGAGATTATTGGTGACCAAGCACTCCCGGGATGCGGATTCGCCGTAGGGTTCGACAGAGTTCTCCTCAACGTTGAAAAACCACCTGCAAAAGACGTCGTCAACGCATACATCATTCCCTTGGGGTCGGAAGCTGAACCTCCCTCATTGGAATTGTGCCATAATTTGAGGGAAGAGGACATCAACGCGATTTTCTCTATCGAGGGGCGGTCCGTGGGCAAAGCAATGAAATATGCTGATTCCATCGGTGCAGACTTCGCTCTGATTCTCGGTGAGAACGAATTAAAAGAAGGAACTGTGGCTGTGAAAGACATGAAAACCGGAAAGCAGGAAAACGTGCCCTTGGATGACGCCGCTGACCATATGAAAAATAGAAAAAATGCTTTATCAACCTGAAAGTTGAACGTCCCACGGAAAAGTTCAGTTTGTTTACACTTTTTTTCGAATTGTCCCCTTATATAACGAAGGGCATAGGGGGTATTGGTGAAAACATGACCGGAAATCAAATGGTATCAACGACCCTGCTAAAAAGGATGAAAAGAAAGAAGGGATGCTAAGCTAATAACATTTCACAAGGGTTCGGACCTCCTCTCTTCATCCCTCATCCTCTCCGAACCCTTTTTTTCTTTATTTTTTTCAAAAAAAGTTTTGCTGAATCCGTGTCAGATTCAAATTAAAACATGGCGCATAAAAATGCATCGTAGGAAAAGCAAAGCTTTTCCATGCTGCCCAGCATTTTTGATTATGTTAACAACGCGACTTTGACATTTAATATTTATTTTGTAAAAGTCGAGGGAAACATAATCTTGGCCTGTCAAAATTGGGTACCAATCAAAATGCAAGGCGCACATTTTTTTCTTCTGAAAAAAATGGCACCCCGAACGGAATTTTCGGTCCAGCAAAGCTGGTCCTCGCAACACTTTCAAGAAAGATGTTGCTGAATCCGTGTCAGATTCAAATTAAAACACAGCGCATAAAAAAAAGATGCGCCCCGAACGGAATTTTCGGTCCAGCAAAGCTGGTCCTCGCAACACTTTCAAGAAAGATGTTGCTGAATCCGTGTCAGATTCAAATTAAAACACAGCGCATAAAAAAAAGATGCGCCCCGAACGGAATTTGAATCCGTGTCATCGGCTCGACAGGCCGATATGATGGGCCACTACACTATCGGGGCGTATGTAAGCGCATATATGCAGAGCACCGATTGTGTAAGTACTTGTCGGAGACAAGTGCGGAACACTATCGGGGCGTATGTAAGCGCATATATGCAGAGC
>CAZPOY010000046.1:4912-11833 GCA_964588345.1 uncultured Thermoplasmata archaeon
ACCGGTAGGGTGAGGTCTTGCATTTCTGTAAGACCGGCAACACTATCGGGGCGTATGTAAGCGCATATATGCAGAGCACCGGTAGGGTGAGGTCTTGCATTTCTGTAAGACCGGCAACACTATCGGGGCGTACTTTGAAATAACAATCGGTATTTCTAATTTGCGTCAGGCCAGACCCATTTCTTCAAGTTCGATGCTCCCGACGCCTTCGATGGCTTCTACCTTTTCTTCGAAATCGTCGGTTCCACCTTCCCTGTCGTTGATGAGAAAATTGAGCTTGAGTGCTTTTATCCCAAAAGCAAGGGGCACTACATCAAACGTTTGTACCTTTGCCTTTTCCGGAATGACATTTTTCACTTTTTCCTTTAATTGGTCAATGTCAACCTCGGCTCCGTCAGGAGCAATCTTGTATATCATCACTACTTCGCCCATTTGTTCACCTCAAGGTCCGACGGTGCTACATTCAGGACATTCGTATTGTACGCTCTGGTCCCTACACTGCTTACACCTAGCAATGATCGATTTGCCGCATTCGGGGCATTTGAACCTTACCGTTGCTTTTCCTATCAATCTTTTTCCGCAAGATCGACATCTCAGGTCCTCATCCATGATGCTACCTTTTCACAGCCATATTCTTGTTATTTATATATCTTTGGTTTGAGTTCGCTTTTTTGCGGTATTAATAACTATTTAATCCTTTTTCTTTTGCCGATATTATCATTTCAAGATAATGTTATTGTTCTATGAAAAACGTTTTTTTACGGCGGATTTGGAGCATTTCGCCATAATTTACCATAAAGTTTATATGTGAGACTTGATTAGGGCGGATTTACCTTAAACAGCCTACAGTATAGATGGGCCCGTAGCTTAGCTAGGTTGGTTCCATGAAACAAAGCAGGTACCCTAGAAAGAGCGTCTGGCTTTTAACAGTTGTCATGAAGCAGCTGAAAGAAACCAGACGGTCCAGGGTTCGAATGTCCGTTCTTCCGGGAACGGTACCGAAAATCCCTGCGGGCCCGCATACTGAAAACCGCTGTTAAAAGAGGGTATCCCATGAGCGACTTCCACGTAATGATGCACGATCTGGTGCCTGAACACTACTTGTTAGAAGAGGATGAAGAAGATACTGTCCTCAATCGTTATGGAATTAAAAAGGAGGATCTTCCCAAGATACTTCATTCCGACCCGTGTGTGAGTCTTCTCGAAGAGAAGAACGGCAAGGAGATAAAGGAAGGGAGAATCATCAAGGTGGTCCGCCCGAGCAAGACAGCAGGAATGAGTGAGACCTACCGATTAGTGGTTTGGGGGTGAAAAATTGAGAGATATCGTCCGTGCCTTTTTCAAAGATAGGAGCATAGTAAATCATCACATAGCCAGTTACAACGATTTCATTTTGGCAAGCAACCATCCCAACAGCATTCAAAAGATAGTGGACAACACGCGCATTGCAAGCGAAGATGACGAACGTGGGATATTCCAGCTTGACAAAGACAGGACCGAAGGGGAAATCATCCAAGTGAAGATTAGCCGCGATGAGGAAAAGGCCGGAAAAGGCTCAGAACCGACGGTCAGAATATCCCGTCCTTCGGTAAAAGAGGCAAACGGTTCAGAGCACGACCTGACCCCCATGGAAGCGCGTCTGAGAAACCTTACTTATCAATCCAACATCACTCTCAGATTTACTGTTATAGAGAACGGCCTGGAGAGGGAGCCGGAAGAGGTCCGGATAGGGAAACTCCCCATCATGATAAAATCGAGAAGGTGCAATCTACACCCCGATAACATCGACGAGACCCTCCGAAACCTCATGAAGAACCTTCTCACCGACGAGGAAATCGAGAACATGCCATACGAAGACAAACTCGTTGCTCTGGGAGAAGACCCAAGCGACCCGGGCGGTTATTTCGTAATGTCCGGAACCGAGCGCGTTCTCATGACATTGGAGGACCTTGCACCCAACAGGGTGATGGTAGAGTATTCCGAGAAATATACCACCAGGACCGAAGTAGCCAAGGTTTTCAGCCAGAGGGAAGGGTATCGTGCCCTGACCATGATGGAGAAGAAGAGGGATGGCATATTGCACGTTTCCGTGCCCGCAGCACCCGGAACGATACCCCTCATGATACTTATGAAATCCCTGGGCATCGAGGACGACCAGGAGATATTCGATGCCATCGTCTCCGACCCGGAGATGGCTAATTACGTCTACGCCAACCTTGAGGAGATACAGGATGAGAAGAACTACCCTCCGGAAGGCATATCAACCCATGAACAGGCGATACTTTTCCTGGAAAAGAAATTCGCTCAAGGCCAGGCCAAAGAATACCGGGAAAGAAAGGTCAGTTCCATAATAGACCGGTCGCTCCTTCCCCATCTGGGCGATACCGAAGAGAGCCGGTACAAGAAAGCAATATTCCTCGGCAGGGTTGCAAGAACCGTTCTGGAACTATCGCTCGACAAGAGAGAACCTGATGACAAGGACCATTACGCCAACAAGCGCTTGAAGCTTTCAGGCGACCTAATGAGTCAACTGTTCCGGCAAAGTTTCAGGAAGCTCATGAAGGACCTCAAATACCAGCTGGAAAGAGGTGTTGCCAGGCGAAAGGATTTCAAGGTGCGCTCTTCCATAAGGCCGGACCTTTTCTCAAGCAGAATCGGCCACGCATTGGCCACGGGAAACTGGGTCGGTGGAAGAGCAGGCGTTTCTCAACTGGTGGACAGAACCTCGAACATGAGCACGAACAGTCATTTGAGAAGAGTTATTTCGCCACTTACGAGAAGTCAGCCCCATTTCGAAGCTCGGGACCTTCATCCAACGCAGTGGGGACGCTTGTGCCCCAATGAAACCCCAGAAGGTCAAAATTGCGGCCTAGTTAAAAACTGTGCACTTATCATTGATGTTTCTGAAGGTTTCAACAGCAAAGAGGTCCTTTGGATTCTCGATGAGAACGGTTTGAAGAAAGTAAAGGGACAGCAGACAAACCTCACGAGAGTTTTCATTAACGGTGACCTAGTGGGTGCCCACGATGACCCAGAGTTCCTTGTTTCCGACCTTCGCGAAAGGAGAAGGAAGGGAGTCTTGTCTCATGAAGTGAACATCCGTTATGACGGCCACATGAATGAAATCGTCATCAACTGCGACGAAGGACGCCTTAGAAGACCTCTTCTTGTGTTGAAAAACGGCAAGACCGCCCTCAGGAGAAAGCACCTTCTGGATATTCAGAGCGGAAAGATGAACATTTCGGACTTTGTAAAGGATGGCATAATTGAATGGGTTGATGCAGAGGAAGAAGAAGACCTTTTCATCTCACCTTATGCCTACAATACACCCCCTTATTGCCAAAAATGCAACAGGCCCATCTCCAAGAACGACGTTGAATGGATTAATCCCGGCGAGAAGAAGACCGAAGCCGTATTGAAGTGCAAATTGTGCGAAGAAGAATTCGGTGTCCCAATCATCCTCAATGACGAACATACGCATCTGGAGATTGACCCGCTGATGATACTCGGGGTCTGCGCGAGCATGGTTCCGTATCCGGAACACAACGCCTCTCCCCGTATCACCATGGGAGCGGGGATGGCCAAGCAATCGCTGGGACTGGGGCAGGCCAACTACCGCATCCGTCCCGACACAAGAGGGCATTTCCTCCATTACCCCCAGCAACCCCTGGTTCAGACCGAGGCAATGGATTATGTGAGTTTCCTCAGGAGGCCCGCGGGCCAGAACTTCGTCGTGGGCGTATTATCGTTCCACGGTTACAACATGGAAGATGCGCTCGTCATGAACAAGTCTTCTGTTGACCGTGGCCTTGGACGGTCTACCTTCCTTAGGACCTACAAAACCGAAGAGAAGAGATATCCCGGAGGACAGCTGGACCGATTTGAAATCCCTGGTCCCGACGTTAGAGGAGCAAGAGCCGACATGTCATATTCCAGTCTGGAAGAGGATGGATTCATCAGTCCAGAAGTATATGTCACGGGAGGGGACGTCCTTGTTGGGAAGACCTCGCCGCCTCGTTTCCTCGAAGAAGAAACCGATTTCCTTTCACCTCAGAAGAGGAGAGAAACTTCACTTACCGTCAGGCACGGAGAAAAGGGCTGGGTCGATTCGGTCATGGTCACTGAATCAGAAAACGGCTCACGCTTGGTCAAAGTAAAGGTAAGAGACCCCCGAACGCCGGAACTGGGCGACAAATTCGCTTCAAGACACGGTCAGAAGGGGGTTGTGGGACTTCTCGTTCCCCAGGAAGACATGCCCTTTACCGAAGACGGTATTGTGCCGGACCTCATCATCAATCCCCACGCCATTCCTTCAAGAATGACCGTAGCACACGTTCTCGAAATGATAGGGGGAAAAGCAGGTTCGTTGCATGGCAAACTTGTCGATGGGACGGCTTTTTCGGGCGAGAGAGAGCGAGCACTTAGGCAGGAGCTAGTGGACCTCGGTTTCAAGAGCAACGGCAAGGAAGTGATGTACGACGGAAGGACGGGGCTGGTTTTCCAGGCCGAAATTTTCATGGGCGTCATCTTCTACCAGAAACTGCATCACATGGTCGCTGGAAAGCTTCATGTTAGGAGCCGGGGACCCGTGCAGATTCTCACGAGGCAACCCACGGAAGGACGAAGCCGCCTGGGAGGTCTTCGATTCGGTGAGATGGAAAGAGATTGCCTCATCGGCCACGGCACGTCCATGGTCATCAAAGACCGATTGCTGGACGAATCCGACGGAGTCGTCGAATACGTGTGCGGCAATCCTGACTGCGGTCACATCGCCATCATGGACCGGCGGCGTTCGCTCCGGTGTCCCGTCTGCGGCAACAACGTTTCCGTGTTTCCGATACAAACGAGTTATGCTTTCAAACTCCTCAGGGATGAACTGATGTCCCTGGGCGTCATAATGAGACTTCAATTGGAGGACCTAAAATGAGCCCCGCCCACCTTTCAAGAGGAATATCCAAGCGCATCAAGGAGATTCACTTCGGCCTCATTTCACCCGAAGAAATACGCAAGATGTCGGCCACGAAGATAATAACTGCGGATACTTACGACGACGACGGATTCCCCATAGAAATGGGTCTCATGGACTCACATCTTGGCGTCATCGAACCGGGACTGCGGTGCAAAACCTGCGGGTCCAAGGTGGATGATTGTCCGGGGCATTTCGGGCACATTGACCTTGCCATGCCCATAATTCACGTGGGTTTCGTAAAGGAGATACAACGTCTTCTCCAATCAACCTGCAAGAAATGCGGGAGAATTCTCCTCAACGAAGACAGAATACAGGAGTATCTGGACAAGATAGAGACATCCAAGAAGTATGGTGCCGACACCCTGGACATCGTTCTTATCAACAAGGAAGCGGCCAAGGAAGCAAAAGCCGGAGCCGTTTGTCCTCATTGTCATACCGAACAATCAAAGGTGGGGCTGGACAAACCCTCAACCTTCAGGGAGGAAGGCCACAAGCTGACTCCGAAAGACGTCCGTTTGAGGTTGGAAAAGATACCCAACGAAGACCTGATTCCCCTCGGCATCAACCCCAAGGTGGCCAGGCCCGAATGGATGGTTCTGGTGGCTCTGCCGGTTCCGCCCGTTTCAACGCGGCCTTCCATTACGCTGGATACCGGTGAAAGGTCAGAAGACGACCTGACCCACAAGCTCGTGGACGTTCTGAGAATCAATCAGCGTCTTAGAGAAAACCGGGATGCCGGAGCACCTCAGCTCATCGTAGAGGACCTTTGGGAACTTTTGCAATATCATGTCACGACCTATTTCGACAATCAAACGTCGGGGATCCCTCCGGCTAGGCATCGTTCGGGCAGACCGTTGAAAACCCTCGTCCAGCGCCTCAAGGGAAAAGAGGGGCGTTTCAGAAGCAACCTTTCTGGCAAAAGGGTGAATTTCTCGGCCCGTACAGTAATCTCCCCCGACCCTCTGCTCTCCATCAATGAGGTGGGGGTTCCAAGGAAATGTGCCAGGGAACTAACCATCCCCGTTTATGTTACTCCATATAATGTGGAAACACTCAGGGAGCTCATCTTGATGGGACCGGCCCCTAAAGATGTGGACGGAAAATACGTCTGCGGGGCCAACTACGTGATTCGCCCCGACGGAAGGAGAAGAAAGCTCACCGACATCAACAAAGAACTGATATCCGAAAGTCTTGAAATAGGCCAGATAGTCGAAAGGCATATGGTGGACGGAGACGTGGTTCTTTTCAATAGGCAGCCGTCCCTCCACCGCATGTCCATGATGGCCCACGAGGTCAGGGTTGTCGAAGGAAACACATTCCGGCTCAATCTATGCGTCTGTCCGCCTTACAACGCGGATTTCGACGGCGACGAAATGAATCTTCACGTACTCCAATCCGACGAAGCCCGGGCCGAAGCCATGATACTAATGAGGGTTCAGGAACATGTTCTTTCCCCGAGATTCGGCGGTTGCGTCATAGGCGGCATCCACGACCACATTTCGGGGTCTTTCATGCTTACATACAAGGAACAAAGGTTCTCACTGCCCCAGACCCTTGCCATACTGGCCAAGATAAAGGACAAGATAGACGTTCCCGAACCATCGGGCATCGATGAGGATGGCAACGAATACTGGACAGGTAAGGACATATTCTCCATCGCTCTTCCAGACGACCTGAACGCAACGCACAGGGCATCCATCTGCGAACAGTGCGACGAATGCAAAGAGATAAAATGCGACAAAGACGCTTTCGTCACAATCTCCAATGGCAAGCTCAAGACCGGGGCCATCGACGAAAAATCAATAGGTGCTTTCAAGGGAAAACTGGTGGACAAGATAGCTAGGGATTACGGTTCAATGGCCGTAAGACAGTTCCTGGACAACGTAACCAAACTCGCCATCGGTTCGATAATGATACGCGGTTTCACAACGGGCATCGACGACGAAGACATT
>CAZPOY010000047.1:0-11685 GCA_964588345.1 uncultured Thermoplasmata archaeon
TCCGCCCACCATGCATATATTCGCTTCCACCCACCCCTAGAATATGGGCGAATGAAGGCGTTCAAGGTGTTTTTCTGTGCTCATTTGTAGAGCACCCACACAAAAAAATCCCACCAACCTTCCGCCCACCATGCATATATTCGCTTCCACCCACCCCTAGAATATGGGCGAATGAAGGCGTTCAAGGTGTTTTTCTGTGCTCATTTGTAGAGCACCCACACAAAAAAATCCCACCAACCGTCCGCCCACCATGCATATATTCGCTTCCACCCTCTCCTAGAATATGGTTGAATACCGTGTTGTGATGTGGTATTTTCCTGTGCTCATTTCTAGAGCACTCATGCAAAAAATTTTCCATAACCCACCTTTAGGCCATGTGTTTAACATATGTCCATTTCGACTTTTCGTTTTATTTTTAAAAATTAGGGGCCATTCACATGGCGTTCAACGCAATTTCCTTGTTCCGCCTAGCAACCCTTCTGCCCGGGTCAATCTTCAAAGCTTTGTCGTAGCACTCCACGGCCTTTTCAAGCTGATTTAACTTGTGATAGGCCACGCCCAGATTGGACCACACGCCCGCGTCATTGGGGTTGTATTCAAGGGCTTTTTTGTAACAAGCAATGCTCTCCTCCGTCCTACCCAGGGACCTAAGCGCAACCCCCTTGTTCGACCACACGCCTGCATCCGTGGGGTCAATGTCCAGCGCTTTGTCATATGCCTGCAGGGCCTCTTCGACCCTTCCCAAAGACCTCAAAGCGATGCCTTTGTTGGAGAGTATCTCAATGTCGTTCGGCGTAATTTCCAGCGACTTGTCATATGACTGAAGGGCCTCCTCGACCCTACCGACTATCTGGAGGATTACGGCTTTGTTGAACCACGCCTTTCCGTCCTGGGGATTCTTCTGGATGGCTTTGTTATACGCCTCCAACGCCTCCATATCCTTGCCCTGACGTTCCAATTGCACACCTCGGGAATACCAGTCAACGTCGGCGACATGTTCCGTTGAAGAAGGCGGCGAAGAAGGTGCGGCGGATTCTTGAGTGGTACCGACTTGCTCCATTCTCTGTGGCTCCTTCTGAGCTGCCCAAGAGGGTGGATGTGCATTTTTTTCTTGGGTTGGCTGCGTGCTTTGTTCTTGCTGGGGCTTTTGCGGGTCCTGCTCTTGGGAGGCCGATTGCTGACCTGCCTGCGGTTGCTGTTGTCCCGGATACTGTTGCTGGTTGGATACGAAGGGATGAACGCCTGGTCTCTGAGGAGGACCACCCTTTAGATTGTAACCACAAATTTCACAGAAAAAGGCACCGGGCTTCACCTGAGCACCGCACTGTTTGCAGACCTCTCCAGACGGCTCTTTTTCGGTTTTCCTGAGGTCTTCCACATAATCAAAATCCTGTGCCAAGGACTGGGCAGTTTCCGAACTAAAAGCATCCGGGTCGATGACCATCAGGAGTGTTCCGTTGTTTATGGAAACGGAATCAAGGGTCTTTTTGATGAATTTTCTTACTTTTTCAAATCCGTTGTTGAGTTCGAGATAACCGAAGCAGTCTACGAGTATGGCGCAACTATCATTGTCTCTGATGATTCGGGTGAGATTCTGCGTGACCTCGAAATCAAGTCTTCGTGGATTAACGGCATCATCAGCTTTCGCTTCGGACATCCAGAGAATCTTTGGCTCTATGTCCTTGAACCTTTTCTGAAGTTTCTTGGGAAACGTGGTCGTCATCACCAGTCCTTCATTTCCCTTCTTGACAATCTCGGTGAAAAGATCGTATGCTTTGTCGGGTTTCGTTTCGTAAAGCAAGTAATTGAATCCTTCTTCAATCTTCATCGTTTCACCAGCATGAGTGACATTCCAGCAACGTAAAAATCATTTTCGGTCATTGCCCCTCATTTTCCTTTTGAAAAAGTTCTTTTTCCTTTTCGATGAGCCGAAGTTCCGTCTCCTCAAGGTCCTTCTTCTTGTCCATAAGTTCGGATACGACCTTCTTCAAGCGTTCCTCATTCTCCTTGACCTCTTCTTCCTTCTTTTCTATCTTTTCTTGGAGCGCATTCAGCTTGTTTTCCCGGTTCTGTAGGTCCGTGGCCATCTTTACGAGGTTCCTCTCTTTTTCCGAAGTGCGCTTCATGTTCGCTTCGGCCTGTCTCCGTGTCTCCTCGACCTCGTCCTCAAGGTTGTCCAGGGTCAGCTTGCGGTCGTCCAATTCCTCTCTTTCCGTCTTAAGTTCGTCGCTTCTTTGAACGAGCTCCATGGCTCTCTTTTGGATGGCGTTGCTCCTCATATCAAGGTTTTCTTTTTCCTCTTCGATCGTCTTCCTTTCCTTTTCGATCTCTTCCTTGCGCTCTTGGAGGGTAGCGGTTACCTGTTTCACCTTTTCTTCCCTATCTTCAACAATCCCCTCCCTTTCAATTATGCTTTCTTCCCGCTCATTCAAGCTTTCTTCCTTGAGGTTGAGCTCCTTGGCAAGGTCTTTGAGATTCTGGCTTCGGCGGGAAAACGCTTCTTCTTCCTCTTCAAGGGTCTTGCGCCTATCAACCAGGTCCGTTTCAAGGTCTTCAAGTTCTTCCCCCTTCACCGAAACGACGCTTTCCCTTTCCTTCAGATTTTCTTCTTTGGCAGCAAGGTTTTCCTTCCTTTCCTCCAGTTCGTTGAAAATGACTTCCAACTCTTTTTCACGTTGGTCCAGACCCGTTTCCCTTTTGTTGAGGCGTTCTTCTTTTGTGCTGAGTTCCTCTTCCTTTTCTTCCAGGGCAATATCTTTTTCTACGGCTTCTTCTTCCTTCTTTCTGGCTTCTTCGAAGAGGATTTCTGCCTTTTCCCTCAAAGATGCCACCTTTGCCTTCTGGTCTTTGAGATTTTCCTTCTCTCTTTCGATGACCGCATTGGCGTTTTTCACTTTGATAAGAAGCTTTTTAATCCTAGTTTCGCGCATGTCGAGAAGTTCCTTGGCCTTGAGAAGCTTCCTCTCCTTCTCCTCAAGACGTTCAACCACTTCTCGTACCATGGGGTCCATCTGCTCGTCGGGGGAAAGTCCCGACTCCTCATCGGTGATTTCTGGTCGAAGTACCCTCTTTTTCAAACGCCCGCCTTGGCCCTCAACATCCTCTTCATCAGACATTTGACAAACCGTTTTATTCTATACGTGAAGTGGATTGAAATTATTAAAGTCTAACTGAACCCCCGACCAACATTTCCTTGTTCTCCACAGCCAGAAGGAACGCCTCATCCACGTCTTCAACGCTCCCCCAACGTTTCCCGTCCAGTGCCGCAAGGGTCTTTGCCGTCTTTTTTACGATTTCCCTCTGTTCTTCATTGGTCAGTTTTTCCAGATGCTCCTTCGCTTTTTCCGTGAGGAAGGTTTTTTCTAAGTCCATCATGGCTTTTGACAACCGTGATTTTATGTTTCTGTTCTCCCTATTGAATTGGTCAACAATTTCCCTGGGCCTTTCTACGAAATTCATGCTCCTTTTTGTTATCTCGATGCGTCGTTCAAGGTCATCCACGACAATGGTCCTGGCGAAGATGTTGAAATGTTCAACTACCTGCGGCGGTTCTTCAGTTCGAGAATCGTATGTCCCGACGACCGTGAATTGCGGATGCCATTCATAATCGCTATTCCCCGAGGCCATTTCAAGTACATCCAAGAGGAGGTCAGGTTCAAAGTCACCGATGCCATCGAGAAGGATGAAGCCGTTGTTGAGGGTGGCCAATATGTTTTCCTTAAGGTCCTGACCTTTTTTCAGTTTTTCCAGGGTACCCCTGAGGACCCCTGGAGATACGTCTCCGAAAGGTGGTTTTTCCTTCATGACTTCGCTTTCCTCTGGACAATGTGGGCAATTCTGCCCTTCCAGGCAGTGGAAAGGGCAACCTATCTTTGTAGGTATGTCCGGAGCGATGTCGGGAATGGAGTATGCCATCGTCGTTTTGGCGGTTCCAGGATTTCCCCAGATCAATAAAGAATGGATGTCGGGGTTTACGATGGTCGCCAGAATGGCGTTTTTAGACGTTTCTTGACTGATAACAGCGGCAAATGGAAATTTTAGTTCCAATGCTTCTCTCCCCTTCTCCAACAAAAGGTCCAGCTCCTCCATCTCAGACCTCCAGCGATTCACCCTTGTCAAACAGGCATAAGTTCAATGCTCTTTCCATGTTCTTCTTTTCCACGTCCGACTGTCCCTCAAGGAATGCCAAGCTCTTGGCCATGTCGATGATGTTCCTTTCAAGGATGTTTCCTGGCACGTTAAGTTGGTCGCAAAGGCGTGAAACGAGGTCAAGGTCCGCTTCGGTAACTTCCACTTCGGAAAGGGCCTCGATGCGAGTAACGACATTTCTAAGGTCTTCTTCCGAAACGGTCCGGGATTCGTCTATGTCGCTTCTGTCTATCCTGTAGCTTACGTAACTGAGGACCCGGCTGGGAACGTCCTCGATGTCGTCCGACCGCAGTATCAATTTGAATACGCTTGGATGGGACATTTGCCTACCTGAACCCAGCGGGAAATTAAGGCCGCTTTCCGAAGAATAGATGATGCTGCTGAGAGCGTTTCCGTTCAATTTTTCCGGTTCATCAACAAAAACGATGCCTCGGTTTGCCTTGGCCAGTATTCCAGGTTTGAACACATATTTCACATATCGTTCTCCAACAATCTCTGCCAAAGTTTCATCGCCCTCCACGATTTCGAAAGGTACGGCGTTTGATTCCGTTGTCAGTTTTCCCATGCTTTTCTTGAGTTGGCAGGGATAGCAGAATCCTCCTTTTCCTTCAGGATGGCAATTGAACTGGCACCCTTGCACTGCATCGACGTCGGGTAACACGGCACGCATTATGTCCAAGGCGGCTGTTAGAGTTTCCCGGGAAATGTCCGTGACCAAAACCCTGTCCAGGGAACGGAACATCAAAGCCGGAAGCAGGTACCATGCCAATATGAATGGGTTGATGCCTTCACCACGGTATTTCTTCCCTTCCTCCAGGGCGGACACTGCACGAAGGTCTTCAGGCAGCACCATCTGATGCTTGCGCATTGCAGCTCTTCTCCTTGCAAGTGCGCGGAGATGTCGTTTTTCCGCGGGAGAACTCACATCTTCAAGAAGGGCTTTTGCATCCGGGTTCCATTTCAAGCCCGTTCCCTGCTGGAAAAGTTTCGTCTCTTCCTGGAAGGTCTGGTCTCGTTCCTTTCGGAGGTTCCTGGCAAATCCCTCCGGGTCTCTTTCGAATTCCTTTTGTTGAGAGATTATTGAGAGCAATCTGTTCTTCTCCGGGATGTCATCCGGGTCAAAGACCCTGAGTGTTAGGTTTTTCAATTCAGGAGGTATGTCCTCTTTGCTCTTTACCGAGGTGACCAGGGTCGTCAAGATGGGATATTCCAGTTCGCCCAGTGCCCCCTCAACTTTTCTCTTCCCTTTGAGGATGGGGTCAACCAGAGAAAGGTAATCGTCGCGTTTGATGGAATCAATGTTGGGAACGGCAAGAATGCCCCTGCGGGCCTCCTCCACTTGTCCTGGTAGAATGATGTACCGAACATATGGGGAACCGTAAAAATCCTTCTTGAGGTCCAATTTTACCAATCTTGCGATTTCGTCCTTTGCCGGCGGTTTTTCTTTTTCATACTTTATCCGGCATTCCCTGCAAAATAGGTCGGGCCTTTCCGGGTCGCATTTGTAAAAGCAACCGTCTACGACGTGGCGCGAAACCTCGACATCCTCCAGGTCGTTCATCACCAATGGGAATAGCGTATCGTCCTCATCTACGATGACAAGATGGCCAAGGCCTTGATGCACCAGCACTTCGGCCATGATGTTCCTGAGGGTACGCATTTCGGTGTAATCCTCGAATATCTCTTCGCTACTAATCGTTTCGGGCTTGTAATATACCCCTCCGGCATTTTCCGTCAGCTCCCGAAGTTCATCTTCCCCTTCCCCAACATCCACGGCCACGAACCGAATAGACGTATCTTCAAGCTTCCTGAAGACGAGTTCCATGTCCTCACCGATGTCGGACCCCTCTGTCATGGGGGTATTAGCGATGCCATCCGTGATGAGGACCAATATGGGGATGGTGTGCCTTTCCTGCTTCATCTTTAAAGCGAGCATGTCGATGCCCCGGTTCATGCCTCTGCTGAGTGGCGTTGTTCCACCGAAGTCCACGTCGTCAAGTCTCTTCTGCCCCTGTTCGACACCGGTCGTGAAAGGAAGGACGACATCAGACTGCTGACCCGAAAAAGTGACGACGGAAACTCTGTCTCGCTTCTGGTACGCATCCAGCAGAATCTCTTGGAAAACCTTGCGAGCCGTCCTCATCTTACCGCCTTGGAGCATGGAGCTTGACGTATCTATGAGAACGCAGAGCAGTGACGAAATTTTTCTACGCCTGACCTTCTCTTTGAAATCCACGGGTTTGATGGAGAGGTCCTTTCCTCCTGTCCTCATTATGGCACTCTTGATGGTGGGCATGAGGGCGATGTCCTTGACCTTGTCGTCTTTGGGGGTCCTGTGCTTGACATAGCGCCCCCTGGTTCCGACGGTAAGAATGTCGGTCCTTCTCCCTCCTCTCACAAGCCCGGTAACCACGCGTGACCTTCTCTGCTGTGTGAGCCGGGTGAGGATATCGGATATCGACTCCTGCTCCTCCCTTTTGGCCATTTGCTTGAAAAAGTAGGCGGGTAAATAATATAAAGATATTGGAAATGAAGGTCTGGGCCAAGGAAAAAATCAATGGGAAACGGCCTTAATAGTTTTCAACACGTTTATTAAACCACCCATTAATTCCTTTCCAATGAAATCCGGCACGCATGCGGCATTCGCCTTAGTCCTTGGAAGCGGTGCCCTCTTGCTTTTCCTTTCCTACGAAAAAACACCGGTCCCTTTTGAATTCCTAGGGTACGCCCTTTCAAGAGGCATTTTTTCCGGGATATTTCTTCTTCTGGCCGTCATCGGGGCGCGCACACCGGATTTCCTGGAACCGGCTTTCAACAACCGTCACAGAAGTTTCTTTCACAGCAGGAAACTGGGCATTCTCCTTCTGGGCTTCATCGTGGTCTTGCTTCTATTGATGGAAACCTTCGTTTATTTTTCACCCTTTCTGGTCGGCTTCCTGACCGGCTACATAAGTCACCTACTCCTAGATGCCTTGACGCCTGCCGGGCTCCCCAAGTAATTTTTAAATGAAGTATGCAAGAATTGCACGGAAGATATTAAAGTTAGCAGCGAGATGCCATTAGTGATAAAATGACGGAATTTGAGTATCACAAGTACAGCGAAAAAAAGATAGACGGTGCCCTTGCCATCGTCAGTTTCCCCACAGTAGGCCTCGTAAGCACCATCGTTGCAAACTTTCTCATTGAAAACCTGGAACTGGAACTCATCGGCTCTTTTAGCTCAGACGACCTTTATCCAGCAGCAATAATACACGACGGAAGGCCGACGCCACCGGTGAGGGTTTTTGCTGGTGACACCGTTTGTGGAACGGATAACGAATGCGAACAGATTGTAGTTATAACTTCAGAATTGCCCATAAGAACCCAGGCATTTTCACCCATGGCCAACGAAATAATCAATTGGTGCAAAGAGCATAAATGCAAGACCCTTGCCACCATCGAAGGGATAAATTCCGACAATCCACTTCTGGAAGACGAAGGAGCCAAGGTATATTCCATCGGTTCCAACGCCGTTGCGGAAAATCAGTTGAAGGGCATAGACACGGAGAATCTGACTTCGGGGATAGTGAGCGGACTTTCAGGCATCCTCCTATTCAAGGCGAATCTGTCTGATTACCCGCTATTATGCTTGCTCTCCGAGGCCAAAGCTGATTACCCCGACAGCAGGTCCGCCGCCTCCGTACTCAAGGTGCTTGACAAAATGGTTCCTCAGATAAAGATGGACCCGCAGCCACTTCTGGAACAGGCAGAAAAGATCGAAAAGAATGTCAAAAAAGCCATGGCCCAGATGAAACCAGCACCCGCATCGGAGATACCTGAGATTCCTCCGGGGATGTATCATTAAGGTTCGCAGTCGTCCGACTAGTAAAGGTTTAAATATTCCTGGAAACCTATTCCGTATTGGTGGATATCTTGAAATCCGTAAAGAAGAGCATCTTTGTGACGGGATTGGCAGTTATCATGCTGGTTTCCGTGCTTGCAGGTATGAATGCGCAGTCCCAAACCAAGGCGCCGGGGGACCCGATAAACGTTCTTACTCCACAGCCAGGGGATACTCACAATACGGGCGACAATCTCAATATAACATGGGCCATCAACGATGTGAACATTGAGTACGTGTCCATTGACCTTTATCGTGACGGTTATTACTGGGATTCCATCGCTTATAATGTATTTGCTGCCCGTGGCTACTACAACTGGTACGTTTCGGATTGGTTGGAACCGGATGTGGATTATGACATTCACGTTTATGATGATTACAATTACAATACCCAGGGGGTAAGTGGACCATTCACGATATTGAACGAAGACTACCCCATATTCATATCTTCACCCACCTATGGTCAGGGCGTATCAGCAGGCGAGGATTTTGAGATAACATGGCTCCCTTCTTCACCAGGTGCCGAGGTGACCATCGGGCTTGAGGATTATTACAGCAATCAACTCATAACCATAACCGAGTCAACGGCCAACGACGGGTCCTACGTATGGTCTGTCCCTTCCCGGGTCGAATATTCCTACATGTATGTAATCACCATAACGGATTATTCTGGGGGGCCCTCCCCCATCATGGGATACAGCGACCCATTTTACATCATTACGAATGACCAGGACACATACGAACCTGACAACGGCCCATGGGAGGCAACGGCGATATCAATGAACGAAGAGCAGTTCCACCTCCTCGAGCCCACCTCTTATGAATATTATCGTGATTTTGATTGGTACAGTTTCAATCTGACCGAGCCGACCTTGGTCAACATCAATATTACTTCTTATGAAACGTACATGGATTTCGACATATCGATACAAAATGACGACCAACAAGAGATGTTTAAGACGACATATTTCGTTGAGGATGCGGGGCAAACTTACGAGCCAGGGGACAAGCCGGCAGTCTATCTTCCCTCGGGCAACTATATGATGAACATATCAGGATACTCCTACATGGGCTACTCGATAATCCTTGAACCAGCAATGCCGGTGGGACTGCTGCAGTCACCATTCCCCATCGACTACGAAGGCGAATGGGCTTACAGGAATGACATGGACATGGGTGATTATCTCGACGAGTTGATTGACAATTTACGGGAGATGGGCGAAGGCGAGAATTTTACCATCGTAAGTTCCATTGACCTAACGTCTACCAGCTACATGTATTACAAATTTTACAATGGAGGAGACGGGACCCACGTCTTTGAGTTCGAGGCTTCCAACGAGGTCCATCTTGACGCTGACGTTACCGTAACGGGCAACTTCGAAGAACCGGGGACCTATGATGACTACGCAGATGACATCCCCATGCAGGAGATGACCATCGGAGGCAAGGTTACTGCTGATAATTACCTTTATTTGGGTGGCAGCGCCGTCATCAGGGATTCGGACCTTTCAATAACCAGCGTTCACATGGAACTGGAATGGCTTTTCCAAGGCGATGCGAACCTTCAGAACATTCCCACCAATGACTACGATTACGAAGGTTACAACTCAACCGAGACCATCACATACGAGGATCATGCCCTTGACGCTTCTGCAGATGTCGAGGCATCAATGGACATAACGTTCCCCCAGGGCTACCCCATCATCAAGTTCCCGATATGCGAAGGGTCTTGGTGGGGAGGCGAAACCACGGCGAATGTTGAGGTCAACTTTGCAGGAATAGTGGACATCCAGGGACTTCCCCAGGAGGAACTTGATGAAATGGATACGGAGTTCCCCATCATACTGGAAGAGTTGGACCCCGAGTATCCCGGGCATTTTTCCGAAACGACCCCTGCGCCGTATGCCGGAGCCGTCCTCAATTACCACCAAATCGAGACGGAATCGGGGATGGTTGACGTATATGGCATCACCTTCTCACCTGGGTTTATTAACGAACTAGGTGAATTGACCACATTCAATTATTCATCGAACACGGGTTTCTTCCCGTTATTCGAAATGGAAGACCCGATGACGCAATTGTCAAAAGTGCTCGAAGAGGCCAACAATTCGGAATTCTCCATGTTCATCGGCGATGAAGGAAGCATGGCCTCCCTGGAGAGCGCCATTTCCCAGGAGGAAATTACCCCCGAAGAAGCCAGGTCGGGCATCGATTCGACGAAAAATGTCATAGAAAGCGGAGGCAGTGCCGAAGCAGAAAATTCTCTTGAGGAAGTGCTTGAGCAGATACCGTGCTTGACGGTCTGGTCGGCCCTTTCTACTTTGGCCCCCCTGTCCCTGGTGGGTGCTGCTTGGATGGTTCGCAGGAGAAGATAGGTGATACCTTGGATGGAGAAGTCAAGGAAATAGGCGAGTCACAGTTCGAAAAGCTCATTTACGAGGAGAAAAAGGTCATAGTCGTCTATTTCTATTCTCCCACCTGCCCCATCTGCAAAGAGATGGACCCGGTATTTGAAAAATTGGCGGAAGATATGGGGGACGGAACGATATTCAGGAAGGTCAATGCTGCCAGTGCTACGGCGTTGGCAGGAAGTTTAGGCATCAGAGGCGTTCCCACGTTCAAAATTTTATGCAAGGGCAAGGTGATAGGCGAACTAAACGGAGCGGTTTATCATTCAATACTGCGCTCTACAATCAAAGAAGTTCGTGAACACGCGGATGAATGCGGAGGGCGCGTTACCGAAATCAAATACGATTTCAACGCCTATGCGTAAGATGAACTCATGCTTTCCCTAAACCGCCGGAAGTGCTTTTGTACTTGTTCTCGAACCGTTCCCAGGAATCGAGCAATTTCTCGTTTACGGTTCTGGCGTTGTGAAGTATCTTTTTGCGTATTTGGCTTGTGGAGATTACATCGTTCTCTTCGGCCATCTTTTTCACCTTGTTCGTGAGTTCTTCTATCTCTTTCTTGTGGTCCTCGATTTTTAACCCCGCATCTAACGTCGCTTTTTTTATGGACCTTCGGACCCGGGCAAGGTCGAATTCCTGTTTTCCACCGTCGCGCTTAACTACTTCTGTCATTCTTTCACCTATTTGCAAATCAATGGAATTAAAGAAATATCATTTTTTCAAGATGAGGTGAAGATGGTATGCATTTTTTTTCAGCTGTTCTTCTTGGAAAATCTGTCGTAGTTTCCGCGTCTTATGAATTTATGCAGAGAATAAAAAATGGCAATTAATAAAAACCCCTACCCTATTGCCCGGTCAAGTCGCTACCAATCCAAGAGGGATTGTTAGAACCGACACAGGTGATAAAGTGTACAAACCCAGCGAAGAGTTTAGAAAAAATGCTCACATATCGAGCATGGAAGAGTACGAAAAGATGTACCAGGAATCCATCAATGACCCCGATGGTTTCTGGGGCAAAATCGCCGAAGAATTTACTTGGTTCAAGAAGTGGGACAAGGTTAGAGAATACGATTTTGTCAACGGAGATATCAAGTTCTTCAAAGGCGCAACGACGAACATGGCATACAACTGCCTTGACAGGCATCTGGATACCCGGGGAGACCAGGTTGCAATCATATGGGAAGGAAACGACCCATCAGAAAGCAAGAAGCTGACTTACAAGGAACTCCATGAAGAGGTATGCAAATT
>CAZPOY010000048.1:0-5487 GCA_964588345.1 uncultured Thermoplasmata archaeon
GTAACTGGAACTTTTTTCCCACCGACCGTCCACCCGCCATACATATATTCGCTTCTACCCGCCCCTAAAATATGACGGATGAAGGGTTCCAAAGGTTTTTCTGTGCTCACTTGAAGAGCACTCATGCAATGAAAAATCACCCACCTACCATCCACCCACCATGCTTTCATTTGCATATTCCCGCCCTTTTTTTCCTGCCTACCATCCACCCACCTAAAACCCACCCTAAAATATGAAGGATGAGGGTTCCAAAGGTTTTCCTGTGCTCACTTAAAGAGCACTACGGAAAGGAAAAGCATAGGAATAACTCATGCGGAACGGTCATGCGGAACGGTCATGCGGAACGGTCATGCGGAACGGTCATGCAGAATGGTCATGCAGAATGGTCATGCAGAATGGTCATGCGGAACGGTCATGCAGAATGGTCATGCAGAATGGTCATGAGGAAAATCGAAATGGGAATCGCGAGGAAAAAAGATACAATGCGCACAAGAGAAAATCGAAGTGGGATGTACGCGAAGGTCGAAGAAAGCTTCAGCTGTTTGTCATTTTTTGTCGTGAGGCATGGCCCCCAATATCCTCATGCAGTTGGGGCAGAGAAGCAAGAGATATTTCCGGTGGACGGTGGTTTTCTCGTTTATCAGAGGGTCCACCTCCTTTTCGCAGTACGGGCATATCCCGGTCATGACAACGACATGGTCCACTAAACCATATATTTTGCCATTGACCTTTTTCCCTTCGTCGTCCATGTCGATTCAGAAAAGATAAATAGACCAACCGCGGTATTTGGAATATGGAAGAACTTCACGTCCATTTCGAAGGAAGAGTACAGGGAGTGTGGTTTCGGGCCAATACAAAAAAAATTGCGGAAAAACTTGACGTCAAGGGCTGGGTGAAGAACCTCGCCGACGGAAGGGTCGAAGCAGTTTTTCAAGGAGACGAAGACGTACTAGACGAAGTAGTCGATACCGTCATCGAAGAACAAGGTGCAGCCAGGGTCGATTCCGTGGAAACGGAAATCAGAAAAGCAGATGAAACGTACAAGGATTTCCAAATAATCCGGTGAAAGGGGGCATCATGGGAACCATTCAAAAAATATCCGTCATTCTCTTCTTGGTCCTCATTCTACCGGTTCTAACAAATCCCATCGCCTCTATCGCTGCCGGTCCCGTTGAAGACACTTCCCCGGAGAACATCTTTCCGCCAGATGACCGCTTCAAGATAACCCCGGACAACACGGAGGACCATCATCGGGCCATGGTCAAGATATATGCGTATTTCCCCAATGGTCTCACCTATACCGGGTCCGGTTGCGTCATTAGCGATTTCCACGTTCTCACCGTTGCTCACGTCATTTATGACACGGAAAAAGGCCAGTGGGCCGAAAACGTGAAGGTCGTCCCGATGATGAGGAACGGCGAAGAACCCCTGAACCACGCATGGGCAGTAAAGAAAAGAGCCCTGGAGAATTATCTGCTGTTTGGGACGTATTACGAAGACATGGCGTTGCTCACGCTGGATAGGAACCTAGGCAAATCCACGGGCTGCCTGGACATGGCTTCCCTCGAACCAAGCGACCCCATATATTCGGGAAACGTGACCACCGCCGGGTATCCCGGTGACAAGAATTACGGCCTTGACCTTTACGGATGTTACGGAGACGGCTACACCGCCACCCGCAACCTTCATTATTATTATCTTGACGTATATGGTGGCCAATCCGGGAGTCCCGTTTATTTCATCAACGAGACGGGCACACACGTCCTGTCTCTCATCAGCTTCAGTCAGTCGGAAGGAGAACCGAACATGGGTCCCCGGCTCAATGAAAAGCGCATCGAAACCTTCCGTTCCTGGATGGAAGAGGACGTCAATCTCACACCAGGGGACCTTCCCGACATCATCGACCGAGGCATGACCATCAATCCCGTGAATATGGACTGGTATTCCACCTTCTTTGGAGGCGTGTACAAGACCAAGGTTGTTCCCGGGGTATCGTATTTTGAGATATACTGCCAGGTCAAGAACGCGGGCATGGACGATGCAGGTCCCTTCAACGTAACTTTCTTCATATCCGAGGACAAGGCCTTTTCAGCCGACGACATGATTTTTGGCCATTCCAGAATAGATTCTTTGGCCGTCTCAGAGACCCGGGAAGTACAATGGGACGGGATTTTCCCACCCAATGTTTCCGACGGAAATTATTACGCCGGCTGGTTTGCGGATTCAAATGAAGAAGTAAATGAACTGGATGAAGAGAACAACGTCGTAATTTTCTCCACATTCACTCTGGAAGTGGAAAGTTTCGCACCGGATACGACCCTGTCTTTTGGAACCGAGGCCTTTGCGGAAAACTGGTTCGATGAACCCGTGGAGATATCTTTGGAAGCCACCGACGCCGGTGGATGGGTTGAGGAGACGCATTACTCGTTGGACGGGAGGCCCGAAACGCCATACACCGTTCCCTTGGTGATAGAGGAGGAAGGTCCCCATACCATCCGCTTTTGGTCCGTTGACAACAATGAGAACGTGGAGGTTGCCAATGAGGTGCATTTTGGCATAGATGCTGATGACCCGACAATAACCATCGACAAAGCCCGGATTACCCAAGAAGGGGACATCTATTACCTGGACATAAACTTCACGTCCAGCGACGGAACCAGCGGAGTCCATGAGCATTTGGTGACCGTGGATGGCAACTCCCACGTGGTTCCGGGGAATGCAACGGGATGTTCGTTGGCATCGTCTTCGGAAACGGTGACCGTCAAGGTCGTTGCCAGGGACAAGGCGGGCAACACGGCCACAGAGACCCGGCAGATTGGTTCGCAACAGGACCTGACGTTCTCTTCGGACCCGCTTTGGACCGTTTTTGGAATGCTTGCCCTATTTTTCACCGCCATAATAATCCTCACGCTGATTGCCGGGCTCATCGCAGTGGCGCCCTTCATCTTGCTCCTAGCGACAGTTCTCATAGTCGCATGGTATTTTTCAAGGAAAGATTGATATTTCATCCCTTGACCAAAAGTGAGCCCAGGTAGGTAAGCCCAAGGATGACGAGGCCGAATATCATCGGTAGATAAATCGTATCTAGTAGGGCCGATGCGCCTCCGACGTCTGCCAGAAGATTTGCAAGGAACGGCGAAAAGTAGAATATCATCAAAGCAAAGGCGATGGACCCGACGACGATGGCAGCCGCATTGACCATGTAGTTCCTTTTAAGATTCGGCTCATCGTACCGGTCCAAACTCAGCGATGCTTCGGCCGTTTCGAAGTATATTATGAACGAGGAAAGGAACAGGGATGACAGAAGCCCCATCTCGGAATTGGGTCTCAGCGAAACGAAAAGAAGTGAAAAGGCTCCTGATAGGATGAACGCCCGTGACCTAAATAACACGCCGTAAGCGCCAAGGAAAACGGGGATGATGAAAAATGGCACTGCGAAGGTCCATTCCACGGGATACATCAACAGATTTAGCACGGATGAAATGAAAAGGGTTCCCAGGGCTATCGTTCCAAAGAGATTGACCTTTTCCAACGTCACACCCCCATGAGCGACATCGAAACGGTCTCATCTGGATGCCAATCGACGAATGTCGCCCCCATTGCCGAAAGTCGTTTCCCCATCCCTTCGCGATAAAATCGTTCAACGGTGATGGCTGACCGGTCAAGCACGCCATTTTCGTATTCCATTTCTGCCGCCGAGAGCGAGAGGAGCGTCACGTTGAAACCGTGGGCCAGCATGTAGGCCACGGCCTGGTCCGTCGATTCGTCCTGGGAAACGGGAGAAACGATTATGACGGGGCTTCTCGAAGGCAGGTAGGTGAGCCCGACCTTGGATACGATTTCCATGGGCATGTCGCCTTTCGGCTCAAGTATGGCCAGGGCTTCGAGTATCTTCATGAGTTGCCCCTGTCCCGTAGCGGGGGAAATCATTCTGAGAGAACTGTCATACACCACAAGCCCCACGCTGTCCCTCCGATTGATGAAATACGACGCCAGTGAAGCAACGGCCCGTGCACCACGAACCAGTGCGGTGGAATCCCTCTGTCCTGCATCGGTGGTGGAAGTGGCATCAAGGATGAGCATGACGTGGGAGATGGCCTCCCTTTCGTGTTCATTTATCATGAGTTTGCCCGTTCTGGCCGATGCCTTCCAATTCACGTCGCGTATGGGGTCTCCGTGCACGTATTGGCGCAGTGCGAAGAAGTCGTATCCTGGTCCCGGCTTTCTCACCGTCATGGCCCCCGAATACATCTTAGGCACCTTGGAACGGATGAAAACCTCGGATATGTCTTCGACCCGGGGCATGACGAGAATGTCATCAATGTGATGGACCTCTTCTTCAACATAAGTAAGGCCCAGTGGGTCCTCCCAGCGCACCTTAACCGGTCCGATGGAATAGGGTCCCATGAGGGGGCACCGCACCTGATAAGTGATGAGAAAACGCTTTTCACCGCCACCCTTCATTACGACCCGATTGTCGCCCTTGACAAGTTCGACCTCGTTGGGAAGGGAATCGAAGATTTCCACAAAGCCCCTAACGGGTTTCTGAAAGGCAAGTTCCACCTTCACCTCAATGGTGGCCTCTTCGAATATCCTTCGGGTCGAAAGACTTCTGCGGACCTTGACGATATCCGTTTCCTCCTTCACGTTTTCTTCGGGAAAGAAGACGGGTTTGGGCTTTTTCACATGGGCACCGGAGATGGTTGAGAATACGACCATGGAAAGGAGTGCAATCCCCACGACCAGTAGGAGATGGTTTGATAGGAAGACCGCGAGAAGAAGGGCAAGGATTGCGCCCCCCAGAGTTGCCACGCCTTTTTTGGTCCACATTTTTGTCTATACCACCGGTGCTTCGATTTCACTGAGTATCGTTTCGACGATTTTCTCTTCCGTGATGCCCTTTATCTTCGCTTCAGGCCGCAATATTATCCTGTGAGCAAGACCGGGAACGGCAACGTATTTCACGTCATCCGGAGTAACAAAATCCCTGCCCCTGACGGCTGCAAGAGAACGGGAAAGCTTGAAAAGGGCCTCGGTTCCACGGGGGCTTGCTCCAACCTCCACCCGGGGGTGGTCCCTGGTGCTGTGAACGATGTCCACCATGTAGCGCATAATGGACCTTTCCACCTTGACAAATTCCGTGGACTGCTGCAGTTTCACGATGCGTTCCGGGTCCGTAAGGCACGTCACGTCCACGAGGTCCTTCTTCCTTTCACTCCTCCTTGAGATGATCTCTACTTCCTGTTCCTTGGTGGGGTACCCGATTTTAAGCTTGAGCATGAAACGGTCAATCTGCGCCTCCGGGAGAGGATAGGTCCCCTCGTATTCAATGGGATTCTGCGTGGCTATGACCATGAACGGAGGTTCCAGCATGTGCGTGTTGCCTTCGACGGTAACCTGCCTTTCTTGCATGGCTTCCAGCAAGGCGGCCTGGGTCTTTGGGGGGGCTCGGTTTATCTCGTCTGCCAGGAGTATGTTGGTAAAGAT
>CAZPOY010000048.1:5497-11644 GCA_964588345.1 uncultured Thermoplasmata archaeon
ATTGAATAATCAGTTACCGGCTCTATGCCTAATTTGGAAAATATGAAATCTTCCTTCGCTTCCGAGTAAATGTAAGTCCCGGTTATGTCCGAGGGAAGAAGGTCTGGCGTGAATTGTATCCTCCTGAAATTGCATCCAAGAACCCTGGCAAACGTGTTCGCCATGAGGGTCTTGGCAAGCCCTGGAAAATCCTCAAAGAGGATGTTTCCCGAGGAGAGAAGGCCCACTTCCACCATCTCCAAAACGTGCTCCTTGCCGATGATGGCCTTGCCAACCTCGTTCCTGATGAGCTTCGACAGGTCCTTTATTTCGGTTATTTCGGGAGAATCCGTTGAACTGATGTGCCCTCCCGCGTCCGTCGTCTTTTGTTTTTCATTCATTTGTCCATCTCCTTATCTTCTTTATTGCATCTTCAATGTCATTCTGGGGAATGGTTCTCCCCTTTATTATCTTGACCAGCAAATCATCACCCAAAAACTCTTTCAATTCGTCGTCGGTTAAGTCCCTCATCTCGTTCTCCATTATGCCCGTCTTTTCCTCAAAGCGGTTGATGAGTTCCTCACGAAGCTTCTCCCTTATGCGCTTTCTCTCGCCAAAATCGATGGGGGAACTATGGAATCCTCGAATGTCGAAGGCATGCTTCCAAGGTTCTGGGTCTTGTCGGGAAATCAGTATTATCGCTATGGCCACGGAAACAACGGCCAGCATAAGGTAGGATATGGCCCCTCTCCCAGCGGAAAGCACTATCCCCAGTATGCCCCGGTCCGCCTGTGAAAGCGTTGTCTCATAATGCCTTGATTCGTCTATGAACACCTTGCCCCCTTCATCCGGAAGCAAGTAATCGAGGAGGTCACTCGTGAAATTGGCATTATCCATCTCTTTCATGGCCCCATTCGTAAATATGCCCGGGTCGCCGAACAAGAAACCCCTTCCTAGGTCCAGCTTGAAGGAAACGGCAAGGGGAACGCTTCCCACTTCGCCAATCTCTCCCCTTCCGTCATTGTCCCAGTCCGTAAAATCGTTTGGTGATGAATGCGCCAGTGAAGTGACGTCTTCCCCCTGGGCAAAAAGAGCCGTGGGCCTTGATACTGAAACGTCGTAGGTGCCCCCGCCGAACTTCACCTTCATGCTTTCCAAGGCCGTCGAATCTTCGGAAGAATAGACGCTTCTTCCTGAAAAGCCAACGGTGGAACCCAGGGGCAGTTCTTCCGTAATCGATTCGGCGAGTTCTTCAGCGTAACCGATGTCATCTGCGATGATGATGCTCCCTCCTTGGTAGAGGAAATTGATTATGGCCTCCATCTCTACGTCTGAGTATTTCTTACTGACCCCGACGGCGACGTAAACGCTATCCTCGGGTGTGTCGTCCTCTTCCAGTATCACTGGGCTGGTGACGATGGTCTTGACCGTGGCTTTCTCCCTTGCGTAATTCCGGAAATCGGAAAGCCCCTTGTCATCATCGTTGTAAACGGAAAAATCCTGTGCCTCCGGGACGGGTAGTAGGACGGGCAGTATGAGCAGGAAGAGGATGAGCAAGATGCCGATGCCAGCCAGGACCCTTTTCATCGCTGGACCTCCTTCTTGAGTTCTTCTGCCACCTTGCTGAAGGCATTTTTTGCCCTGCCGGCGTATCGTTCCGTGATTTGATGGTCAGAGTAACGTGCCTCCTCGAAGATTCCCGTAAGTTCGTTGATGTGCTCCTTTTTCAAATCAAGTTTTTGAAGGACCACCTCCTCATATTCCCTCGCGGTGACGTGGCGAGACCTTACCACTCCCCTTTTCTTGATGACCTTTTCAAGATTTCTGAAAAGGTCGAATATCACGGCGATGTTCCGGTTTCCCGCTTCCAGTTCCCGTATCGCTTCCTGGAACACGTTGACCACCTCTTGCTTTCTGCGCCGCCTTCTCATCATAATGAAACTCGTTATGCCAATGGCAATCAGCAGGACGCTGGCGATGGTCACGTAAAGCCACAACCGGGATTCCCGACCGGTTCTATTGTTAATTATGAGGGTGAAGTTGGTTTGTGAGGGCAAGAGGGTCTGGTTCCCGTCAAATGTGATGCCAAAAGCGTGGGTGCCCGTGGCGTTGGACGGGACATGGATGGAGACCTTTGCCGTACCGTTTGTTCCCGTAGTGGCGTTGGCGTCCTCCCCTTGGACAAAAACGTCAGGCAGGGGTTCCCCTGATTCATCGGTGACCGTGGCGATGATTTCTATCTCGTTCCCTGAATAAGCATCTTCTGGATGGACAACGGAGACCGACGTTTTAGACTTTACAACCACCGAAACCTCTTTCGCTTGGGAGGGAAGAAGATATCTGGAAGCATTTCCCGGATAGGTCACGTTGAAGAGATGAATTCCACGGTCCAAAAGAGGAACGATGCCGCTTATCTCGAAAATCCCTCCGGCCAGGGTCTCATTGAAGAATGAATGCTCATCTGCGAAAAAGCCCAATGTGGCGTTGGCAATGGGTGCTCCCGACCCGTCGATGACCCGTCCCCGGATGGTGAATTCCTCCGTCCTGACAAAAGGCGATACGGAGATTATGCCAACAGAAGAGGTTTCGAAAAGAAGAACCTCGCTCTGCGTTGTTGATGATAGGTAATGTCCTTCTTGCTCGGTATGTATCTCGACGCTTACGGGTCCCAGTTGGAAAAGGGGGCTGAAGGTTCCGTTGGCGACAAAATAACCGTTCCGAGTCTCACCCGAGGCGAGTTCCGCTTCGCTGGAAGAGATGGTAAAGTTGATTCCATCCACGGGTTCTCCCACGTCATTTACGATGACGCCTGTGAAGTTTCCCGTCTGCCCTCTAATGAACTGAGTGGCGTTGAGGAATGATGAAACCCTGCCAAAAAGGACCACCCCCGGGTCGGTGTAGTTTCCATAAGTGCCTGGCGTTTCGGTGCAGGTGAGGTTAAGTTCAGCAGGACCGAGGTCATAATCTCCATCAAGGAGATATTTCAATTTGAAATGCCCTTCCGCATCCGTGAATGTCTGGTCTAGGACCACATTGCCCGATTTCAACCGCAATATCGAACCCTGCACGGCTTCACCGAGTTGGTCTAGAAGAAAACCTTCCAGGGTGGAATTTTCATGGCGAATGGCCGTCTTGTCCTCAAGTTCGAAATGGACATCCCGCATGATGGAGATGTTGCTGTAAACCACGGAATAAGTGTACCACTCGGTATCGGGGAAGTAGAAGATGATTTCGTGCTGGCCTGCCGACATGTACGGTTCCGCATCAAGGAAATATGTGAACGCTCCGTTGATGTTGGGCGTGATGGTGTTTGTGAATTTCCCGTCCATGTAGAAATATACCCCTTCGAAGCCGGGGTCATCTTTCTTTACGGGGTTCCCCTGGGCGTCCATGATGGTTCCCCTTATGATGGCTACGTCGCCCATCGATACCATTTCGGGTACCTCAACGGTGATGTTTGTGGCATGTACGACGTTGATGACGGCCATCCCATCGCCCCACTGGTACTGACCCAGTTGGTCGGAAACCGCCCTGAGGGTGTAATTTCCTGCTTCTTCATTGGCATGTACGGTACCTGTAAATGAGCCATTGTAAAGCGTTACCTCGGTCCCTAGTTGCTCCCCTGCCCAGTATATCCGCACTTCCTTGTCGGGAAGGGGCATGTGTCCCCAATCCTCAAGATGTCCCCAGAAAGTGAAATTGCCACCGTAAGGGATGGATTCGATGACATCGAAGGTGAGGGTCGTGTTGGACGTGATGAGGACGTCCAGCGATTGGCTCGACGAATCGGAGGGAAGGATGCCCAGCGTTGCATTGAAAGCGTAACCGTGGGCCTTAACGATGAGTTGGTGCTGTCCTACGGGGAGCGTGGGGGGAATGGTGCAGACCAGCCGATACCCTCCTTGGGCATCCGTTATGCTGGACCCACACCGGTATTCCGGGTCGATGGAAGCAAGATAGGCACTGACGGGCATGTTGGGGACCATGGTGAAATTGTCGGTGTTTCCCACCTTTCCCTCAATGATCATTATGCCATTCCCCTTGTACACCTCTGCCGTGCTCGGAAGGCGTCTTTCCACGTGGACCGTCGTATTGTCATACTCTTCGAAACCCACAAGTTCCAGGTCTTGGGGCGGTTCCGCCCTTCTTTCAAAGCCAGAGTAATCGAAACTGCTGGCTGGCCCAAGTGGCTCTTCTCTGAGAGGGTCGAATTCGATCCAGCCAAGGTCTCTCAGCCCAACTTCAGCCCATACGGCGAAATCCGTGTTGCTTGCCTCCCACTGGCCCAGACCCGTGTTCCCGGGCATGAATCCCGAGACCATGTTGACGGGCACGTCGTTCAATCGCGCCAGGAGAACGAAGGCCGAGACGAAGTCAAATTGGGTTCCCTCGTTCTTTTCGAAAAGGAACCAATCGACCCTGTCGTAACCTTCAGGGGCCGGGTCCGTGCTATTGACCAATTCATAATTCATCCGCAGATAACGGCTTATCTCCAAACACTTTTCGTAAGCCCCTGCATCTGAAGAAGGGATTTTAAGAGCCAGTCGCTGGGTTCTTTGGGCAATGTCGTCGGGAACGGCCATGTACCTGTCGCTGTTTGGCATGGCCGGGGCTCCGGTGAGAAGGTTCATTGAATAATGATATTCACGAGTAGTGAGAACGTAGTTTTCCTTGGGAAGGCCGTAGAGGTCGTACCCATAATGGTCCAGATTCGTCTGATTCCCCTGATATTCTTCAAAGTGAAGCAGTGAAGGGACCGCACCGTAAGACGATTGAACATATCCGAAGAACTGGGAAGTGGCCACAACGGACTCGTTTGCCGAAATGCTTACTTCGTAAGAAGAGTCCCTGATGGAACTGCTCGTTTTGACCTCAGATGACAACGGTTCTCCGTACGCTTCCGGGGCGAAATCAGCTGGATGCCACCAATATCCGTCGTATGCATCGAAGGTTGAGAGCCGGAACCATCTTTCGTGGTCACCTTCAACGGTGAAAAGTGTTCGGTCTTCCTCAAATTCGGGGAAGGGCCAGGGGTATGGCCACCCCACGCCTCCAGGTATGCCCAGAGGATAGGGGTCCAACCCGTCGGGAATGCCGTCACGGTCCGTATCCGGGTCCAAGGGATTGGTGCCTGCATGATACTCCTCAAGATTGGAAAGTCCGTCCTCGTCAAGGTCGCCGGTTGCATCCACGGCATTGAGCGGGTCCAATCCGTAAAGCACTTCCCATCCGTCAGGCATCCCGTCCATGTCCGTGTCGTAGTTCGAGGGGTTGGTTCCCAGTTGATATTCCTCCAAGTTCGTAAGGCCATCGCCATCGGGGTCGGAATGCGGGTCGAACACCGTTGGGTCTAACGTCCAATCGACGGAATTCCAGATGCCGTTTTCCACCTCCCATCCGTCGGGCATTCCATCCTCATCCGTATCCTCGTCCAACGGGTCCGTGGGGTCCTGGGGCCGTTGAACGCCGTATTCGTCGAACCTTTTGGGTTCTACCTCCCATCCGTCTTCCAGCCCGTCGCCATCGGTATCTTCATTTAGCGGGTCGGTCCCGTACATTCTGACCTCGTCCCTATCCGAAAGCCCATCTCCGTCCGTATCGACCAATGTGACGTTTGTCCCATAAATGAGAATCTCAGTATCGTCGAAAAGGCCATCATCGTCGGTATCTTCGTCAAGTGGGTCGGGCCCAAGGTGGAAATATTCCACAACTTCTTGGTAATCGGTGAGATTGTCTCCGTCGCTGTGCTCTGTGTAAGGGAGTGTTCCCAGACCGAACTCTTCCAGGTTGGAAAGCCCGTCGCCGTCCAGGTCGGAAACCGTTGAAAGGTCCAGAGAAGGGAGAACGAAGGATTCGTCAAGGCCCAGATTGTTCTTGACCCTCTCGTGCAATTCTTCCCTTACTCCGCCAGCATCCGAAGCGTTGGTCGCATTAAGGCCGTTTTCCACTTCCCATCCGTCTTCCATGAGGTCGCCGTCTGTATCAGGGTTGAGAGGGTCCGTGCCGTTGAAATATTCATGAATATTGAAAAGTAAATCGTCATCGGGGTCTTCCATGGCATCATATTCATCTAAAGGGTCAAGGCCAAAGGAAATCTCCCATCCGTCGGGCATCCCTTCGCCGTCGGTGTCCTGTCTAAGTGGGTTCGTCCCGTATATCTTTACGTCA
>CAZPOY010000049.1:0-11469 GCA_964588345.1 uncultured Thermoplasmata archaeon
CCTATGTGAAGGGATTTTACTCAAGGCATATCTCGGAAATGACGTCATATACGGCACCCTGGGGTGTCAGAATGGATTTCATGAAATGGACCTTGTCGACGATGAACTCGCCAAATTCCCTCTCCTTGCACTGGTCCAATAGGTCAAGGGATTCCCGGGGAAAACCCGACCTGACCCGGGCGATGGTCAGATGGGGCGAGAACTTCCTTCGTTCCGGCTTGAAACCCATCTTCACCATTTCACCGTCTATTCGCTTTGCTAAAGGAGTTAGATTGTCCCCGTCGTCGATGCCAAGCCACAGGACCGACACCTTCCTTTTCCGACCGAACTTACCCGTCCCCTTGACCTTCACTTTGAAAGGTGGGCCCTCCAGCACGTCTTCAACGTTTTGAGATATGCCTCCAAGCATGTCGGCCCGGATGTCGCCGAGAAATTTCAGCGTTACGTGAAGGGAGGAGGTGTCAACGACCTTGAGATTGTCCATGTTCTCATCCAACCGTTGAGCCAGGGCGACGATGTCGGGAAACTCGGGCACCTTGACGGCGAAAAACGTTCGAACCTTCATGATTTGCCATTCATACCAACGATAAAAATCTTGTTCATCTCATTTGAGATAGCCACCGACTTCGACCTGCCACGCCTTGACGTTGGTCTGGCTTTTCTCGACTTCATCTCCGGCTTTCATCGCCAAAGATATCCCTTTTTTGAAATCCCTCTTCTTCCTGCAATAGATGGCCTGGTTAAGGAATTCCCTGGCTTGTGAGACGTCATAACCGTCCTTTTCGGCGTGCTCGATTTTATAGCGGGACTTGTTAAGCGTTGAGTTGAGGATTTCGCACTGCATCACCTGGGATTTCAAGGCATCTTCGCATTTTGTCACCAACATTATTGCCCCTTCTGCATCGCCGGCCTCCATCATCAATTGGGCTCCCGAAAGGTCACGTTCGAAGACGGACACGGGAAGGTCCATCTCCCGGGCTTTCCCCATCATCTTGGTAATTTCTTCTTGGTAGGACCGGAATTGCCTCATGATCGTTTCATTGACCTGACCAGATGCTTCCTGGCTGCACTTGGAGCAGTACGTTTCTCCCGTTTCCACCTCTACACCGCAATTGGCGCATTTGGAACTGGAAAGGACTACGGAAGCCCCAAGCCCGCATTCGGAACATACCTTGGCATCAATGGGCATCTTTGACCCGCAGGCAGGGCAACTGTTGTATTCGCCATCGGCAAGGTCCATATCCTCCTTGCATTTCTTGCAAAATTCCGCTACCCTCTCAACGGAAGCGTCGCAGATGGGGCACCTAAAAACTTCTTCGGATGCGACCCTTTCTTCCTTTCGATATGACAACGCCGTTTCACGGTCCATCCCACATTCGGTGCAGAAAGACTTGTCCGACCCCACGTTTTTTTGACATATGGGGCAATACCACTGGCACTCACCGGTCATTATAACCTGCCCACAAGAAGTTATGAATTTAACCCTTAATAATCATTTCTGACACCTTTTATCATTTTGGCAGAATACCCTCTTTTTCAATTACAAATCATCGTTCCGTGACTTGTTCGACCAATTCCTTGAAGTAGATTATCGAATCATTGTCCGGGTGCAACTTGTGGGCTTTTTGAAGAAGACGCAGGCTCGCCTGATAATCGTGCTTGTAAAACAGGACCCTCGCTTTGTTGTAATAACCCTCGGAATCCCGCGGGTCCTTGAGAATGGCCTTGTCCAGATGGGCCAGTGACCTTTCCACTTCGCCGATGGCGTATTCTCCGTTGGCCAGCCGGACGTACGTTTCCGTCGATGCCGAGGTCATATCTCTCTTGTCGTCCATCTCATCCACCTTGTCTCCGATGGCGAGGATGAGTTTCTTTTCGGTATCGTTGATGGTCAGGTCCCTCCCAACCCGTATGTGGACAGGTATGGACAGCAGTTGAAGCGCTTCTGTGATGATGGAATCGACCTCCTCCTTGGGAGAAGAGACCACGTCGATGTTCTGAATGTAAGAAAGGGTAATCTTGTTTCTCTTGAGAAGGGCCTCTTTCGTCCTTCCCGAACTCTTCATGGGGTCTTTGGTTGCTTCGTCCCTGATGTCATCGTACAGATGGGCCTCGGGCTCGTATCCGCATATGGAACATTTCTCCGGGTCGTCCATATTTCTGCCGCAAAGCGGGCACTTCTCCATGAACTTTCATGGGGTCGTTTCTTTAAATAATTAGTGAATGGGTCCGTTCTTCAAAGACAAATATGATATAGGACGATTCGAATGTTTCATTAATGAAAACGAGGACCGCTGCCATATCTCTCATTATGCTCATTTCCGTTCTTGGTCCTTTTTCCGCTCAATCCGTAACCAACGACGGGGGCGAAGAAATCCTTGACCAATCTCCTGTTCTTTACCCCGAACCTATGGACGTCCTTCCAGACCTACACGCATTTTCAAACCGGAAGAACGGTCCAACCGATGTCATGTACGCTTCAGTTAATCAAAGTGAAAAAGAGGGTTCGGTTACCTTCCAAACAGACCGGCTCATCATCGAATTCAATGGAAAATCGTCCCTTGCCCAGGGTCTGGACCAACTGGGAAAGAACCCCGACATAGCCGTTTTGGACGCCTTTGAATTTCCATTTCCCGGTGCCGTAATCGAGAACGGACGCGCCAACCTATCGTTTGAGAACGTTGATTCATGGAGGATTCACCCCGACGTGGAAGTTTCAGCAAACCTGGCCGAATCCGTTTCGAGAATCGGTGCCGACGTGGTGTGGAACACCACCGACAGGTCCAATAGATTCGTCAATGGCCAAGGCATCACCATCGCCGTCATCGACACGGGGGTTTACTACGACCATCCGGACCTGGGAGGGGGTTTTGGTCCCGGGTACAAGGTCAAGGGAGGTTGGGATTTTGTCAACAACGACCCGGACCCCATGGACGACAATGGCCACGGGACCCATTGCACGGGCATCGCCGCTGCCAATGGGAATCTAAAAGGCGTTGCCCCCAACGTCAGCGTTCTGGCGTATAAGGTCCTGGATGAAAATGGCCGGGGGTACTCCTCGTGGGTCATCAAGGCCATCGAGAAAGCCGTTGACCCGGACGGCGACCCGGAAACGGATGACGGTGCCGACATAATCTCATTATCTCTTGGTGCCCCGGGGTATCTGGGGGACCCGGTGTGTCGTGCCGTTGAAGAAGCGGTGCGAAGAGGTGTGGTCGTCACGGCTGCTGCGGGCAATCGGGGTACCACGGGTTACGGTTCCATCGAATCTCCTGGCATCTCCCCCCATGTGATTACGGTAGGGGCGGTGGACAAGAACGACAACGTTCCTTCCTTCAGTTCGCGAGGGCCCACCAATTACCCCCAGGGAAAACCCGACCTGGCCGCTCCAGGCGTCAACGTTTATTCAACCGTGACGCCGGAGGGAGAATTAGGCGACCCATCACTTTACAACTACGTGTCGGGCACGTCGATGTCCACGCCTTTTGTTGCCGGTTCGGCGGCCCTTCTCCTTCAAAAAGATAAGGGGCTTTCACCTTACGACGTGAAGAACATTCTCCTTTCCAACGCCGAAGCGGTGGGAGATGACCCCTTTTTGTCGGGAGCGGGCATCGTCAGGGTCGATTCGTCAGCCGCTCAACTCTTTTCCATCAATTTCACCATCCAGCAAGGGGTTGCATATTCAGACAACGTGGATTTCACCATGGCAAGCCACCTCTTCGACCAGAACGTCGAACTGAACGTCACGCTAAAGCGCTTTCAGGACCACATGCACCAGGCCTTGGACGAACAGCACAATTGCACGGCCACGGATTATTCCCTATTCGTCGAAACAAACGGCACCGCCTCCGCCGCCTGCCTGCTCCCTCCCAAAGAAGAGATGCCCAGCGGTTATTATCTTCTGGAAATCCAGGCAAGAACGGAAGATTCGTGGTTCAATCGCACATCCGTACTATTCGCCCTGTCGATAGTGGACGTCCGGCTCACAAGGGGCGGGGAAAGTTTCTACAGCGGATTCTCGGCGATATGGATAATTAACAATGAAACCTTCGATTCCACCACGGGGCTGCCCGAATACGGTCGCACCTTCTTCCTGCCGCCAGGGGAACATCGCGTGGTCGTCGCCGGCGACATGCTCATGGCATACGGCAATGAACCCTTCCTGGTCCGCTTTGAAGCAAATCTCGAAGCCGGGACCAAATACAACTTCAGCAAAGACGTTGAAGACCTTGCTTCGATGGACTTCACTTTCAAGGGCGCATATGACGAGCCCGTCTTTTTGGAAAGGTCCATCATCTCCTTCAGCGAGGAAATGCTGGGAAAGGAAAGGGAGTTCCATGCAACGGCCCTTCTTCAGGCACCCCTTTCCGACCCGAGAAACTTCATCAAGGGTTCGACGATAAGATTCTCACAAGAGGTCAATAACCCAACGGTGGTCATGGGCGGGGTCTCATTCGGCTCTGCCCACGATTTCGTATCGGAGAACTTCGAAGACCTCAAAGATGGGTCCCTGGGCTACGACGGGGTATCTGCAACGCATTACGGGACGACATTTTACCTCATAGAACGGGAACTCGTTGACAACCAGACCGCCAACCTCAAAGAAACCCCCGTTCATTCGTTGGGTCACGGCACGAATTTGCCCTATGATGATTCATGGGTCAAGAGGGCTACGCCCCAGGTTGGGGGAGGAAGGGCCGAATTCGCTCTTGGGTACGACCGGTCTTCGCCCGTATATCGCCAGAGTCCGTTTCTATGGAAAGACCTCATCTGCAACACGCCTCTGTCATACCGGTATTTTCCCGGTTCCCTTGAAAGCGGATTCGTCGAAGTGGAAATCTACCAAAGCGACTGGGGCAACGCCACATGGGAATCAGACTCCTTGGAATATCCCGGAACCAAAAAGATGAGCCAGAAGATGGACTTGGGAGAAGTGGGCTCCCCGCCCTTTGGCCCGGGCACCTGGGTGCGAATCGTCAATGGACATCTTGCCGTTGAACATCCCCTCATTGTCGACGGCACCGGTTCCAAGACCGCCCTGTTCGACTCGTCGCCTTATCTGAAGATATATCGGGACGGGAACTATTGGACTGGAACGGGCCTGTCATCATACTGGTCCACGCCTTCTCCGAGAAAACATTTCAACGGGACCACAGGTAATCTTACATTGCTTTTGACGGCTCAAAACGCCGGGGCCAATCCCTCTTTCATCGAAATGGGGGCCCGATTCAATACCAGCCAAGGACCGCCCCCCATGGTCACGGCCCTTGAAGGGAACGCCTCCTTTGAACCGGGTTCGGAATGCCTCATTTCATGGCGTTCGACCACCGAATGTTCCGCAACTTTGACCTGGGCCCAGGACGGGAATAATTGGTCCAATGCCAACGTTTCTTTCGACAATGGTACCTTCCGTGCCATCCTTGTTCCTCAGGGCACCGGTCCGTTATCCATCAACATTACCCTTGACGCAGGCCCTGACGGTACGTTCCATTACAACGCTACCGATCTGGTGCCAACATCCGTCGTTTCCGACCTGACCATTGACATGCCCGTCAAATCATTTTACGAATACGACAACCGGGGATTGCCTTTTTCTGCCACCGTTGAGGGGTTTTCCCCGGATGTCACGGAAAAATGGATGCCCCTGGTCCTGGAAAAAGACGGAGAGAAGGTAGGTTTTCTCCTCGACGGCCTGCCTGCCGTTCATGGCATGGAACTTAGCAACACACGGGAGTGCCGATTCCAACTTCCCGATGATTTTTTCAATTCCAGCCGCAAATGCGATTTGACCTTCGGGGGAACGTCAAGCCGTTACCAATTGACCGCGACCACACTCAATTTCTCTTTGGAAGAACGGGGCGTTTCCGTGGAACTTGATGAGCGATTCAAAACCACCGACGGAACGTTGGACATGCAGATGGAAATCATGAACGGTGGCCCTTTCTTTGAAGAAATTTCCTTTGAACACGACCTTGACTCAAATTACCTGACCCTGGAGAGTTTCTCCGGCCCCGACGAATATTCGCCCATGATGCCGGTTTCCGACGGATGGAAATTCAGAAGCCGGGCTCCCCCTGAACCGGGTTCGAGCCAAGAACACAGATTGGACCTTTATATGGACGGGAGCCTCTTCGACACAAGGAAAATCGACATCCGGTCCGCCCAGTTCTCCACTTCACTCAAACTGGGAAAAGCGTTCTACCGGTTCCCCACGAGCCTTGAAGCCACGGAAGAAGGGATGTTCGTGGGGGATTATTCGGGAATCGTCAAATTCATCCCCTTCGACCAAAGCAAGGAGGAAAAGGTACTGTTCGATACGAGCCAGTACTGGGTCCTGGGACTTGACTTGGCAGATGTCAATGGAGACGGTTACGTTGACCTTCTCACCGGCGACTGGGAAGGACATGTGGAGATACATTACGGCGACGAAGAATTCGACTTCGACACGACCAAGAGGATAGCCGATTACGGTTCCATCGCCAACGCCGTCTTCGGGGATTTCACCGGCGACGGGGAGGTTGACGTTGCGGCCAGCAACAATGCAGGGGGACTGCGAATTTACTCCCGGGACTTTACCGGGACCTTCGTAACGTATGCAACCATCGACACCCAGGAGGATTCGGGCCATTTCAACAATCAGGGACTTTGCTCTTGGGACGTCAACGGCGACGGCCTGGACGACATTCTCAAAGGATATTTCGGCAATGTCCATCTCTTTTTGAACAAAGGCAACGGGAACTTCGAAAAGAGCAGCATTTACTCGTTCCCCCGGGGGTCCGTGCAAGGCATCGCCACAGGGGACGTTGATGGAGATGGCAGTGACGAAATCGTGCTGGCATATTACAACGACCTGGGTCAAAGGTCCGGGTCCGTGGTCGTCCTGGATGAAGGGGCGAATGGCTTTTCGCCCGTGGAGATACCGCACCAGGGGAGGGGAGTCTGGTCCGTCGAACTGTTCGACATGGACGGTGATGGCGACAAGGAAATATTCGCCGGGTCCGACCTGGGTGACGTTCTTTACATGAACAACCTTGAGACATCCGTTGATTCCCCGCCTCTTGCCGAAGTTTTGACGCGCAGGATGAACTACAGGGGAAAGGTCCCTCTTTCCGTACAAATCGACGCAAACGTTTCCATCAAGGAAGTGGTCATGCGGGGCGAGGGCACCCATGACGATTTTACCTGCAGTGCCGAACTGGTCCGGGGAAGTTGGACGCAGGGACGATGGTACGCTATGACCAACGCCAACAACTCCTTCGACCTCACCCTGGAAATAACGGACGTCCGGAATAGAACGCATCTTTTCCACGAGTTCATATACGTGGGGAAATGGATTCCAGCGGTAAAGGACAACATACCCGACTTGATGTACAAAGGAGAAAGGGGGCTCAAGGCGGAAGTCCGGTCCCTGCGGCCCGTCGGCGATGCCCATTTCCGTTTGACCGATGCAAATGGCACCTACCAGGTTGATGCGGAACGGGTCCAAGGTGATGCTTTCAACGGCACGTGGAAGGGACGCTTTTACGCCAACTCCACGTTTGCTTGGAGACTCGTCCTTGAAGACACGGAAGGAAGGGTGTTCGATCATCCCTACGGTGATAGAGAGGTCCTGGTCACCGAACATCCATTGGAGGTCCTGTCGGCAACCGTGGGGCCCGGAGAAGATGGCGACATAGTGGTGAAATACGCCGTAAATGGGCTGGACCCCAAAGGCACAATCGTTCTTTCAGGGCCCGAAGGGAACCTCGTTTGGTCGGGCAACATGTCGGCCATCGGGCAGGTCTTTTTCGCCGGTCCCCAAGGCGAATATCAGCTGAATCTTACGATTTGGGACGACACGGGAAGGGTCGTTTCCGTCACAAGAAGCAATTACGTCTCTTTTCACAACGTCACTTACGAAGAAGGCCCGGACCTTGGAACGAAAGAACCCGCCACCGAAACGTACATACGCGTCTGAATCGCGACTTTGACATTTAATACAATTTTTCTGTCAAAGTCGAGTGAATCGCGACTTTGACATATCATAAAAAAGAAGCATGGCAAAGTTGAGTAAAAACCAGATTTGCTTGTCAAATTTGGGGTGAAACCTAATCTTGACCTGTCAAGATTGGGCTGAACGCCTTTTTTCCGTTAAGGATTAGTTACACCCCTCTCCTCAATACCGTTATAAGACACGTTTGTGATGCATGCTCATGCTCCTCCAGGGTATAGACACGGCAGTAGGCCATCTCGAAGAAATCTTCCGCAACGGCAACGAAAGCGTGATGGACGAACTGGAATTGGTCCCCTTTCGGAAGCAGCCCGTCGCCAGTAGAATGCACGCCATCGACGGCGGGTCTCGGATACTCTTTGACATGCCAGGAATGGTGGTGGGAACTTATAGGACAGCTACGGTCTCGATTGATGGGGACAAAATGACTGATGAACTAGAGGACCTGCAGATAGTATCGCTGAAAAAGGGGGAGGAAGGGGTCTTTCTTGAGGACATGGGCGTGGGTTCCCATGCCACCGGTTCCGAAGGGACCGTTTCAGCCATCGGCCTGAAGCGTAGTTCTTGCGAATGGGACCGTGCCAAGGAACTCGTCAAAAGGGCAAGTTCGGGAGAAACGGTCATGTTGGACGGGTCTTTGGACCCCATTACGCCGGGCATGCGCAGAAAGGCCGATTCCATCCTAGAAATGGCCAGGAAGAAGGGCATAGCGATGGTGGGCCTTAGCAAAAAGAGCGACATGGCGGTAAAGGGCGTTCCCCTCATACCACTTCTCGAGTACAAATACAAGAAAAACGAAAACTCCGGGGCGTGTTTTTCACGATTGC
The DNA here is from genome assembly GCA_964588345.1 of uncultured Thermoplasmata archaeon. Lineage (GTDB taxonomy): Archaea > Thermoplasmatota > Thermoplasmata > CAZPOY01 > CAZPOY01 > CAZPOY01. Next base: position 8,818 of record CAZPOY010000049.1, read on the forward strand.
CAAGGCAGTCAACGCTTTTTGAAACCTTCGGGGCCAAATTCACCGGCGGTTCAAACTTCTCTTTCCGAGTTGACGTCTTGTCCGAAAACCCCATTTCCGTCCTGGCATCCATGGCGTCCTTGTGCAACGACGCGGGATACCCTGGCTACCCATATCCCTTGGCAAGGGCTCACAATCTCGCGGTGATAAGCAGCGACCTTTCCCGGGACGTGAAATCCGAATTGAAAGGACGCATGGGCAGCGGTGGTTCCCGGCTCTTTTGGGAATGCCTCAGGAATGATTTCCACCGGATACTCGACGGAGGGGTCCCTTGACCGCACTTTTTCAAAAATGCAGGAGGCGATAGGATGATTGGAAGAATAGTGGGCGAAGGCATTTCGAAGCTTGAATTCAGAACGTATTATTCTCAGAGGATAAACCTGGGTGAGATTCTCGTGGTGACCGACGAGGACATGGGCAAGCGGCTCTTCATAAGGGTCGTGGACATACTTTACGGTCATGACGCCCACGACGAGAATTGGCTGAAGCGGACGGCTGGAAACATGCTCTCCCTTGAGGAAACCGGCGAGGGCTACAAGCTCCACGACAAGGAGAAGCGGCTCTATCAGCTCGGGGTTTCGGTGCCCCTTGGATTCGTCCAAAAGGGGCATCTGGCCAAGGCCAAGACCATCCCCGCTCATCTTTCACCGGTTGTGAGGCCGAAAAAGGAGGAGTACGAGTTCCTGAAGAAGAAACTGGGGGAACTGAGGATTGGCCTACTGCGCTCGGGCGATGCCATTTTGGACATCCCCGTGGGCATCGGCAAAAGCGACCTCATCCGACACGTCGGCATCTTCGCCACCACGGGCATGGGCAAGAGCAACCTCATGAGGGTTCTTTCCGCATCGATAATGAAAGACGGCAACAACGGGCTCCTCCTGATGGACCCCCATGGTGAATATCTCAAAGGGGCAGACCGCGACGAAGGGGGGCTTTCCGACCTGAACGCTGCTCAAGACAGGATGGTCATCTTCAGTTCCAACCCGTCCACCGTTCACAATCACCTTCAACTCTCGGCTTCCGAGGTAGAACCCCGGGACCTCTACCAGATATACAACATATCCGAAGCCCAGAAAGACATGTGCTGGCAGGCCCGGGACACCTGGGGGAGAGGATGGTGTTCCACCATCTCCCAAATGACGGCTGAGGAACTCATCTCCCAACTAGGCGAAAACCGCTTCAATCCAGCCACGGTGAATGTGGTAAAAAGGAGGATAGACCATCTCTTCAGCCGGGGAATCATTACCGACAACCCCCACAACATGATAACTCCGTCGATCATGAACGCTCTTCTCGATTCCAAAACGGTGCTCATCGACACGAGTTATCTGGGCAACAAGGAGGAACTTCTCACGGTTTCGGTACTGGCCAGAAAGGTCCTGGGCAAGATGAGGCGCCTGTACGGAGACGACCACGACCGTTTCAAACGGGCACCGGGCATCCTAATAACCGTCGAAGAGGCACAGCGGGTCCTTGGTCGCGAGAAGAATACCATTTTCTCCACCATAGCACGCGAGGGGCGTAAGTTCAAGGTGGGCATATGCGCCATCTCCCAGCAACCCAAACTGATAAACCCCGAAGTCATCAGCCAGCTAAACACGCTGTTCGTTCTAGGGCTTGCAGACAAGAGGGACCGGGACATACTCAAAGACAGTGCAAAGCAGGATGTGGGCGCATTGACCAAGGAGATACAGACCTTGGGCGTGGGAGAGGGGCTGGTAGCGTCCCCTTCGCTGCCCTTTGCCGTTCCTTTCCGGGTCGATTACTTCAAGGACGTCGTTGCTCAACAGAAGGAGAAAAGAGACGGGCCGGGACTGGACGACGGATTCTTTTGAGATGGGGGTTTCCGCAACTCTTTTGCCGTTTGGCCAAAATCCACAAATAACCCTTTCATCATCTAAGGTCATGGAAAAAGTGCTCATCCACACCTGTTGCGCGCCATGTTTCGTATCTGTGGAGCCATATTTCCAGGAAAAGGGCATGGTGCCCGTGGCCTTCTTTTACAATCCCTTCATCCATCCTTTCAAGGAGTACAAGGCCCGTTTCAAGAGCATGAAGAAGCTTGAGGAAGAAGGCTTTGAAGTGCATTACAGGGACGAATACGAACTCAGGGATTTCGTCCGCAAGGTTTTGGATATGGAAGAGAAGGGCGAAAAAAGGTGTTCCCATTGCTACGAGGTGCGACTGAGGGGAACCATGGAAAAATCAGCGGAAATGGGCATTTCCAAGGTGGCCACTACGCTCATCGTTTCTCCTTATCAGGACATACCTCTCATCAACGCCGTGGGAAAGGAACTTCAGGATGAATGCGGTGTGGAATACATGCCCTTGGACCTTCAGAACTACCATGACGAGGGGCACCGGAGAGCCAGGGAGCAGGGGTACTACATGCAAAATTACTGCGGATGCATCTTTTCCGAGCAGGAGAGGTTTGAGAAGCCCTTGAAAAACAATAATGGTTAAAACATTATTTTTTTATGTTTTATTTGAACGCCCATTTAAAGACGCATCACTGGGAAAACATGGGCGGGAATATGCCAATATATGCACAGTGGGGGTGGAACGGTGGGAAAAACAGATTTTTTCTTTTTTGGGATTTAGCGCCCATTCAAA
>CAZPOY010000050.1:0-11362 GCA_964588345.1 uncultured Thermoplasmata archaeon
TTACTGGGTCCACGTACCGGCCGATACGAGCTATACCGTAACTTACTGAGGGTCATTCCCTCAGTCTTCTTTTTCTTTTTTTCCTTTTTTTATTTTCTCACCCCAACCCTTTAAATGATACGAACTTTTTCCAAAGGCATGTTCTGGGAATGGCCGTATTTGCTCATCGTATTGCTTCCCCTGGCATTCCTATTTTACAAGAAGGTCAATTTCGTCTATTTCCTCGTTCTTTTCATACTCCTATCTTTTTTCGTTCAGCTTCTCGGGTCGTATTTCTCGGGGTTTCAATTATCCGTCATCTGGGGGCTTCATACGGGCCCCTTAACTTGGAGAACGCTCCCACAACTGGTCACCTCGATGTTTCTCCATGCCGACCTCTTTCACGTCGTTGGCAACGTCATATTCCTCTTCTTCCTTGGTGATGCCCTTGAGGAACGAGTAGGACGCTGGCATTTTGCCGTCATCTTTTATCTGGGAGGGTTTTGCGCCTCCTTCATCTTCATGCTTCTCCACCTTGGGAGTCATGACATAATAATTGGAGCATCTGGAGCCGTTTCCGCCGTCCTGGGAGGACTTTTCGTAATCGACCCACGGGCCAAAACGCCCATGTTCCTTGGACCCGTATTCCTCTTCCGAGTGCCCGTATATATCTCAGCACTCGTATTCTTCGGCTTCGAGACGGTTTACGTAATCTTGGGCAATTCCGACATGGTGGCCCACGAAGCGCATCTGGGAGGGCTGTTCGCTGGAATGGTCTTTGGTTCGCTGATAAATCTCTCGACCCGGGCGGATAAAAAATTCGGAAGGAGAAAGACCATCAAGGAGCATTTCAAAGGCACGGAAGCGGAGAACATTCTCAACCAGTTCGAACCATCCGACCCCATTGAGATACGGCGGGTGTGGGTTCAATCAATGGTCGAAAAGCATTCGTGTTCCCTTTGTGGTGGAGACCTCGAAATGAAGGACGATTTCGTCCGATGCAAGAAGTGTAAAACCCGTTTCTACTTCTAATGTCAGATTTTTTATAATAAATCCTCATTGCTATTCCATGGTCAAAGAAGTCGATGAAAATGGTTTTGATGGATTCATAAGCGATAATGAAACGGCCTTGATAGATTTCTGGGCACCCTGGTGCGCTCCCTGCAGGCAGATGACCCCGATTCTGGAACGGTTCGACGAAGAAACGGGGGAGAACGTTGCCGTGGGAAAGGTTAACGTGGACGATTGCCCCAACATCTCCCAGAAATTTGCAATACGTGCCATACCGACCATCATGCTATTCAAAGGAGGGGAGGTCGCCCAAAAGCACGTCGGCGTGGCCTCGCTCGATATGCTCAAGAAATGGATGGAATGAACGCCGGTCAACCGATAGCCACCTACTGCAACTAATTGCTAATCACTTGACACCCATTAGGTCGGACTGGGTCCTTTCCACCAACGAACGCAATACGTCCTTTTTTCTTTTCAAAGGAAGCACCTTGTTCGGCAGATGTATCGGTCTTAGCGAATCGAAAATCTCCTGCATCATCGCGTAAATCTTCCGGGCTTCCTCTATTTTCCCTTCATTGACTTGGTCCAGGCAACGCCTTCTTAGTTCTCCCGCAACGTCTGCAATGCCAAGAATATATGCATCGGGTTCCACGCCAAGGTCTTCATGTGTCGGAACGGGGTCTCCATTGAGCACTTTTTCAAATACGGCATATTCCACGTACTCCTGCAATGCCTGGGTTACAAATCCCTGGTAGTATAATTCCGGAGAACCGGACCTGAATCCCACCAACCGGTCCACCATGCCTTGGACCGCCATTCCTTCCGCTTCTTGGCCTCTGTGAAGGTCCGTAATGGCTTTGGAACACCCCCTTATGAGATTCCTCGTCAATTTCAGGATTTCCTCCCGCTTTTGGTCGGTTATTATGAGTTCCTTTTCTGCAAGGATTATGTTATCTGCAATAGAGGACATGAATGTCCCATGCATTGGTGAGATATTATCGTTGCTACGCGATTTTCACATCAATCCGGTTTTTTCAAGTTTGGGTCCCTACTGCTAAAAGTATTAATCTCATGTTCTCTTCTCGACGCATATATGAGTGCGAAAATCAAACTTGAATACCTTACCATCGAGGAATACCGGCAGATGGGGCTCATCGTTGGTCTCGAGATACATCAGCAACTCGATACGAAAAAGAAACTTTTCTGCCGATGTCCAGCGGTTCTCCGCAACGATGAACCCGATGCCGTGATACTAAGGCACATGCGCCCTACCCTTTCGGAACTTGGGGAATACGACGGAACGGCGCTCATGGAGTTTCGCACCAAAAAACAGGTCTATTATCAACTCTACAGGGACACGGTCTGCACTTATGAAATGGACGACACGCCCCCTTTTCCCATCAACCAGGAAGCTTTGGACATCGCCCTCATCATCTCGATGCTTCTAAAATGCAAGATAGTTGACGAACTCCACGTTTCAAGGAAACAGTATCTGGACGGGTCCATCCCAACGGGTTTTCAGAGGACAGCCATCGTCGGCGTAGACGGGGCCGTGGACCTAAACGGAAGAGAGGTCGAAGTGATACAATTGAGCGTGGAGGAGGACGCTTGCAGAGAGGTTTCCGACAAGGAGCATGAAATCATCTTCAAGACCGACCGGCTCTCCATTCCGCTTGTTGAGGTCGTTACCAAAGCCACGACCCTTCATCCCCTGGACGTTGAAACGCTCGCAGACCGGATAGGACGTCTCATGAGAAACACCGGTGAAGTTAGAAGGGGCATCGGCTCTGTAAGACAAGACGTGAACGTGTCCATCAGCGGTGGGCGGAGAGTCGAGATAAAAGGTGTCTGCAAACTCGAAGACATTCCAGCCCTTGTCCATTACGAAGCACTCCGGCAAAAAGAACTCCTTTCCATCGCCAAAGATTTACACGAAAAAAATCTGGACCCTGAAGATGTCGTGCAGCGCTTGGAAACGTTTGAAACGGGAGAGGGTTGCTCATATACGCCCCTACGACTCAATGGCCTTGCCGACATCATGGCAAGGGAACTTCAGCCCGGAAAGGATTTCGCCTATGAATTGGCAGAAAGGGCTAGGGTCGTCGCTTGCCTTCCTGGTCCGCCTTATCTGCTCTGGGATGGGGAACACCCAGGCTTCAATGATGCTGAATGGAACAAAACCAGACACGACTTCGGGCTCGACGAAAATGACGCCCTCATTCTTTTCATGGGGAAAGGCGATGACCCGGAAACCGCCTGCGTAGAGGTGGAAGAAAGGGTCAAGCTTCTCTTCAAGGGGGTCCCCAACGAGACCAGGCAGGCTAATGCTGACGGAACCACGGGATTCGAAAGGGTTCTTCCCGGACCCAACAGGATGTACCCCGATACCGACTCGGCACCCATTGAGATTAACGATTCACGTCTTGCCAAACTCGAAAAACGATTGCCCCGGGAACCGTCCTCCATCATTGCCGATATGACCAAAAAGGGCGTTCCCCAAATGATTGCCGAGAGGATGGTCGTTTCACCCTTCATGGAACTTTACTTGTCAGGCGTCAAGAAGGGGTTGGAACCAAAGCACCTTTCATTCTTCCTGATGGAGGATGTCAAAGGGCTCAAACGCAAGCATCCTGACAAGGGCGCCTTAGATGTCGCTTCCACCGTATTGAACCTCCGAACTTCAGACAGAATCCATCGTTCGGCCATGACCGATGTGGCAAGGGCGATGTTTGAAGGAAAAGATGCGGACCAGGTCCTTGTAGAAAATCCCAAGCTTGCCAATGAAGAGATTGAAGAACTTGCCAAAGCGTTTTTTGAACCATCGGAAGTTGATGGTGCTAAAGCCGGTGACCTTTTCGTGTTCATTAAAGAAAAAAATGGATTCAATTTCTCCGCAGAAACGGTCTTGGACGCTTTCAAAAGCAAGGTTTAAATTCCCCGGCGACCACTTAGTTCCGGTGACACATTGACAATCGAGAATTATTTCAAAAAAGGGCAAAAAGCATTCGATGCAGGAAAAAAGCTTCTTGAGAAGGGGGACCTGGACCTTGCCGAATCGTCTTTTGAGAAGGCAAGCGGATTCCTGGAGGCCCATCACAGCATCGAGAGGAAGCCAAAAAACGTGAAACTGGGTGAGGAGGCAAGAGGTTGGATTCATTTCATCAAGGGGACAAAATCAATGGAATTTGCCAGGGAAGCTGAAGAATTGGGCGAATTGAAGGTCGCCTCCAACTCTTTCCGGAAGGCGTACAACCAGTTTTTCGAAGCGGAAGAGATGTTCAAGGCCATATCAAAAGACGTTGAAGGGAATAGGTCTCGGGGCTTCATGAATCTTGTGAACGGGTTGTCCTACAGTTCCGAAGGTGACCTTGCTTTCGACAACGACGAATATACCAAAAGCGTGGAATACTATCAAAAGGGGCTTTCTTTCCTAAACCGGGCTCTAAAGATTTTCGAAGAGATAAAAGACAAAGAAATGGTTGCCCAGTTAAAGGAGTGGATCAGCCAGACCAACGCGGACATATGGATATCCGAAGGGCATTACAACATCATGATGTCCAACCTTACAGGTGAAGACGAACTACTCTCCAAAAGCGAATATGAACGAATGGCCGCTGAAAATTTCCGCAAAGCCGTGGATTTCCTAAAAGAAATTGGCGACGATGCGCTTTTGCAAAAGGCGGCTCCGTCCATCGATTATTCCGAGGCCCTTCACCAGATTTCCCTAGCCCGGCACCAAACGCTGCTTGCTGAAAGCCGCCTTGACGAACAGGACCATCATGCTGCCGTCCTATTCTTCGACAAATCCCTGGAGAATCTCGACAAGGGGAAGGCACTCTATGCAAAATTGAAGGGGACCATGCCCGACGAAAGCATCAACCATCATCTTGAACAGATAGAATCCATGGAAAAATTCAATAGCGGAATGCGCTGCTTCTCCTTGGGGCAGTACAGTCTTTGGCAGGGCGAAGTTGATGAAGCCGTGAACGCCTTTTCCGACTCGGCGTCGCATTTTGAGGACCTTGGCATGCTCGACCAGAAATATCGTTCACTCAAGTTCAAGGTACTCGCTCCATTCGTAAAAGACGGAGGCGATGAAAACGCGGCCCTGGTCTCCCAAGGTCTGGCCTGCATGCAGGCGGGCCACATCCGAATGGACATGGGAAGGAACGCAGAAAGGGAAGCAGAAGAAGACTGGAGCGAAGCGGACATATTCAAATCCCTGGACGAAGGAGCCATGTCCAAAGTCAAGAACGGAAACCGGGAAAATACGGATTACAAATCTCTTTCCCGGGAGAATCGGGAGAAATCCGCCATGGGATTCGATTTTGCCAAGAACCTGTACAGGAAAGCCCTCAGGGAGTTCTCTGATGCCGAGAGGATATTCATGAACAGGAATGAAGAGTTCCTGGAAAAGGCCAAGGTCGACAAGGCATCATCGCAAGCGCTTGCTTTTCTAGCACAGGGGAAATATTACAGGAAGAGGGCCGAGATGACGGGAGGCGAAGAATCGCTTGAATCCCGCAGTTTCATAGACAAGGCACACGAAATGGTCATGGACGCCAAAGCGGAAATCGAGGGATTGGACACGCCGGTTTTGGAAAAGGTGAAGATGGAAGAAGAAACCATCGAATTCATCCGCAATTCGCTCTTGGCGAACCACGCTTTCAACGTTGCCGAGAATTATGAGAAGGAAGGAGAGTACGAAAAGGGGGCGGAGAAGTATCAGGAAGCAGCCCAATTCGCCGAAAAGACCGTGGAACTGCTAAAGAAATCCGGGCCACAACTCGAAGATTTCATCAAAACGATAGAAACCCACGCTATACTATACTCCGCTTACGGAAAGCAGGCACTGGGATTCCATTACGAATTACAGGCATCCGAACATCACGACGCAGGGGAGATGGCACTTGAAGTGAAATTCCTTAGAAAGGCCGCAGATGAATACAAGAAGGCCGCAGATGAGATCACCCGGGCAGCCAACGTATCCAACAGCGACGAACTCTCCTCGTTTGCAGACGAAGTATATGAAAAATACCTAAAAGCTAAAAACAGGATAAACCTATTGGAAGGGCGGACAGGTGTATACTAAATAATGAGCAAAGGAGCCAAAGTCATCAAGCAGAAGGCCGAAGAACTGCGTCGAAAACTCATCGAACTCGACCTTTTCGACGCTAACAAGGAGCCCGAACGTGACCACGACCACGTATATTTTCCTTTGAAGGAGGGCGAGTACGCCCGGGACCTAGAAGTCGTGGACATGGTTTTCAAAGACAGGGAACAGAGTTCAGGCAGCTATCTTGACAAACTTGACCTGCCAGGAGCCGAGGAAGGAGGTGCGCCCCGGTCCATGGACATCGTAGGGGACATCGCAATCCTCAGAATAGACGAGGGGATGAAAGACCGCTTTGCCGACATAGGAAAAGCCGTCATGGGAACCAATCCCCATGTGAATACCGTTCTCCGGGACAAAGGCGTAAAAGGCGATTGGCGGGTGCGTGACCTAGAACTGATATACGGCGACCCGGAAACAGAAACGGAACACCGTGAACACGGATGCGTCTACAAGCTTGACGTGACCAAGGTTTATTTTTCGCCACGCCTGGCTACGGAAAGAAGCCGGGTGGCCGGACAAGTGGATACCGATGAGACCATCGTGGACATGTTTGCCGGGGTCGGTCCGTTTTCCATCATGATAGCAAAAAACCGGAATCCGAGAAAAATATGGGCATTTGACCTAAATCCCAGTGCCATCTGCTATCTGAAAAGAAACATCAAGTTCAACAAGGTCAGGAACATCAAATGCAAGGAGGGGGACGCCGTCGCCCTGATACAGCACATCGGGGAAGTGGACAGGGCAATAATGAACCTGCCCCACGATGCAAAGGATTTTCTCATCCCTACGCTGAACGTGGTAAGGCAGGGCGGCATGATAAATTATTACGAGATACTCGAAAGGGAAAACCTTGAAAAGAGGAAACGCTCATTGGAATCCATCGTCGTAAATGGCAAGATGTTGAAAATCGATTCCCTTCGAGAGGTGAGGAACTTCTCACCTTCTTCGGCCCATTACGGTTTTGATTTGCGGGTAGTGAATGAGAAATAAGGCAACGTGAAAAGGATCATTTGCTCCTGTGTTCGGCGTATTCTTCTGCCGAAAGCAATCCTTCTAACTCGCCTTCGGGTTCCAAGACAAATAGCCATTCTTCGTAAGGCGCTTCGTTGAATTTGCCCTCGTAATCGATGGTGTCAAGGAAAGTGCCGTTCGCCTTTATGACCTTTCCTTTGAAAGGTGCCAGAATGTCCACCGTGTCCTTGAAGGATTCTATGATGGCTATGGGGTCGCCTTCTTCAAAGGCATCGCCTTCGGCCACGCTAAGTTCGACGCCTACTATCTCCCCGAGGTTCTCTTGAGCATAATCCGTTATGCCCATCTTGTAACCGCCTTCCTCTTCCTTTAACCAGTCATCGTCTTTCGTGTATTTTCTGTCATCTCGCACTTCCGGCATTTGGGTCACTTCCACAAAGAGAAGCACAATGGGAGATAAAGGATTTTCGGCCGAACATCCACGCCTTCTTGCGGAATTTTTTTAAAAAAATACAAGGGACCGTCTTTTTTGCATGATACCCTCATAGATAAATAGGTATATTGCAATCAAGGTGCATGATGCAAAGATTGGAACGCCTTTTTGAACTTGCCGAACCGGATGTTGATACGATTTTCATAATGAACGGGACCGAACCCATTCTCGACCTTACCTTCTTCTATCTTCTCGGAGTGGACGGGGGGCTTTTCGAGAACTCCTATCTCGTTGCCAGGAAAGATGAAGGAGCAGTCGTTTATACCTCTACGTTGGAGGAAAGTTCCGCCCGGATGGGACCGTGGGACGTTGAGGTTTTCGGAAGCCGTGACCAAGCCAATGAGATGATGGAGGAGGCACTTGAGGGGTCGGAAAAGATTGGGATAAACCCCAAAGAACTCTTTCATCAGGGATACCTGTATCTGGTGGAGGCAGCAAAAGACACCGAGATAGTTGACATTTCCGACTCCATCCAAAAAGCTCGCCTTGTAAAGGATGAGAAGGAGGTTAAGAAACTCAGAAAGGCCTGCGAGATAGCTTCCAAGGTCGCTGAGACGGTACCGGACTGGGCCGAAGCGGGAATGAAAGAATACGAAGTGGCCGCAGAACTCAATTACCGGATGCAGAAACTCGGTGCCAGCGGACCAGGATTCGAAACAAATGCCTCAGCCGGCAAAAACAGTGCCGAACCCCATTACCATACCGGGGACGCCCCACTCAAGAAAGGGGAGTTCCTCCTCATCGACTTTGGTGCGAAATACAAGCGATACGTATCCGACGTTTCAAGAACCTTCTCTGTGGGAGAACCCGATGAAAAAATGAATAGGATGCACGCGACGGTGCTGGAAGCCCAGCAGGAGTCGATGAAGAAAGTGAGGGGTGGGGCCAAGGCATCCGAATCGCACAACAGGGCAGCCGAGATAATCAACAATACCGAATTCAAAGGGCTGTTCACCCACGGACTGGGCCATTCCATCGGCCTGGGCGTTCATGACGGACCGGGGCTCTCTCCCCGGGTGGAGATGGACCTGGAACCAGGGATGGTTCTTACCGTGGAACCAGGCGTGTACATTCAAGGATACGGCGGCGTCAGAATCGAAGACGACGTGCTCGTCACCGAAGATGGATGCGAAGTTCTCACAAACGCACCTCGGGAACTGAGGGTAATCTGACCGACATTCAGTGGAAGCCCAGAAAATCCCTTATATGGAAATAGCCCGAAGGGATCGCCCAAGATATGGAAAAACCGATGACGCCCATCAAAAGGTAGTGCAACCACGGAGTATCGGATGGCATCACATGGAGAAGAAACAGAAACGGCGTCACCATGGTTACCCCGAAAAACACCATCAAGACCTTGTCAACATGCCTTTTCGGAAAGGGAACCCTCTTCATTCTCAATAGCGTATCGCCGATTCCAAAACCCGTAGCGGTGCCTGCCAGCTGAAATATGATGACGGGCTTCCTGTCCCATAGCAGGATTATCAAACCCAAGGCAAGAAGGGGGAGTACAAGGACCATGAATGCCCTCACATTGTTCTTTTCAAGAACCCTGTTGGTGGATACGCCTTCTTGAAATCGGAAAAAAGCCAGTGACACGAGGCAACCGAAGAATACTCCTCCCAGAACGTCAGCGGTGTAATGCACTCTTAGCATGACCCGGCTGATTGCTATCCCCGTTGTCAAGATGATGAAAATGGCAAAATGTATCATCTGGTTGTAATGGAGGGCGAGATAGTTGAATATCGAAGCGGTCATCTGCGTGTGGCCTGACGGAAAAGCTAAATCGATGAGAAAAATAGTTTTTGGGTCTGAGGGTCTTGGGATGGCAAAGAGCCCCTTGAGGAAGATGTTTACCCAGCCCGACACGATGAAGAGGAGAACGAGTTTTTTTCCCAACTGCCTGTCCACGACCCAGTAGATTACCGTGGCTACGAAGAATATGCCAAACTGAGACCCGAATTCCGTGAATACCGCTAGGGAGAGCGTCGTTTCATACGAAAGGGGGTAATCCCACGTTGACCATAACAGACTATTCGTCAGAGGACTCACAAGGGAAAATAGCAGGACCCAACCGGAAAAAAGTATGACCACGGCAGTCCAGACGTCGTTCCTCGATTTCATCGTGGTCTGCCATCACTTGGGGGTCTAAATTATTTTGCCATTGCCATTTTCCAAAATGCAGCAATTCGTTTGCTTCACGATTGCCCTGTTCAGATGAACTTGATTAGATGTGGTGTGTTCATGCCTCGCGTCCGCTTTTGGTAGTCGTTGTTGGCCCTCCATACGCCGTCGGACACGTGCTTGGTGATGTTCTTCCTCAGGACCATATACCCCTTGTCATCATCCTCGAAAGCAAGGTCCGAATGCCTCAAAGTGTGCGTTGTGAGTCCCGCAAGGTGCTTTCGCACAATCCATTTCTGCCTCTTGTGCGATAATTTGTATCCCTGGAGAGAAGTAATGGCTGAATCGTCCACGCCAACAAGGCAGTCCATCCTCTTGCCCACCTTTTTATGAAATGAGGATTCAACGTTGTTCTCCTCCTTTTCCATGTCAGGCGTGAGTATGCCCACGGTTATCTTTTTCTCCTTCCTGGCCGTTCGTGCAATGTCGTAGGCGATGTCCTTGTGGGAATCATAACCGCACAGAACGACTATGAGGTCAGCATAATCTATCAGCTTCTTTATCAGGACCTTGTGTCCGCCAAGACGGCCTTTCTTAAGAGGCAACTTGATGTGGGCCCTGACCGAATCCAATACTTCCGCTTCCTCGTGTATCGAAATGGTGGTAACCCCCTCAAGAGATTTCTCCTTTATGTGCGTTAGGACGTGAACGCCCTCCCCAACTCCAATTAACAGGACATTTTTCTTTGTAATACTCGATCCCTCCCGAAAAAGAAATACCCGGGGAAAACCCCGGGCCCTTCTGACAAGTGGCTTTTTCCCGCTATGGCCCAAGCTATCTGCATCCCGGAGACAACCTGTGCTGTGTTACGTGGGCGGAAAAAAGAATGGGCGGTAGGTCGGGCCTTAGAAATTCTTGGCCGACCCCCCCCTTTCCCCTTTTTCATCCGTTGAATATGCGAGGTCGTTGTTCTCGTTCAGCAAGGCGATTACCCTGCCGTTCAGTTCATTCTTCATGAGAAGGTTTTTTTGCCAGAGTTCGAAACCCTGGGCAAATATCTGGCTTGGCGTAAGAGCGCCACCCTGGTCCAGGATTCTCTTCATCTGAACGTAGGTGGGATTGTCCACTTCTATCGTTATCTTGTGAACTCCGAGTCGCTGGCTCTTCTCGATTTCCATTACCGTGTTGATAATGTCTCTTATTGCATCCGATTTGCTTGAAAAACCATTGGCGTCAGCGTATTCCTGAACAAAGTCGTCAACTTCGGGTTCGCAACGGGCAATGAGCGTCCTGGACCGGCTGGTCAAAAACGGCTACCTCCCTTAAGAGAATCATTGAGAATTTTTCTCCGTCCCTTCGTTTGTCCTTCTTTGTTCATTTAGACCCCGTGTATTACAAGCCCTTGAAGACTTGTTATCATTATGTATTACATGTTGATATAAATAACTATCTCTTTTTTATTCCTGTAAAAATATTTTCAGCGCCGTTTTGGCGTCATTTCGAGGTCATATGTCAAAAAGTACCTTGGCCCGAGGGGGATTTTCCTTTACTGAAAGCATGTGATAGGTCGCCGCCTTCACCTCGGTTTCAAAATTGTGCACGTCTGGGTCGTAGGTCGTTCCAAAAAGCTTTCCCTCTATTGAGTGGTCTTCGTAGGAGAATTCCGC
>CAZPOY010000051.1:0-5602 GCA_964588345.1 uncultured Thermoplasmata archaeon
AGGCCCTGGCTGGTTCCACTAATTTGAATCAGCAAAAAAAGCATGACGAATATGATGAGTTGAATGACGACGTAGATTGCCAACGTCTTTGCCGAAAGTCCTTTCTCTTTTTCATCCACGGCCTAAAAGGATGGAGATGGTATTTAAATTCTACACAAAACCATTGACAAGGTTTTTAAAGTGATGAGGACCTTTCGTGGTTGCATGCCTATAACAAATCTAGAGATGACCTCCATCGACGTAAGGCGGTTCACAAGACCTGGCGAAAAGCTCCGGAACGTTCAGATAAACCACAATAGCAGCGTCACCCAGATAGTGAAATCCGGGAAGGACGATGCCGAATTCGACTGGCGATTCACCGTAAATTATTCCGGCGTCGGAACCATCAAGATAGAAGGAAAGATAATCTACAAAGGTTCGGGCGATGATATCGTGGAAACGTGGAACAAGGAGAACAAGATGCCCGACGAGGTTGCCGGCGAAATTCACAAGGCCATCATGAGCACGTGCATACCCGAATCCGTGATGCTGGCCCGGGACATCCGGCTGCCTCCGCCCATCCCCATGCCAAAAATCAATCTGCCCAACCAGAAAAAGAAGAAGGACAAAGGCGGGTATGGCGTCGAATTTGCATAAGCTTCACTATCGATATAACCCAATCTTGACAGGTCAAGATTAGGTTTCACCCCAAATTTGACAAGCAAATCTGGTTTTTACTCAACTTTGCCATGCTTCTATTTTATGATATGTCAAAGTTGCGTTTCACTCGACTTTGACAAAATAATATATTAAATGTTAAAGTCGTGATATAAACAGCTTAGGGTTCATATTTTGGCACGGTTCATCATCAATCTTTAAAACGGCATAAAAATGAATCATATCTTCTGCACTCATGCCTTCAGCATTTTTTGTCCTTCGGATTGTTTATTATTCCTCAATCCCCCGAATGACATCAATGACCGTTCCGTCCCGATACTCCACGTAAGCGACAATTTCATCCGTATATTTGGGTGAAATGGGCTTTTGACCTGCTTTGGATTCTCCGATTTGACGAAGTTCCTCAATGGCCTTGAGTTCGACTTTTCCACTCCCCTCAAGCTTTTTGATGATGTCTTTTCGCATTGGATTCACGGCGACGCCTTCCTCCGATACAACCACGTCCACGGTCTCACCCGGGGTCGTCACCGTTATCACGTCCTCAACTATGGTGGGGTTTGTCTTTCTAGCCGTGGGGCATACGATGATGGTCACGCCTGCCCCGGCAGCGGTATCCGAATGACCTCCGATGCCGTGCAAGAGCATTCCATCAGCATGAGTATTCACATTCACGTTGAACTTCGTGTCCACCTCGGTGGCACCCAGAAAAACAACGTCCAGGTCATCAACAAAGGTCCCACGTGAATGAATGTCCGCGTAATCACCAGGCGTTATGACAACGTGTTCGATGGGATTCTCCCTCAGGTGTTCGATGGATGGCATGTCAAAACACTGGCCTTCCAAAATCTTCTCGACGCCCCCGTTATCGAGTATGTCGCAGAGGAACTTCGTTCCGCCTCCCATGGCGAAGGAACCTGTGACCCCCCGTTCGAAAATCGTGTCTGCGATGTATTTGGTCGCTGCAAGGGAAATGCCTCCGGCTCCCGCCTGCAATGAAAAACCTTCGTGGATTATGCCCAATTCATCAATTACGTCGGCGATAGTCCTGGCCATGCCAAGCTTGACCGGGTCCGTGGTGATTTTCGTTGTAAGGGAGACTATTTTTTCGGGTTCTCCAATGGAATCCACTTCCACAACGTAATCGACCCACTTCTGCTTTATCATCATCGGCGAAACGGGATGAGGCATGAGATTGTCGGTGATTACTATGACATTTTCAGCGTGGCGCATGTCGACTTCCTGATAGCCCAGGGGACCACAGGCCGAAGGACCGTAAAGCCCGTTAGCATTGCCGGCATAGTCGGAACAGGGTGCGCCTATGAAGGCTACGTCGATGGTGAGTTCCCCCCCCTCTATGGCCCGGACCCTACCTCCATGAGACCTGAGAATGCACACTTCGTCTATCTTGCCATGAGAACATGCTTTGCCTATGGGGCCGTTCATGCTTCCTTCTATTCTCCGGACCACTCCGTTCTCAATGTGCTTGAGAATGGGCTTGTGCACGGGAAAGAGGGCCGTTGGGGCGAGTATCAGATTTTTGATGCCCATGTCGGCAATTACGTCCATGACCATGTTGACCACGGCATCGCCGTTTCTGAGATGATGGTGAAAAGAGATGGTCTGGCCGTCCTTCAATCCAGACTTGCGAATGGCCTCCTCGATCGATACGCGCTTGTCCCCGTTTCTCCTAAAAGGAAGTTTGGGGCCGTGGAAACGTCCTTCCGGTTTGTGTGCAAATGCTCCTTTGAAAGGAATCAGCTTTCTTCCGTTCAGTTTCTCGGGTATTTCTCTATTCACTGAGTTTAGCAAAAACATCACCTTATGTGGTCCAGCGAGAATGAGCCGATGCTTATTCCCTGCTTCGACGCCTCGTATCTCACGTAGGCCCTTGATTGCACGTCGCACACGCCCTTGACCGCTAGCATGGTGTTGAGCTGTTCGACCTTGAAGTCGATGGACCCGTCCATGGTAGAACCGATCATCTGAATTTCTTGGTCCGTGTGCATGCCTTTTTCAATGGAGTAAAATGAAACCGCCTTTTCCTTCTTTCTACGTCCAGAAAAGGGCGTCAAGAATCGGAAGACGATGTTGGGGTCTAAGTATGAAACCAGGGTAGAAATGGACCGGAATCCCAGCCGATAATACTGGTGCTCTTCAAGAAATTCCTCGGCTATCTTGTTGACCGAGGAGAGGAGTCCTTCATGGTCAGTCTGGTCATCAAGGTAGATCACGTGCTCTTCTTCCGTATCGTCGCCGATGGTTCTTGAATAAGTATCAACGTAACGGACAAGGCCAAGTTTTTCGTATTCCTCGTAGCCCGAGACCACAAAGTTCATCTCTTCACGGATGTCCGATGCCATCTTGTTTGTGATTACCCATATGGCGGGAATGCCCTTTTTCAATCCTTCGGCGATGAATGCATTCATCATGACTTCCTTGCCTGAAAAAGAATCGCCGTAGAGCATCACGTTGCTTCCAAAGGGTACGCCGCCAAGCATCAGGTCGTCCAAACGGGAAGTCCCGGTCTTGACCTTCTCTTGCTGCCATTCGACGTGTCTTTCTTCCTCCCTGGCGTCTATCTCCTCTTCGATGATGCCCTGTTCGCGTCTGCGCAACTCTTCCATTTTGGAACTAAGATATTTCTCCTTGCGCCGGACCTCGTCCTCCTTCTGCTTTATCTTCTGGTTGAGGTCCTCAAGCTTCTGCTTCAACTCGTAGGCTTCCCTGCTTCCGCCTGCTTCCTTTTTGGCCTGTTCCAACTTCTGAATCTCAGATTGGTATTTCTTTTCCCGGTACATCAGGTCCTCTTCCCGGCGATTTATTTCCTCTTCCTTGTATTTCAATGGCTCTTTTATGCGCTTGAGTTCTTCGTCTTTTTCCTTCACCAGGTCATTGAGGCGCCTAATTTCCTCTTCGCGAAGCAGAAGCGATTTCTCCTTGGCCTCAAGTTCCTTGGCCCGGTTTTCCAGGGCCTCGTTTATCTCACCCTCGGACTGACCCTTTAACTGAGATGATTCCTTCCTCAATTTTTCTTCGATTCTCAGATTGGAAACCTCTTCCTCCAGGTCTCGAATGGTATTTTTTAGCTCTTCTTCTCTCTCAAGCCAGTTCTGTTCCTTTTCACGTAGTTCCGCGGCGAGCCGTTCTTGAAGCCCCACGTCCAGATTTTCCGAACTTTTGGTAAGCTGTTCTTGATTCTTCAAACTCTCCTCAAGGGTGGAAAGTTCTTTTTCCTTGGCTTCGAGCTCCTTCTCCATTTCGATGAGGGATATCTCCTTTTCCTTCAGTTCTTTCTGGTCTTCAGGCAGTTCCGCAATCTTCCCTTGGAGCTGCTCCTTGAGCATCTTGTTTTCCTCGGCTTTCTGAGTCAAAGCGATTGCTATCTTCTTCCTCATGGCGATCTCTTCGACAAGTTTCTTTTTTAGGGCCGAGGAACCCTGTTCCTTGTCTTTCATCGCCTGGGCTTTCATGTACTTGATTACAGCAACACTTCCCTTCTTGACCTTCTCGATTTCGTCCTCCATCTGCTGCTTGAGGCGTTTCTGGTGCTGGAGTTCCTTGGTAATCTTTGCGTTCTCCTCCATCAGCTTGACAGGGTCTATCTCCGTTTCCCCTTCAACCGATGCCCGCAGCTTCTCTTTCAGCGTATCGAGTTCAACCTTGAGTTCTTCCAGTTCGTTAGATTCCTCTTCTAAGGCCTGCTCCCTTTCCATGATGGCCTTTTCACGTTCTTCGAGAACTTTGCCCATTGCCCCCACGTCTGCTTTTGGCTCTCCGGGTTCCGGTTCTTCCTCACCGGCTCCATCGGATTCTCCCAGCCATTCGGCAAGAGTGTCCTTTTCACCTGAAAGCCACGCCTTCAATGAGTCTTCGCCCTCGCCTCTGCCGACGCCCTTGTCAGATGGGCTTTTCTCCTCTTTGCCAGCGGAACCTGGTGAATCTTCTCCAAGCCAGGAGGTAAGGGCGTCGTCATTGCTCTCTCCCGATAGCCATGAGGCAAGGTCTTCAGAACCAGAATTTACATTGTCCTTCTTGGAGTTGGGCTTCTTCTCTTCCAAGGTACTCAATATCTTGTTGGCTGTCTTGATGCCTACCCCTTTGACCTTGGCAAGTTCCTTGGGTGGGACGCCTTCAAGTTTTTTAAGCGAATCGTAACCGGCATCGAAAAGTGCTCGTGCAATGTCCTGCCGTATCTCAAATTTTTCTTCGAAGGTACTGACGATTTCCGACTGGCCTTTCTCTTGGTCCCCTTTGTCTTTCTTGTCCTTCTTCTTATCTTTCTTCTTGGGAGGATAATCAACGCCGCACATGGAACATTTCATTTCGTCCATGTCGATAATTCCGCCGCAAACGGGACAATTAACTTGATCGCTGCCTTCGGAAGACTCCACTGAGCCGCCGCTGTCGGCTTTCGATTCAAGCTTTCTTTCGGTTTCCTTCAGCCGTCACACCTCGAAAAGTGTACACGTTCCTCATAAAGTAAACCGATATATATATTTCACCCAACTTGTAATGGATTTTCCTCTTCAAAACAGAAAAAACTTGACTTAAAATGAACCATTTGCCCATGTAGTAGTTACTGAAACCTTGAAATACCCCCTAACATGTTGTCAATGAGACAATAAGGACCCATAGGGTAGCCAGGATATCCTATTGGGCTTCGATGGAGATTTCCGGAGATACCCAACGACCGGGGTTCGAATCCCCGTGGGTCCGCTTTGACTTTTTCGAGTCAAAGCTAGACCCACTCCGACTTAAGTGGACTTATATACTCATGTATGCTCCTTAAGTCTCACTCGGAAAAAAATAAATTTTTTCCTCGTCCCCGCGGGTCCGCTACTTTTTCGAGTCAAAGCTAGACCCACTCCGACTTAAGTGGACTTATATACACATGTATGCTCCTTAAGTCTCACTCGGAAAAAAATAAATTTTTTCCTCGTCCCCG
>CAZPOY010000051.1:5702-10990 GCA_964588345.1 uncultured Thermoplasmata archaeon
CGGGTCCGCTACTTTTTCGAGTCAAAGCTAGACCCACTCCGCCTTTAATGAGCTTGTATTTACTTTCTTGCGCCTTATCCGGTAAACTCTTCCAACGCTTCCCTGACCTCACTGACGTATCCCATGGCAGGAGACCCACCCATGAGAACTGCGACCATGGCGGTTTCGTAAATCTCTTCTTCGGTCGCCCCGGCGTCCAAACTGCCTTTCACGTGCATGGGAATGCAGTATTTGCATTTGGCCGTAATTGAGGCACCCAGCGCTATGAGTTCCTTGGTTTTAGGGTCGAGGGCACCACCTTCCTTTACGGATTTTCTGAAATTCATGAAACCCTTCATGGCGTCGGGGGACATCTTTCCCATTTTTTCCAGTGTCTTGTGTACATTCTGCAGTCTTTCGGTCATCTCTCCCATTATATCACTCAAGACAAGAATCGCATTTTCCTTTATTATACATCCGCTTAATTTCAGTCACCTCCGGGAAAGTATTAAAACACCGCCAGCCAGTTATTGTGGTGTTGCACATAGACCACCCCAAGATTGAGAAGAACAAGGTCGAAGAGAGGCGCTTCCAGACCAACATAGCAAAAACCTGCAAGGAGTCATCAACCCTTGTCGTCCTCCCGACGGGCATGGGAAAAACGATAATTGCTCTAATGGTCATAGCGGACATCTTGGAAAACACCGATGGAAAGGTGTTATTCATGGCTCCGACCAAACCTCTAGTCACACAACATAAAAAATTTCTGGAAGACATGCTAGTGGAACCTGACGTAGTCATCTTTACCGGCGAAGTCAGGCCGGCACAACGCAAGGAACTTTGGGCGGAACATCGCATCATCGTTTCAACGCCACA
Organism: uncultured Thermoplasmata archaeon; assembly: GCA_964588345.1. Taxonomy (GTDB): domain Archaea; phylum Thermoplasmatota; class Thermoplasmata; order CAZPOY01; family CAZPOY01; genus CAZPOY01. The sequence goes on from CAZPOY010000051.1 coordinate 6,558, forward strand.
GGTCATCCAAAACGACATCATCTCCCAGCGCATTGACGTGTCGGACCTCTCCCTTGCAGTTTTTGACGAATCTCATCGGGCTGTTGGCGACTACGCGTATGTGTTCATCGGAGAGAGTTTGCGGGGAAAAAACGTGCTCACTCTTGGCATGACTGCTTCACCGGGTTCCAAGGTCGAGAAGATACTTGAGGTGTGCAGGAACATCAACATCGAAAACGTAGAGATTCGAAGTGAATTCGACCCGGATGTGATGCCATACGTTCATGACGTCAACATTGAATGGGTCGAAGTGGAACCACCAGGCCAGGTCAAAGAAATTATTAACTTGCTCAAAAACGCCTATGGAAGGGTGGTGAAGAAACTCCGGTCCCTTGGCATGCTTCAAGGGAGAAAGCACATCTCGACCAGGGATTTTCTCGACTTGAAAAGGGAACTCCAGGCTCGGTTGCACAAAGGTGACAAAGACGGACGCATATTTCAGGCCCTTTCTCTTCAGGCCCAGGGCATGAAAATCAACCACGCACTCAATCTAGCCGAAACCCAAAATCCCGAATCCGTAGCACTTTACTTGGGCAAGGTTCTAAAGGAGGGAGAAGTAAGAGGGGCTTCCAAGGCGAGCAAAGCCGTAGCGAAAGACCCGGACATCAAAGGAGCGTTTCATCTAGCAATGGAAATGGAATATCAGCATCCCAAAGTGGGCATCATTGCAGACCAGGTCCGTGCCCAGGTAATGAGGGACCCTGAGTCAAGAATCATCGTTTTTACCAATTACAGGGATACGGCCGACGTGGTTACAACTACGCTTTCCCGCTTGGATGAGGTCAAACCAACCCGCTTCGTAGGGCAATCGTCGCGCAACGGCGACAAGGGCATGGGTCAGAAGGAACAAGCTGAGGTTCTTGATGATTTTCGTAAAGGTGAATACAACGTACTGGTGGCCACCAGCGTAGGCGAAGAGGGGCTCGACATCCCTTCCACTGACCTTGTGATATTTCACGAACCAATACCCGACGAGATACGAACGATACAGCGCAGGGGGAGGACCGGTAGAAAGCACGAAGGAAGGGTCATAATCCTCATGACCAAGGGCACAAGGGACATGGCCTATCACTATTCAGCCAGACACAAAGAGAAGAACATGCGTCGGGAACTGCAGATTCTCAAGCGTCAGCTTGCCAAGAAGATAGAGGTGGACAAGTCCCTCGAAATGTCCCGCAAAGAAGAAAAAAAGGAAACAAGGACGAAGAAAAAAAAAGAGGAAGGATCGGTGAAAACAAACTCGTTGGACCGGGTCCAAGAAGACCTGTCGTCCCAGGGGCAAAGGTCGCTCCTTGAATATGATGACAAGGAAGAGGACCTCATCATCATCGTTGACAATCGCGAATTCAATTCCTCCGTCGTCAAGAATCTGGCCCGGGAAGGCATTAAAATACTCCCCCGGCAGATGCCCGTTGGCGATTACCTTCTTTCGGAACGACTTGCGGTGGAACGCAAGACCTGCGAGGATTTCGTAGCTTCCATAAAGGACAAGCGCCTTTTCGGCCAGTTGAAGGAACTCAAGAAGAATTTCCTTTCACCCCTGATGATAATCGAGGGAACGGACCTGTTCTTCCTGTCTCGAATGTCCCAAGATGCCATCTTCGGAACCATCTCATCCATCCTCACCGATTACAGAATACCAATCATCACCACCAAGGACGAGAACGAGACCGTGAAACTGCTACACATGTTGGCCAAAAGGGAAGCAAGGGATGCTGGAGGAAAAGCATCGCTCAGAGGGTCCAAGGAGACAATGAACACGTCCGATTCAATGCGGTTCATCGTGGAAGGGCTCCCCGGCGTAAAGGGGACCTTGGCAGTGAGAATGCTGGAACACTTCGGTTCGGTCGAAAAAATCTTTGCGGCGAGCAAGAAGGAACTCATGGAAGTACACGGAATAGGGGCCAAAACGGCAGAAGATATCCGTCGCGTGCTCAAAGCAGAATACGATTGACGTGCGTTCAGACAAAGGGCAATTTCACAACTTGCCCATTCATGCTCCTTTTTCCTTTGATTATCTTGAATCTTTCTCCTGGCTTGCGTTGGTCTTTGTTTAGATATGCCATGGCTATTCCCCTTTTCAGCACGGGGGACATGCCTCCGCTGGTAATTTCAGCCACGGTCTCGCACACTTTGACAACCTCATAGCCATGACGGGGGATGCCCTTTCCCTCCACTTGCAAGCCCGTAAGGAGTTCGTAACCTTCTTCCTTCTGTTTTATGAGGCGTTCCTTGCCAATGAAGTCCTTCTTGAAATCCACGACCCATTTGTAGCCCGTTTCCAGGGTAGTTCGGTCCCGGTTGAAATCCGTTCCCGAGAGGAGATAGCCCTTTTCCAGGCGAAGCGTGTCCCTGGCTCCCAGTCCCACCATTGCAACCCTGCTGTCTTCAGCAAGGACCTTCCATCCAGAAGGGGCCATGAAATTGGGCATTATCAGTTCGAAACCGTCCTCGCCGGTGTATCCCGTGCGGGAAACCAGAACCAGGGGTTTTTCGTCCTGCCACATGTCCATTCCCAAGGATTGCTTGGCTGTCTCCTGGACCACCTTCTTCCACAATACAGGAGTATATGCGGCCTTCCACTTCTTTATCTTGGAAAGGTCCGTTTCCACAAACTCCTGAAGTATCTCTTCGGAGAGAGGGCCTTGTAGAGCGATGCAGGATAGCTCATGGCTGAGATTTGTAATGACTACATCAGGAAAATCCGCCTTGTGCTTCTTCATCCACTCCATTATCGTTCCGGTCGTTGCCGCATTGGGAACGACGAGATAGATGTCATCCTGAAGAGGTGTTACTAGCATGTCATCAATGATGCGCCCTTGTTCGTCAAGCATGTGCGTATATCGGGCCGAAAAGAGTTTCGCATTGGAGATGTTTCTTGTGCATAGATAGTCAAGGAAGCGGTCGGACCCCGGGCCTGATACGAGCAGGTCGCCCATGTGGGATACATCGAATATCCCGGCTTCGTTGCGAACGGCCATGTGCTCTTTCGTGATACCTGAAAACTGAAGGGGCATGTGCCACCCCCCAAATTCCACCATCTTTCCGCCCATGTCTACATGCAGTTGATGAAGTGCCGTTTTTTTCATAATGGTCAGCCAGGGGAATGCGGAACATCAATAAAAGAGTGAGGGTAGAAATGAAATTAAAGGCGGACTCAAACGATGCGACCTTTGAAACTGACCACGTCTAGATATTCCAACTGAGCGACGACGCTTTCACCCAAGGGAATTTTGTTTTCGAGATGAACGGGAAGGTAATCATCGGTCCTGGCATGAGTATAGCCATCTTCTCGGCTTACGGTGAAAATCCGTGCCTCATCGGAAACCCTTTCTTTGAGATTGTCTCTCGCAATTTCCAAGGCCAACGATGCAAGTTCCTTGGAACGTCTTTTGACCGTTTCCGGTTCAACAGGCTTCATGCTCGCCGCCTTGGTTCCGGGTCTTTTTGAAAAACGCGTCACATTCACTATGTCGGGACGTACGGACCGTAGAAATCCCACGGTTTTCTCGTGGTCTTCTTCCGTTTCTCCGGGGAAACCTGCGATGACGTCGGTGCTGATGGTCATGGTGGGAAATGCCTTCTTCACTTTCGCAAAAATGTCCAATGCCTGGGAATCAACGTACAACCGGCCCATCTTCGAAAGAAGTTCGTTGGAACCCGATTGGACGGGGAGGTGCAGGAATTTGTAAACCCTCTCGTCGGAGTATGCATCAAGCATCTCGTCTAGAATCGGTTCCAGGGCATTGGGATTCATCATGCCGATGCGTAATCTGTAATCGCCTTCCTTCCCGAGGAGCATCTTCATCAGCGAAGGTAGATTGGTTCCCACATCCAAGCCGTAGCACGCCGAGTCCTGGGAGGTTACCTGGAACTCGCGGTATCCCCGTGAAAAACCCTCCTCGAACCGTTCCCTGATTCTTTCAGGATTCCTCGAATGAAGCGGACCCCGGGCTCTTTTCGTGATGCAATAAGCACAGTTGCCCAGACAACCGGTGGAAACGGGCAGGGGAAGTGAAACGTCGGTCAAGGGAGGGGGAGTTGTAGCGACTCGTTTCTCTTTGACCTTTTCCATATTGTGGAAAAAAAGGCCCTCTTCTCCGAATCTCCACAATGTGATGCCATTGATTTCTTCAAGGCGGTGAGGCACCGTTGTGGGAAGGCAACCGAATACGTGCACGTGGCCGATACTTTCGTGAAGTTCCAGAATGCGCCTTACTACCTTGTCCTCGGTCTTCTTTATGACCACGCAGGTCGACACGATGGCCATGTCCGCTTTTTCAGGTGAAGACGTGAATTCGTAGCCCATCTCCTGCAGACAGTCCTTTATTTCTTTAGCTTCGCCATGATTGAGGGTGCAGCCGAACACTTCCTGGTATATCTTCACGCTGGCA
>CAZPOY010000052.1:0-10902 GCA_964588345.1 uncultured Thermoplasmata archaeon
GTCCTGCCGGCGGAAGTGCAATTAGAAAACAGCGTGCCCGGAACAACCGGAACATCCGGACAGACCCTCTGGTGGAACTTCACCAATGTGGCACCGGGTGATTACGTCATAACGATAGACGTCACGGTGGAAAGTGCTCTTGCCGACGGACTCGTTCTGCTGAACAGCGTGCTGATGGACCATGCGGATGACCTTGGCCTGGAAGGGCAGGTTTCCGACACCGCCACGGTGACGGTCACCGCTCCCGACTTCACTCTTACCAAGGAAGCATCCGCGGATTTCGTCGTACCCGGTGATACGGTTGTTTACACGATTTCCTTCGAGAATGTCGGCTCCGGCACATCGTCATACGTGAACATCTCCGAAGTACTTCCGGCGGAAGTCGATTACGTTTCCCACGATGCGGGAACCAGCGCTTCGACATCTCCATATTATAATGCAGGTGCTTCGACGCCTCCTGGATTCTTTGCGTTCGAAAACGTGCCGACGGGTTCGTACGTCTTCAACATAACCGTATTGCTCAACGATACGACCAATGGTCTCAATGTCGTGAACACCGTAGAACTCAACTACACGGATGCCAACGGCGGGGACTACGCCGGTCTTGTTGCTCAGGACGACTTTGAGATAATCAGCGGACAAGCGACCATTGGTAAGATATCGTCCCAACCCACGGTGGCCCCCTTGGAGGTCTTCACTTACACAATCACTTATACGGTCACAGGGAACGGGCCAGTCGATTATCTAAACGTGACCGATTATCTCCCCGCAGACGTTGCTTATTCGGGCAGTTCGCCTTTGGGCAACAATACGGGGGCATATGTTTACTGGAACTTCACCGACGTGGCTCCTGGCACCTACTCCATAACGATAATCGTTCGGAACGACAACGTAACCGACGGAACGGTCCTTGACAATCAGGTGGACCTCACTTTCGGATACCCCGGTATTCTTGAAGGGGCCGATTCGGACAATTACATCGTTGTCGTGGAAGCCCCGATAATCACCATTACCAAAACGAACGTTCCCGTTCAAGTGGATTCGGGCTCCCTGCTCAATTACTCCCTTACGGTTAGGAACACGGGAGGGGGAACCGCCGGATACGTTGATGTCACCGACATTCTTCCCATGGGCGTGGATTACGTCATTTCCTCGCCGGTTGGCAATCTGACGGGCAGCGTCCTTGAATGGAATTTCACCTCCATTCTTCCGGGCCAGGTCATAATAATCACGGTATCGGTACAGGTCGTTTCTCTGAATGATGGACAGGTGCTTACAAATCACGCATTTGCCAACTATTCGGGAGAACTGGGACACGTTTATCCCACGCAATACGCTGACAGTACCGCCTACGTCAATGCACCCTCGGTCCACGTCGATAAAACCGTCAGTGCCAATACGGTCTATCCCGGTGAAACGGTATTCTTCACCATCAACGTGTGGAACAGTGGAAGCGGAACGGCCACCGACGTTTGGATAAACGATACGTTGGACGCCGGATTCACATTTATAGGGAGCACGCCCAATTACACGTGGTTCGATGGGTCGACCCATCACTGGAACGTGTCCCTGGATGCCGGTGCATACCGTAACATAACAATCGAAGCAATGGTGGATGCGTCGGTTTCTGACGGAACTCTGCTTGCAAACTTCGTTCAGGTCAATTCGGGAGCATACGGCATCCCACTTGCTCCGGTTAACGATTCAGTTCACGTTACCGTGGAAAGACCGATATTCTCACTGGAAAAGAGTCAGTCGCCGGTGGTCGCCCAGCCGGGCCAGCAGGTCACTTATCACATTTATCTAAACAACACCGGAACGGGAACGGCGGATTACCTAAACGTCACAGACGTTCTCCCTGACGGGACGGCCGTCCATTTCAACCTGACCGACGTGGATGGCGACCTTGACCTGACGTACGTTTACACGATACCCCTGAATGCCAGCAACGGTGACGTTCTCGTGAATTTCGCTGAAGCATATTACGACGTATATACGGGATTGACCTGGCATGCGGGCAACGACACTTCACAGACACTTGTCACGGCACCGGCATTCGACCCCGTATTCAAGGAGGCCGATGCTGGTTCTGCTTATCCGGGTGACCAAATCACCTATACCATTCATTACAACAATACGGGAGGAACCGCCTCAACGGTGTGGGTCAACGATACGATTTCACAGTACGTTTCACTCGTTTCGACCAGCATCAATTACACGTCATACAATGCGGCAACCGGCGCAATAAAATGGGTCCTTTACAACGTTCCCAGCGGCCAGCATTCCATCAACGTGGTCGTCGAAGTGGACATGGGAACCCCCGACGGTTCGATGGTGTACAACAATGTGACCATGGGCTATTCTGCGGACTTTGTTTCTTACGCGGAAACGACCGACACGGTGGTTCTGCCGGTTTCAACTCCCTCTGCAACGGTGGAGAAGGTCGTTGACAAGGCCGTTCATTATCCGGGAGAACAAGTCGTTTACACGATTTTTGTCAATGTGACCGGTTCGGGAGAACTGGGCGACATATGGATAAATGACACCCTGGACCCGGCATTCAGCTTCGAATCAGCGGTGCCTGACATAACCGCCAATCTCGGTGGCATGCTGCAATGGCACTGGACCAATGTCCCTGCCGACAATTATACAATCGTGGTCACCGGCCGCATAATCGATTCGGCCCAGAATGGCGACGACGTAGTGAACGAAGTAGAAATCGAATATCTGACTCCGGGAGGAACATATCTTGGCACGGATTCGGATTCAGCAATTTCGTGGGTTGCAAGGCCCTACATGACGCTTGACAAAACAGTGAACCTTGCCAACGCCGAACCGGGAGACATCCTGGTCTATACCATTACATACGAAAATAACGGAAGCGTAGCCCCGGTCCTCTGGGTCAACGATACATTGCCTTCAGGCGTTACTTACATAAGCGACACTTCGTTGGAAAATCACACCCGCATTGGCGATACATTCCAATGGGAATTCAACAACGTGGGCCCAGGCATCCATTCCTTCCAGATTACTGTAAGCGTGGATTTCGGCCTTGCCGACGAAACCCTTCTACGCAACAGGGTCAGGGGCGCTTATTCATATGGACCCGGCAATACCGAGTCATTGCCTCTGGACACGGCTGAAACCATCGTTCACAGGCCCATGCTGGAACTTACCAAGACCGCTTCAAGGAATGTGGCACAGCCCGGCGACGTGATAACATACACCATCAGCATAGAGAACGTGAGGAGCGGTGGTGCATACGACCTTCTCATTTCAGACGAACTGCCTGACAGGGTCACGTACATCAATTCCTTCCCATCCGGCATATTCGATGGTGACGGGAACGTAACCTGGACAATTGGATATCTGGCACCTGGCGATTCCCTGCAATTCATGATAAACGTCACTGTTGACATGGAACCCGCTTCCGTGGTCACGCTTCCCAATACGGCGGAGGTGGAATACAGCACGAACAACGGACTTGCCACCTATTACGCTGACGATACGGTTGTCACCCAGGTAGGCAGGGCCGACGTGGAAGTATGGAAAGGCGTGGACAATTCCACGGTTATGCCCGGACAGGTCGTCACTTACACGATTTACTTCAGGAACAACGGAACGAGGTCCGCTTCGGACGTCTGGGTCAACGAAACCTTCCCTACGGGACTTGTTTATCTCGGAGACGATTCGAACGTTACTCACGTGGACGGAAGTTTCCACTTCACCGACGTTGACCATAACATAGATTATTCATTCAACATCTTTTTCTTGGTGGACCCGGCCGTTTCCGACGGAACGGAGATCACCAACGTTGTTACCCTGGAATACGCCTTTTCCAGTGGACTGATGCAGGACGGAGGCTTTGACACGAAGACCATCGTAGTGGAAGCACCGGAACTTGCCATTGAGAAATACGTTCAGCCCAGTACGGCATATCACGGAGACCACGTGTATTTCACGATATTCCTCAACAACACGGGGTCCGGCGACGCATCTGACGTGTGGGTTAACGAAACGGTTCTCCCCCATTGGAATGTCGTGGATGCCACACCTGGCTGGACCGGTTCGGGCTGGTTCTTCAGCGACTTGCCCAATGGCGAAATCGAACTCTTCCTTGAAGTGGAGATACTGGCCAATGCTTCGGTGGGTACCCACGTAAACGTCGCCACGGTAGATTACGGCGTCTGGACGGGCGTCCGCTACGCGGAGATGTCCGATTCGGCCCAGTACAATGTGGTGGCACCCCAGATGGTCGTAGCAAAAGACGTGGATTCGGCCACGATAACCCCCGGAGGCGTCCTCACATATACCATCACATACGACAATGTGGGAACCGGACTTGCCCAGAGGGTCTGGATTAACGACACACTGCCGGCAAACACCACCCTTCTTGCCATTTCAGGAGACCAAATCGGTCCGGGAGATTACGTCGTGACCGGCGACCTCATCGAGATTTATCTTGAGAACGTCACCGTCGGCTCACATGAACTATTCGTTCAGGTTCAGGTCGATGACGACGAGAATCTCGTGAATTCGACCCTGACCAACAATGTGGAACTGTCATACGGCACTGCATCTGGCGTTACTTATGACGTTTCAGAGAATTCCGCCGACACCCTCATCGTCGGGGCAATGGTCATAAAGACCGTTTCGCAAACGTTGGTGGACCCAGGCCAAACGTTCCAATACACAATATATTACAACAACTCCCTCAGCGTGGGATTGGGCACCGTATGGATAAACGACACGCTTCCGGCGGGCGTCGATTTCCTCAATGCCTCCCTTGAACCTGCTGAAGTGAACGGCACATCCGTTCGATGGGTCATCAATGACGTTCCTGCCCTATCGACGAACTGGTTCGACGTCACCGTCGTGGCCAACGCCAGCGTCGTCACGCCCAACGAGGTTCTTGTGAATTTCGTTGAGATGGACGTAGTGGACCAATTCGGAACGGTTCTGCCTTCCACCAATGATTCGGCCATGGTGCAGGTAACCGGTGCCGTGATGTCCATATACAAAGTCGTGGACCTGGCTTCGGCCCTTCCCGGACAGGTCTTGACCTATAAGATATGGTTCAATAATTCGGGAACGGGTCCCGCCAGCGACGTCTGGATAACGGACATCCTATCGGATTACGCATCCTACAACTCATCGGAAAATGAGTCTGCCAGAATAGGCGATTACACATGGCATTTCACCGATGTTGGCGTCGGAGACCACTGGCTCATTTTCACGGCCATCGTCGATAATGATACATTCGGCGGGCAGGTCGTCAACGAGGCCCTGCTCGAAGCAGAAGCCGAAAGCGGATACGTATATCCGGGAGACAGCGACGGAGCCGTCACGGTAATCGAAAGGCCCGTCATGTCATTGACCAAAGGGCCGGACGCCACCACACATCCCGGCGGAACCGTTCAATTCACATTTACCTACGAAAATGCAGGCACGAGAATGGCCAACGACGTCTGGATAAACGATACGCTTCCAGCAGGACTTTCTTACGAATCCGATACGTCGTCAGACGCAGACTTCACCCAGACGGGTCAGGACCTGTCTTGGCACTTCTCCAACGTGTCCATCGGGGCACATTCATTCGTCCTGACCGTCACGGTGGACGACACTGTGGCCAACGGAACGTTGCTGACCAATGTCGCGACCCTTGAATATGACACGCCTCATTGGCCTGCCTGGGACGGAGGTGCCGATTCAGCCGACGTCCTGGTTTTGAACGCAGACTTATCGATGAGCAAATCCGTTGACCAGGACATCGCCGCCCCTGGTGATGAACTGGTCTATGCCTTGACGGTTGAAAACAACGGTCTTGTCGATGCGACGGTCTGGCTCAACGACACCCTGCCCGTGGGGACGGCCTTCCTTTCGGAGGATTCTGAGGAGTCGTTCAACTTTGTTGGAAACGACCTGTACTGGACCTTTACTCTGAAAGCCCGTTCAAGCATGGAGATAAACGTCGTCGTGCAGATATTGGGCGACGTCGTTGCAGGCACGGTCCTCAACAATACGGTGACGGTGGAATGGGAAAATCCGGCAAACGTTCCGGGACCGACCCTTTCCGATTATGCATTTACTCTTGTACAGAACATGACCGTCTCAAAGACGTCGAACAAGCAATTCGTTGACCCTGGAGAGACCGTTGAATACACGATTTGGTTCAACAACACCGGTCCCGAATCAAGATACGTCTGGCTCAACGACACCTTGCCCCCCGAAGTGGAATTCGTCTATGCATACGACGGCGGAACCCAAGGAGGCGGAATCGTAAGTTGGGAGTTTGAGAACGTAACCGGAGAAGAATCAACCCGCATAAGGGTCCGCGTCAGGGACAACGTTGCACCGGGAACGGCGATTACCAACTTCGTTGATATGACCTTCACGGACACTTCGGGAAACGTTCTTGGGTCCGATTCGGACAGCGCAACGATATACTCGCGGGCACCGGAAGTTACGGTTGCCAAGACCACTCTTGAACCGGTCATCGACGTTGGAGGCACGACGTGGTTCAGAATTTTCATCAACAATACGGGAAGTTCCCCTGCTCAGCACGTATGGGTGAATGACACCCTGCCAGCCGAACTGACCTACATTAACAATACCGGTGGATACATTCCGGTAGTAAGCGGCAACGATTGCAACTGGGACGTAGGACCACTGGATGCAGGCGAATTCATATCATTCGACGTTGAAGCAGTTCTGGACCAGTTAGTCGACGACGGAACGGTTCTAACAAATACGGTATCCGTGGAATATTCCTCGCCTTCAGGGCTGTCTTGGACCGGCGGGTCCGATGCTTCAAGCGTGTTGGTATCACGGGCCGACCTTTCCTTCGACAAGCAGGTAGACAGGAACGCCGTCATACCCGGCGGGACGCTTGTTTATTCGCTCACGGTGGAAAATTACGGAACGGGAACCGCCGGAACGGTATGGGTAAACGACACGATTCCCGCCGGAACGGATTACGTAGGGGCCACGCCTGTACCTGACATGACGTCGGGCAGGGACCTGACCTGGATTCTCCACAACATTACCGGAGAAGTCACCATATCGATAACCGTTGACCTTAATGCCAATGCGTCGGCCGGAGACCTGTTGTGGAACAACGCCACGGCGGAATACGCTTCCACGGAAGATTTCCAACTCGGCTCGTTCCAGGATGCGGTGAACACCACCGTCGTGGACATGATGGTGGAAAAATCCGTCGACAAGAACGTAGCCGACATCGGCGACCATCTCAATTACACCATCACCTTCAACAACATGGGAACCGAGGCCATCCCCTCGGCGTGGATAAACGACACCCTCCCGAATTACGTTGAGTTCATCGATGCATCCCACGCCCCTGATTCGACCACTGGAAACGTTCTCCGCTGGTCGTTCAATGACCTTGCTCCGGGCAATCATACCATATGGGTGGTCGTCAAGATATTGCCATCTGCCATACCCGGCAGTACGACGCCTTTGAGAAATGTCGTCACCATGATTTTCTCAGACCCATCGGGAGACCTTTCGCCGGAATCTCAGGACCATGCAGATACATGGGTCCGGGGTCCGTCCATTGAGGTGGACAAGGAGGTAAGCGTTGTCGAGACGCTTCCAGGCGGTTCATTCGAGTACGTCATCAACTACGATAACATGGGTACGGGGCCCGCTGGAACGGTATGGATAAACGAGACCATGCCTGACGGTTTGACGGTTATTTCCATGGCTTATTCGACCCCGTCGGACTTTATTGGCCTCACGGTTTCGGACAGAAACTATTCATGGGTCTTTGAGGACGTGGACCCGGGTGCCCACAGCATCACCATCGACGTGGTTGCCGATACGACATTGGCCGACGCCACGCTCCTTGTAAATTACGTAGACCTCGATTATGAGATAGGTGGCCGGAAGCTTGTCGGCAGTTCCGATTCGGAAACCGTATTCGTCGCAAGACCCGTTCTTACCATGCTCAAAACGGCCAACCCGGGCAGCATTTCGCCAGGAGGAACCGTCACTTACACCATTACGATAGAAAATATCGGTCACGCCGATGCGGACATGATAACGGTCACGGAGACCGTACCCGGAGGACTGACATACACCTCCGACGATTCAGGCGTTTCACCCATTTACGTTGGTGGAGACGTCGTATGGGACTTCACGGGACTGGCCCCCGGCGATGTGCTCACATTCCACGTAGTAATGACGGCACTATCCGACATCCAGGACGACCAGGTTCTGGTTAATACGGCAACGGCGGAATATTCCATTTACGAAGGGCTCGTCTTCCCGGAGATAAGCGATTCGGCCCAGGTGAGAACCTCGGTGCCGATTATGACCCTGGACAAGGTTGCTGACGTTCAGGTGGGAACCATCGGAACGGAGATAACCTACACCATCTGGTTCAACAATACGGGAACCGGTACCGCCGACAGGATTTACCTCAACGATACGATGCCTCTTGGAACCCAGTTCCTCGGTTCGTCCGTTGTTCCCAACGCAGTTTCGGGGCGGCATCTTTATTTCATCATCGAAGACGTTGCACCTGGAACCCACGCGCTGACCATCACCGTCCTCGTGACGGATGGTGCATCCGATGGACAGGTGCTGGAAAACGTCGTCAGGTCCGTAACGGAAATGAACGGCATCCAGTATCCGCATCTCCAGGACAATGCTTTCACAACGGTAAGAAGGCCCGTCATGTCCGTGGAAAAGATCGCGGATAGGCCCGTGGTGAATTACAACAGTACCTTCGAATACACGATTTTCTTCAACAACACGGGGTCAACCCGGGCAGGAACGGTCTGGATAAACGACACGCTACCCAATGGCGTCGTTTATGCATCAGACACCGCCTCCGTGGCACCGGTCGTATCCGGACAGGACGTCGCCTGGGTCATCAATGACGTGACGCCAGGCCAGCACGCCTTCACCGTCACCGTTTATGCACAACATGGAACGCCCTTTGGAGACCTTGTCAATGAGGTTGAACTCGATTACGCAACCACTGAGGGCTGGGTCCTGGAACCCTCGTTTGACACGGCAACGGTGGTCCTGGTGGACATGGCCGTCGTAAAAACGACCGGCAACGCCACGACTACGCCAGGAAGTCAGGTCTCATATGCGATTTACTTCAACAATTCGGAAGATGCATACAACGTGAACGTCACCGACGTTATTCCGGTCGGTACCACCCTAGCGGATTCGACCCCTGCGGGAAATCTGACCGGCGGAATGGTCTGGTGGAATTTCCCCCATCTGGCACCTGGAATGCATGTGATATTCATGAATGTCACCGTGGATGCAGGAGTGGTCCCCGGACAGGTCTTGGAAAACTTCGTCGAACTCCATTACACGGACTCCATGGCCAACCCCATGACGCCGTCCTGGGATTCGGTGGAAACCATCGTAGAAGGTCCGGTTGTCACGGTGGAAAAGACCGTTGACCGCCAAACGGCGTGGGTGGGAGACGTTCTTGTCTATACCATTTGGTACAACAACACGGGACAAGCCGAAGCTGACCACCTTTGGATAAACGACACCCTTCCAACGGAAGTTGATTACGTATCCGATGACGCAGGCGTAGCACCCGTAATTTCGGGCAATGCGTACAGTTATCACTTCATCAACGTGCCCGTGGGAGCCCATTCATTCAACGTCACGGTAATGATAAACGAGACGACTTCTGACGGAGCCATTGTCGTCAATAACGGGACATATCTCTATGTCTCAGGAACATACGTATTCCCCGCGGGAGCTTTCCAGGCCCAAACAGAGGCAAGGCGTCCCGTGGTTGAGTTGTCCAAGTCGGCATCCCAAGACGTGGCTCTGCCTGGAGAAATGGTGGATTACACGCTTACCATATGGAACAACGGTTCAGCAAGGGCAAGCTGGGTCAACGTGACAGACGTTATACCGGCTGAGGTCGAACTCATTTCGTTGCCCTCATACATGGACGTTTCCGGAACGACCCTTTACTGGAACGTGACGGAAATGATGCGATTCTCCTCGCTTTCAGCGGTAATCACCGTTCGGGTGCTGCCTGGAACGGCCAACGGAACGATGGTACTCAATTCGGCCGTTGTGACGGTACGGCAGGCCAACGGCGTGGACTTTGGTTCCGACACTTCCTCTGCTCAATTCGTGGTGCTCGTACCGGTATACGAAAGCGGGAAATCGGCCGGTGCATCATGGGTTTCACCCGGTTCACAGGTCACCTATACCTTGTATTACAACAACACTGGCCCCGTGGATGCTGACGTGCTGTGGGTCAACGATACCCTTCCGGCGGACGCATTCTACGTCTCTGACACCAGCGGCGTCGTGCCTTTCACCAATGGAAGATTCTATTCGTGGATGATGACGACGGGTCTTGGTCCGGGAGCCCATAGTTTCGACGTGACCGTAGGGGTACCTTCATACGTACCCGACATGACCGTCCTTGAGAACGTCCTTGAAATCGATTACGGACTCGACACCGGCGTCACATATTCAACGGTGCCGGTACAGGTTGACATGAACGTGCAAAGGCCAGTCATTTCCATTGAGAAGCAAGCCCATCCCTCAATCGTTGAAACGGGAGGCATGCTGAATTATACCATCTGGTTCAACAACACCGGGTCCGTGGAAGCGGGCAACGTGTGGATAAACGAGTCGGTGGCCATGGGAACGCAATTCCTTACAAGTTCCGATGAAGTCAACAGGACCGGGACCACCTGGCATTACGCCAATCTGGCACCGGGCAATTACAGTCTTAACCTCAGCTTCCGGGTAACCTCCAGGGAAGACGGACGCGTTTTGGATAACCGGGTCACCTTGGATTACACGACATGGGACGGCATCAAGATGGAACGAGGTCGGGCCAGGGATTCATCCGTGGTTACGCGACCGGTCCTTTCCGTGCAG
>CAZPOY010000053.1:0-10899 GCA_964588345.1 uncultured Thermoplasmata archaeon
AACGGAAATCCTAACGGGGCTATGCATTGCTGATTGCTGCGGAATCGTCTTTCCATCAACAATGGGCATTTTCCTCATTGGTGCGGTTTGGAAACGTAGAAATTGCTAGGAGAGCGGATAGAAAAATAATTAATGAAATATCAACATGGGGGAACATGAAAGCTAGTCCCATATTATTGGCGGCAGGGGCGTTTGAAGCGGTCATATTTCTCATCTTAATAGGAGGGGGGATTTGGTATGCGGTAACTTACAATTCGCTGGTGACGGAACGGGAAAACGTTGACGGTTCCTGGGCCCAGGTTGAGAACCAGTATCAGAGGAAGATGGACCTCATTCCACAGCTTGTGGATACCGCCGAGACCTATATGAGCTTCGAACAATCCACCCTAACGAACATCACCCAGCTAAGAAGCCAGTGGATGGAAGCTGAGTCAATAGAGGAAAAGGAAAATCTATCCAACGCTTACGACGCGGAAGCCAGCAAAATCATCATCACCGTGGAAAATTATCCCAACATCGAATCCATCGATGCCGTCATGAACCTCATGTATTCAATTGAGGGAACGGAAAACCGCATCGCCACCGAGAGGATGAGATACAATGATGCGGTAAAAGAATACAACGCCCACATCAAGAAGTTCCCAGCAAACATCGTGGCAAGTTGGTCCGGTTTCGAAGAGAGGTCGTATTTTGAAAGCGATGCGGCCCCGTAGACATCTTGATGGCAAAACCCGTGCTTGCTTAGTTGTCGCCCTAGTCATTTTCTCATTACTGTTGTTGCCCACTCCCACCTATGCCGACTATCCCACTTTGGATTACTACGTCAACGATTATACTTACACGCTCACGACGGAAGAGTCCTTCGCCATTTCGGATTTGTGCTCCTTCCTCTACGAAGAAACGGGGGCGGAACTCGTTGTCTTAATCGTCGGCACCACGGCCCCGGACGACATCGACTATTACGCTTTGAAAACCTTTGAGAAGAATGGCTTGGGCCAGGAAGGCGAGGACAACGGTATCCTCCTTGTTGTCGCCCTGGATGACGAAACCTGGAGGGTCGAAATGGGCTACGGTCTCGAAGGGTATCTCCCCGATTCAAAAGTGGGCTACATCGCAGAAACATATCTCATTCCCACCCTTTCCCAAGGCGATTATTTCGAAGGCATCTTCAACACCGTAGACGCCCTGGCCGGAGAAGTTTACGCAGAATACCAAGGTTCGCCCCCGCCGGAACCCGACTATCCCATAAGCTGGCTCCCTTTGACCTGGTTTCAACTCACTTTGGTTCTGACAATCCTGGTGGCCGTTTTCGTCCTCACCGGCGGACGGCTCTTCCTCTTCCTGCCCGGACTCGTGCTCAGTCTATTCGGGAAAAATGGAGGCGGTGGTAGGTCCGGCGGAGGCGGTGCTAGCGGGAGATGGCGCTGAATCGTTTTCATTTCAATATCGAACTCCTTAAATCAGGGAATTGCCTGTAACTTCCGGCGATAACATGCAGAAAGATAATTTCAGAATCGAATCATTGATGTCAGCCCGGCTTTTCATGTCACCACAACGCGTGGGAGAGGAGATTTACTTCGTAAGCAATCTCAGCGGTCACAACAGTTTGTACAAGATGAAATGGGGAGGAAGCGTCCCCCAGCCACTTCTTCCTCCGCAGATTGCCCTTCAAAATCCCGTACTCATGGGAGGCGAACCCTTCGCCGTTTTCCCAAAACTTGAAAAAATAATCGTGATGATTGACAGGGACGGCGACGAAAATTACCTACCCATGGAAATACCGTTGGAAGGGGGCTATCCAAAGCATGCGTTCAATGGCTTTTTCAAGGAGAACCGTTGCTATCTTGGGTCGGAAGTTGAGGACGACAAGGCAATAATCGTTGCTGATTCGCGGAAAGAACAAATGCAGGACACGTACCTTGGGGACTTAAAAAGCGGAGAAGTCAAGCTTCTGGCCAAAAGCAAATACGGATACAGCCCCACCTGTCATTCCGATGATTATTCGAAGTTCATTCTCTTGCAGGGATATTCAGCGGGAGACACGGTGATGTTCCTATGGGAAAACGACGAATTGCATACCCTTTACGGCAAACCCATGGAGGAAAGGGACGTCGGCGAAGAGGTCCAGCTAACGGGCTTTGGTTCCACGGAGTTTGTTAACGGCGACGAGTCGGTTCTTTTCAAGACGGCCATCTTTTCCGATACGTATTCCCTAGCCGTGATGGACCTGGACCGTCCCGGAGATATGAGGGAAGTGTCCTTCAAGGGGGCCGTACATCAAGGAAAAGGCGAATTTGTTTATCACAAACACCTCCGCAAGGACAAATATCTCATCAAATTCAACATCGACGGCATCTCCTGGCTATACATCGGAAAATACGACCATGAAAAAGGGCGCATGAAACTGAAATACGTCCTATCGGGCGAAGGTGAACTCTCCAAAGGCGTGGTTGAGAACATTCGTTACGAAAAGAGGTCCAAGGGCTTTGCTTTGGGATTCTCCTCAGCAACGACCCCATCTCAAATCTACACTGTGGAAAAGGACGGGACCCTGGAGAGACACACCGATGAGCGGATTCTGGGCATCCCTGAAGATTATCTTTCGCCTGGAGAAGATTTCCCCTTCGAATCCTTCGACGGATTGAGGGTTTCGGCCCGGTTGTACATGCCTTCGGAAAAGCTGGGATACCAGGGGAAACGGCCTTTGGTCTACTACATCCACGGCGGTCCTCAGGGCCAGGAAAAACCGGATTTCACCTGGTTCTCCATGCCTCTCATACAATTCATGACCCTCAACGGCTTTGCCGTTTTCGTACCCAACGTCCGGGGTTCCTCGGGATACGGACTCGATTACATGAAACGCGTGGACCGGGACTGGGGCGGAAAAGACCGTCTGGACCACGTGCATGCCATGAAGGAGGTGTTGCCCAAAGACGATAGAATCGACACGAACAGAGCAGGCGTGGTAGGCAGGTCTTACGGTGGCTACATGACCCTGGTCCAGGCATTCAGGCATCCAGACCTCTGGTCCGCCGCCATCGACATGTTCGGCCCCTACGACCTTGTCTCTTTCTCAGACAGGATACCTCCCACTTGGAAACCCTACTTCAAGATAGCCATCGGGGACCCTGCAATACCTCAAGACCGTGAAAGACTGCTGGAGATGTCGCCCAAGACGTATCAGAATGAACTTGGATGCCCGCTTCTCGTTATTCAGGGAAGGAACGACCCCCGGGTGGTGGCACAAGAATCCATCGACCTAGTGGAGAATCTGAAAGGACAAGGCAAGGAAGTGGACATTCACGTTTTCGAGAACGAAGGGCATGACGTGCTGAAGTTCGAAAACCGCGTGACGGTCTACAACATGATTAGGGATTTCTTCAGCAAACATCTGGGCTCGGAGTAAATAAATGAGCGAAAGAAGGTCGACGGTGGGCGTGATATTATCCTGGATATTTGGCCTTCTGATGCTTCTCATACTGCTGGGGCTTGCCAACTTGATTGTGCCGCACATCGGCAATCCCACCCTCACCGCATTGCTGGATTTCATCAATGATTCGGTATGGCTCATCATCCTAATCTCCATCGTTTTCTTCTTTTCGGACCTCTTCAGGTCCTTTCGCTTCCCTTTCAATTTCCCCTATCCCATTATCAATGCCTGGGGGGCATCCATGGTGGTTACCTTCGCTTTCAGCATTCTTGCTTTCCTCAACACGCTCATGGAGATGGGGCTTGTCAAGAGCATAATGAAGCTTGAAGCCCTTGTGCAAACCATCGTTTTCGTACTGGCACTAATCGTCGGCTACGTCCAGGTCTTCACAGGCATCGGAAGGAGAAGCAAGGAAAGTGTTACCCACGACAGGCCTTTCTGGGAAGAGGAAACGGA
The DNA here is from genome assembly GCA_964588345.1 of uncultured Thermoplasmata archaeon. Taxonomy (GTDB): domain Archaea; phylum Thermoplasmatota; class Thermoplasmata; order CAZPOY01; family CAZPOY01; genus CAZPOY01. The sequence continues at coordinate 3,887 of CAZPOY010000053.1, forward strand.
AAAGCACAAGGTCGTCCAAAGCTGGTCGGAAGTGAACAATGAATTCAGAGGCCTCGTATTTGATTTTCTCAGGTCCCTTAGAAGAGGACTCAGAAAGAAATGACCCAATGGAAATCATAACGGGTTAACATAAAGAAACATGAAGCGAAAAAAATTAAACCCATCTCTCATTCTCCTTTCTTGTCCCTGAAATAGAGGATGCTCTTGAAATTCTGAATTCCGAGATACTCTTCACGTGAAAACACGGCACCTTTTCGGAACCCCAGCTTCTCGTGAAACTTCATCGAAATGCGGTTCTCCACGGGCTTTTCTATGATGAACGCCGCGAAGTTTCTCTGAGGATATGAATCAAGGAGATTTTGATAGATGAAACGGGCGATGCCCTTGTGACGGTTTCCCCGGGCCACGGCTACTTGGTCAACATAGATGCACGGTTCCGTCTCCACTTTGCGTCTTATTTCGCCTTCTAGCCATTCGATGTCCTGGAGATACTCTTCGTCGAGACCCTGGGAAACCTTGACGTAGCCAAGCACCGTGCCCTCCCTGCCCTTGGCAACGTAATACGGACAGTCCTCTTTTTCGATGTCCTTGGTCACCTCGGCCAATTCCATCTTGTTTATGAGGTAGCCGTCCTTTCTTTTCTTGCCGAGGTAGGACTTGTTGATCTTCAAAAGGGCCGGAACGTCGTCCAGGTCGGGGTTGCAGAAGAATATCTTGTCCTTTTTAACGTTGAGAAAGCCAATGTTGCGAACGAGGAGAAACGTTCCGATGATGATGGCAAGGTCCACCCAAACCGTGTACGGGCCGATGTCGATGAACCATATGGCTAGGAAGGAGATTCCGTAAAGCGTGATGCAAAGGAGTTTTTCGAATATCCATCCCGTCTTGTCGATGGTGGACCCCTTCTGCTTGGCGTTCATTTCGTAGATGTAATTTGTCACCCATATGAGGTCGGCAAAACCGAGCAATAAGAATGCAAAAGCCATCCTGAGGGGCTGGTCGTAAAATACGTACAGCAGTTCTATGCAAAAGAAGATGATGAAGTCAATGAAGAGTTCTCGCTTGGACGAAACGACTTCGGATTCGATGAACTCCGTCCAGTCCCACCAGTAAAGGAGAACGACCAGTGTGACAAATAAAACGCTCAGCGTGTCAAAGACCCTCAGCGAGGAAAAATCCTGGGTGAAGACGTAATTGGTCATTCCCAGGCCGATGATGATGATGTACATGTTGTTGACGAAAACGCCGATGAACTTGTTGTCTCTGGCCATCTTGCCTAAAACTCGATTATGGAATAAATAATTATTCTTTCTACGAATATTTTCTTTTTAAATCCCGGGCGCAATCATTAAAATGTAAATCCACATTGGAGAACTGATTTCAATGTTCTTCGACAAAAAGCAATTCACCATGGGTGGAGTAATAGAATACGCAGCGGAACAGTGGCCCGACAGAACGGCCATTCACTGGAAGGATTCAAGGGTCACGTTCAAGGAATTGAACGAACTCTCCGACGCTTTTGCAAAAGGCCTCATCTCAAAGGGCATCGGCAAGGGTGACAGGGTGGCCGTCTGGATGCACAATCATCCGGAATGGGTGGTCGCCTGGTTCGGCATTTCCAAAACGGGAGCCGTTCTCGTTCCCCTGGACTACTGGTATAAGGAAAATGAGGCAGGATACATCCTCAAGCACAGCGGAACAAAGGCCCTTGTGATATCCGAGGCAATGCTCAAGGTCGATTTCCCTAAGATGGTTGATGAAATGCGCGATGCTTTGCCGGAACTGAAAACGGTCATCGTCCACGGAGAAAAACCCGGTGAGGGTTTCCTTTCCTGGCATGAACTTCTTGCTTCAGGAGAAACCGTTGATGATGAGAAACTCAACGCCATGAGCAAAGACATCGGCATGAACGACATCGATTTTATTCTGTATACCAGCGGAACCACTGGCAAACCTAAAGGTGCATCTCTCAGCCATTACAACGTCATCCGCAACGCCTGGGACGTAGGTTCCCAACTCAAGACAAAAAAGGACGACAACGTTTTGGTGCCGGTTCCCTACTCTCATTGCTTTGGAAATACCCTGGCCCTCACCATGGCAGTATTGAGAGGTGCTGCCCAGACACCGATGCTGATATACGACCCTGCCAAGGCCATGGAGATGGTGGGAAGGTACGGCGTCACGATGCATCATGGCGTTCCGACGATGTTCAACAGGGAACTAGATGCTTTCAGAAAGGGGGATTACAATCTCTCAACGCTCAGGACGGGGATCATGGCCGGAGCACCTTGTCCCTACGAAACCATGAAAGCCGTTCTGGAAGAGATGAAGGTGAACGTCCTCATAGCTTACGGACAAACCGAAGCCAGCCCGGTAATTACCATGACCGGTTTCGGGGACGACATGGAGACCATGACCAATTCCGTGGGAAAGCCACTTCCCGGTGTTGACGTCAGGATAAAAGACCCGGAAACCGACAAAGTGCTACCCGTGGGCGTTCAGGGCGAACTCTGCTGCCGCGGATATCTCGTCATGGAGGGAGGTTACTTCAAGCAGCCGGACCAGACCAAAGCGACCATACGCGATGGTTGGCTCCATACCGGGGACCTTGCCGTGGTCGATGAATTCGGTTACTACAAGATAACGGGCCGTGCCAAGGACATGGTTATAGTGGGCGGATTCAACGTATTCCCAAGGAACATCGAAGAGCACATAATCAAGCACCCCAAGGTTCAGGAAGTGGCTGCAACCGGCGTAAAAGACCATGACCTGGGAGAACTGGTGGCAGCCGCCATCGTTCCCAGCGAAGGGCAGGAGGTTACTCCACAGGAGATAGTTGATTTCTGCTACGGAGAGATGGCTTCAGCGGCCGTTCCACGCTACGTTGCCATCGTTGATGTGCTTCCCATATCAGGCAGGGGCAAAGTGCAGAAATTCAAACTCCAGGACCAACTCAATCCCATGGTCCAAGCAGGAGAACTCGAAAAGATTGTTCCTTCACAAATCAAGAAAAAATAAAAAGAAAAAAAAAGATAGGGCGGGTTTATAATCGGACCCTTGCCCTGTCTTTGAGTTCTCCTCTCTTGCCTTTGTTCCAGCTTGTTACTTTTGAGAAGAATCCCGTCACTCTCGTTATCCCCTCGACGTTGTCACTTCCGCAGAACTGGCAGTTTTCCTTGAGACCCCTTGCCGTCTTTCCACAGGAAAGGCACGATGTAAATTCCGGGGAGAAGGCTATCTGCGTATTCTGGGTGTTCTTATGCGTCTTTTTCACGAAATTGGCAATGGATTCGGGGTCGGGTTTTGATTCACCTAGCCATATGTGGGTGAGTGCTCCGGCATCAATGAGAGGGTGGAATTTTCCCTCGTTTTTCACTCTGTCGATGGGATTTACGTCCGCATGCACATTGAGGTAGGTTGAGTTCGTATAGTATATCTCGCCTTCGCCCTTGCCTCCTTTTACCACCATATTGGCTTTCAAAGGATTATATCTCATGTCCAACTTGGCGAAGCGGTGGGCCGTTGATTCTGCAGGGGTCTGTTCCAGGGGCATCTTGATGCCGTATTTCTTGCCGATGCGGTCCGCTTCCTTTCTCATGTGTGACATTACTTCTAGTCCGAACATCGTAGCATCCAAGGACTCGTGGAGTTCTTCGCCCGTGTGGAACTGTACCATTTCATTTAGCCCTACCATGCCAATGAGGAAACTCGCCTTGTCGAAACGATAATATTGTTCACCATCAAGGTCCATGGTAAGGAGCGAGAGGGGACCGTACTTGCCCATGTCCAGTAGCTTCCCGATGAACTTTTTCTTCTGGATGTGGGCCTTGGCAACGAGTTCTATCTTCCTTGTCAGTATTTCCCAAAGCTTGTCGTCGTTCTGATTCGCTTCGTATGCTATGCGTGGCAGGTTCAGCGTCACGTTCTGCATGGCGCTGTATCTCATCTTCCAAGGGTGCTTGGCATCGTTTAGGTCGTCATCGTTCAACTCAAATTGAAGTCGGCAGCACTCGGAAATCTTGGCCGTGTTGCCCCGGTCGAACACGAAATAGGTGTTCCCCTTTTCCGATGCGACCCTGGATATCTGCTCCAGGAACTCATCCGAACCCTCGGCTTCGAAGAACTTGTCGGTCATGTGTACGTTGGGCTTGGGAAAGAAGAATGGCCTTCCCATTGCATCGCCCTCTTCATAGACGTCGAATAGCGCCTTAACGAAGGCCTGGCTTTCGGGAAGGTATTCTTCATAGGTCTGACCGGTGAATTTGCCACCGGGACCCACCGCCTCCACCTCTTGGAAATGTTCCGGTATCTCCCAATACAGGTTCAGGTCCGAGAAGATGGACTGCCCCCCCCTGGCCACTGCCTGTTGTGCGAACTCGAATATCAGGATCTGAGCCAGCTGTTTCAGTTCCCTTTCGTTCTTTCCCCTCAGGTAGGGGGCCAGGAAAAGGTTGACGGCGTCCCATCCGATGGCACCGGCAAAATGACCCTGGAGGGCGGCCGAAAACTTGATAACGTGTTCTATGAGCACGTCGGGATGCTTGGCCGGCTTGGCGATGGAGATGGCATTGGGAAGGTTCAAGCCGAACCTTTTGACGTACTCTAAATTCTGGCCGCCGCAGTAGGGCCTGTCCACCATGCCCAGGTCATGGAGATGTATGTCTCCGACCATGTGCGCGTGGGCTAGGTCGCTGGAGAAGACTTCAAGCAGGGCAAACTCCTTTTTTATCGTCTCAGCGAGGGTTAGATTCGTTGCTTCGGGGCCGTGGGGCACGTTGGCGTTTTCCTTGTTGGGTTCCGTAATGATGGTTCTTGCGTCATAGAGCGGTACGCCAAGCCGGGTGTGCTGCTTTCGGTAATCGGCCAACCCGTATTCCACGAGCTTTGCGTTGGTCAGTTCACGGATGAGCGGTGCGGTTATGTGATCGATGTCTATCTTTTCCACCATCTTTTCTACTTCCGTCGATACGATTCTAGCCGTATCCGGATTGATGGATGTTTCTCTTACCAGTGCTTCATAGATCTTGGACTTGTCCCATGACTCCACTTGTTCGTTTGATGTTTGCACGAACAGAGTGATATCGGTTGATTCGTCCCCCGAAGATTGAGTGGTCTCTTTATCTTGAATATTTGTCCTCATATTCATCACCGTCCGCAGGAAAACTCCCGCGGGCCTTTCAAACTTAAACACTCAGGTAAATAATACTTTTTGGAGACCGGTTTTTTTATCAGATGATTTTCGGGAAACATTTATTATTATCGGGTTTGTTATCAGACCGAGTAAATGGTCTTTGAAACCGAAGAAGCGGTCATTAACGTCATTCTTGAGGAACTATCTTCCCGTGAGCACTCCATCAGCAGTCTTTGGCGCCAATTAAGTGAGGAAGAGGGGATGAAAATGCACCGTCTTGAACTTACCGGTTATCTCAAAGCAATGACCGAGATGGGGTTGCTAAAAGAAAAAGCCCGCCCTCCTTCCAAATACTACACGGTATCGGGCCATACCATGAGCAACATCTACGACGAGGTGGGGACCAAGTGCGACCAGTTGAAAATGAAAGAGGGGGACAAAGGGACCTGTGCCCTGTATCTTCTTCATCGAATATTTCGCCGTCCCATTCTCCTTGAAGAGATGCGCATGGCAGGTTACCCCCACGACACTTTCGCAGGAAAAAAGGTTCCAAAGAACAAGACCGTGGATTCCTTGAAATTGGTCAGAAAAATGGGGCTGAACCCACCTCGGAACGACCCGGGATTTCTACCCGAAGACGAGTTTCCCGAATACGAAGGCATATTCATCGACATATTAGTGGAAAAGATGGGGATTCAAAAAGGGGTCAAAGGAACACGACAAGTCACGCTGGGAAAATTTTAACCCAAACCTGACAGAAAACCGCATTAATTGTCAAAGTAGCGCATTAATCATTTTTCGCCCCATATTAGCATCATGTTCAGATTGCCTGGAGGCATTGATTTGACGTCTTCCAACAATTCATCAACGAGGCGATTCATCTTCTTGCCCCACCTTTCGACATAAATGGGCCTGACTTCTTCCAGGAGCTTTTGGATGGCTGTCGCATAGCCGGGAGCCGCCGGCGTTTCAAATATCCTCCAGTCCACGTTTTTTAGCCCTAGTTCCTCGAATAGGTTCACATAATCTTCAGAAGGGTGCAACCCCCAACATTTCTTGCCCTCGATGGCTGCAATCTCCTTGTTAATGCATTCCATGCGCCCTTCGGCGGTCTCCTTTTCGCAATCCTCATAGCCATCGGTAATCTTGTCATAGACGAGGAACATTCCACCCGGTGCCAATACCCTGATGCTATCCTTCAGAGCATCGGTCACATCTCCTTCCTCACTGACATAATCATGAAGGGCTACCCGGGTTATCACCAGGCCCACCGAATCATCGTCCAAAGGCAGGTTCGTTGAATCCGATGCGAAAACTTCTAGCCGCGGGTCGTCAATGTTCTTTGACAATTGGTCGGCAACGGGTTTCAGCCGTTCCACAGCGTAAACTTTGGTTTCGGGTCCTGCGTATTTATCGAGTATCTCACGCGTAAATTCACCCTTCCCGGCACCAAGTTCCAATACGGGCAATTCGACCCGTGAGAAAATCTTTCGGAGAAGGTCTTCTTCCTCCTCCTCGGCCCCCTTTAGTTTTTCGAAATACGCCCTTGATTCTTCGATGCTGACTTCGGCCTTTTCCGCCCAATGCTTGATATTCTCTTCGGAAGTCATGTTCTGGTCGCCTATTCCTCGGAAAGGGAAATCGGATATAAATCATCGCTTTGGAATGGTCGCTTGGTCAGTCCCTGACAAGATGCACCTTCACGGCATCTCCGTCCTTTAGATTGAAGGACCTTCTCAGATGATAAGGGCTAATTATCTCAGCGATGTTAGAATACCCTCCTCTGTCGGGAATCACTAGAGCGCAAGGGGTCGACCCGATGTATCCGGGGTAGACCGTCACTCCTCCGAAGGACCTGCCGTTCTTGAAGAAACCCTCGGCA
>CAZPOY010000054.1:0-10863 GCA_964588345.1 uncultured Thermoplasmata archaeon
AATTCATGACCGTCGTGAGAATCAGCTGAGAACTGCTCTCCACTTGTCGCAGAACCTTCTGGTGAAGACGGCATTTCCGGTTTTCGAAGCGATAGGTAAATGCCCGTGCCCACAAGGCCCATTGCCACCAATGCCCCAGCGGTGATGAACCCGACAAGAAGCAGGTCGTCTTCTACCCCCTCATCCGATGGCGCCACATTGAGGGGAGAACCGGAAGGCGTCACCGTCCGCGCATCGAAATTCGACGTTTCGCCGACCTTCCTACTGGATATCTCAAGGTCGTGGTTCCCTTCCTCGGCATTCCACGCATGCACGCTTTCCGAAGTGTCATTGCCGTTTATCGTCACGGTTCTCGTTGATGCCACTTCCCCGTCAACAGTAAGATTGACTACGAGGTCCATGGGCATGGGGTTGGCATTGAAAAACCGGGTTGTGACCGTCACCGTGTCCCCAGAGGAAGGTTCCTCAGGAACGTACGAGACATTTTCAACCGTGATGTTCGCCGTTTCCGGTTCCATGAGGGTGAAATTGAGGTAGACCGGGTTGCCGGACGTGCCGTTAATCACGGGTACGATGGCACTGGAATATGTGCCCGGTAAGGTTCTTGCGGTAGTGTAGTTTTCTCCGTCAACGGAAGCATAAGGGTCGTAGTCCTCAAGGGGCCCGTTTAGGCCCGAAGATGAGAGGTAGAGAAGATACGCCCTTCCCTCGGAATCGTTCTGGTCGGTCCAAAGGAAATCAAGGGTGCCGTCGCCGTTCAACACGTATCGGAAAGAAGATACCTGGGGCGGGGAGTTGTCAAAATCGACCACATGTTCCGCGCTGATGTTGTTTCCCGCCTGGTCAACCCCGCTTATGTGAATAGTATGGGTTCCGTCGGGATACTCGGTGCTGTCCACCATGGTCGAGAAGGTGTCGTTGCCGGTGTTTGAAAGGACCATCGCTTTCTCCTCGTCAATGGTGCATTGAAGGCCATTCGCCACAGGAGCATCCCAGTAAGGACCATAATCCGCCAAGAAGGTCAGGTTGAAGACCCCGGATAAATGCCCCCCGTCATCAGCGAAAATCAATTCAGGAGGCCGTCGGTCCATGAAGAACGTGCTGTTTTCCGTGGGGACTACATGTACGAATGATGAATTGACATTTCCGGCAAGGTCCGAAGCGATGACCTCCAGGGAATGGGGGCCTTCAGGGACGTTTGAAAGGTCAAGGACCAGTGAATAGTGAGTCGTATCATTCTGTGACACGTATGAGACATCGGAAGGTGAGTAATCGGTGAAGGATTCACCGTCCAGCATGAACTGCAGTGCAGTCTCGTTGAGGTTCTGGTCCGCCACACTCCAAGACAAAGCAAATGCGTCTCCCGGATAAGCGGTTTCCAAGGGGTCGACATGCACTTCGGGAAGGATGTAATCCGTGTAAATATATTCCTGGGTCCCGTTCCCGTCGCCGTCAATGTCCACCGTGATTATCAGCGTTCCGTTGTGCCTCACGTCGATGGTGTTGTTTGCCGGGTCTGTGCGTGAATGGGTGGGAACCTCTTCGACCACGGTAAAATGTCCTTCGTAGATGAAATCCCCTGGTTCGTCGTCATATCCCATGCCCAAATCATTCAGTTCGATGGTAATCATCTCATTGCCGTAAAGGTCGTAAACCGTTACATTGGTCGTTGAATTAAAAGAAACGCCGTCCCAGGCCCGGATGTTCACCGTTGCATTGTCCTTCATTAGGTCAAAGTCCATGTGCGATACGATGTTCAAACGGAGGTCGTCTTGGGCACCCTGGGCATTTTCAGCGACGTCGAAGAAGAAGGGTCCCCTCGTGGACAATGCGATCATCAAGACCATAGCAAGAACGGCAACTTTTCCGACCTTCATGAAGATGGAACGTATGTTATTGTTAATAAACGTAAAGAAGGCTTCCTTTGAGTAATTGTCTTGCCAATTTTCATCTCAAATCTGCGTCGTGGCAAACCTAATAAGACAAAGTGCCATTCATGCAACATGGACCCTCTGAACCTCCTACAGGAACTCCTGGCATTCCCAAGTCACTTGGACGAAGGAAAAAAGGCCATTGCAGACTACTGCGCTACGCTTCTGGAAGAATGGGGCATGGACGTGAGAATCCTTGAAGAGGGGTGTGACCCGGTAGTTTTTGCCACTAAAGGAGCGCCATCAGCATATCTCAACGGTCATCTTGACGTGGTCCCCCCAGGGTCCGGCTGGACCAGGGAAACGGGGGAAGTGGCCGACGGCAAGGTCTATGGAAGAGGGGTTCTGGACATGAAAGGACCCGTAGCTTCATTGCTCGTTGCCGTTAATAATTTACTTGAACAAAATTTGCCCGTGGGCGTGATTCTAACAACCGACGAAGAGACGACCATGAGGGGGGCCAGGGCGGTGGTAGAAAAAGGCCTTCTCAAAAAGACCGACTACATCCTGGTCTGCGAACCTACGGGATTCAAGAGGATGACCGACGAAAAGGGCGTTCTACATTATACCGTCAAGGCCGTAGGCAAGTCGGCCCATGGGTCCATGCCAGAACAGGGCATTTCTTCGCTGGAAGCGTTGATGAGCGTATATCATAAGACCCAGCGTACCATCGGAAAAATGAAGGACACGACCCTGAATCTCGGGACGATGAAAGGTGGTGACCAGGTGAACATGGTGCCACGCAATGGCCGGATGGAACTCGACGTGAGATTCCCCCACATATATTCCTGGGAGGAACTACAAGACCTGCTTTTCATCATAGAACCCGACAACGATGCGACCATAATATACGACGTGGACCAGTATCTCGACCCGTGGAAGTCATCAGGTTCCAAGGGCGACAAGGTCCTAACTGCATTGTCAGAAGGCGAATACAGCGCACCGTACGCCACTGAAGCCACGATATTCCAAAAGGCGTGCAATGCCGGCGTTTTTGGTCCGGGGAACCCTCTGGGTGCCCACATTCCCGATGAGGAGATGCCCGTTGCCGAACTGGAAAAAGCTTCCGCCCTGTACGAAGAATTCGTAAAGCGTATGGCGTGACGGGTAATTGCCTACCTCAGAACCCTTTTCCAAGAAACGCATTAGCGTTTAACCATCTATCGAAACGAGTTCCACGTAGAATATCCGGACCAGTCCGTCATTGTAACCTTCTTCGGGAGAGAGCCGGACGATGTTGACTTCGCCGGTCTTCATGCCGACCAGAGCATTGCTAAACCCGGGTATGACCGTCGTATAATCACCTGAAGACGTTCCGCCAAGACTCACCTTCAACGGCTGGTCGCCCCGTCCCGTCTTGAATGCTTCCAAGGACGAATCGAACACCTCGCCATCGGGATACCATCCTATGTACTGGCATTGGACAAGGTCACCTGAATCGGCCACGCCGCCCGAAAGACTCGTGACGTCTATCTGAAGATTGACCTGGTCGTAGGCATCCGGGTCGGATAGTGAAATGGCCCTGAGGGAGATATCCGTATCAACTTTGGGGGCATTGAGCGGCAACCGTATGGTCATGATGTTTAACTTGGTCTCATCGGGTAGAAGGGTCATCTCGCTGATTTCAGGAGAGAATACGAAACCAGCAGGCATCTCCTGGGCCCTGAATTCGAAGGTATCCTCAATGTTGCCGGTGTTGGTCACTTCGAGTATGAAGTCCGTTTCCCTTCCCGGTTCCGCCTTGTGAATCTTGGTGGGAGCGTCTATTCTTACTTCGTAATCCGCAACGCCTGCAACGAGAACCTTAACAAAGTCCTGGTCCACCTTGCCATCGTCGTCTTTCACGGAAAGATAAACTTCGTAATAACCTTCTTCAAGATAAATGTGAGAAGCGGATTGGCTGTAATTGTATCCACCGTCGCCGAAGGTCCAGATGTAGCTTCTGATTTCTCCGTCAACGTCAATGGAGAGTGACCCGTTGAATTTTACGGGAACGTTTACTGAGGTATAGTAGGTCCCGTTGGAAATCTGTACGTTGTCGACCTTAATCTCGGCTATGGGCCTTTCGCCTGTCGCGGTGTCGTCTTCTCCAAGGCAACCGGCAAGGACCGAGAACGTGAATATCAGTGCAAGGAAGATGGCCATTCGCTTCATTTCATAACCTCTCAGGCGCAACCTGCACAGGACGAACACCCTTCTTGGGCGTTGGGCTTGCTGAAAATCAGCCCCTCTCCTGCAGGAGTCTTGATGTAATCGAGGATGGCGTCTTTCAAATCGTCTTTCGTAAATTCGTCCATGACGAACGTGAGCCCTTCCGCTTCGACCTTTACGTCGTCGTCCCGCTCTTCTTCATCGTAAGCGATGCCATACTGAATGCCCGAACACGACATGCTGGCGGCATATACCCTGAGGTTCACTCCGTCCTTTCCATCGTCCTTGAGCATTTGATTGATGCTTTCTACCGCTTTTTCAGTAACTTTGAACATGGCTGACCACCAATTGACCGTCCTATCGACGAAGTGTATATAAAGTTTAGGTCGGAAAAAACGATGCCCCGGTCAAAGGAGATGTGAATAACGGCCCCTTGATTTTCAATCGGATTCACATCTTTCCAGGTAATCTATCCCCTTTTTCAGAAAGTGAATGGCGCTCTCGTGTTGAGTGGCCAACTTTGCCTTCTCAAGGCACTCCCGGGCTTGGGAAACGTCGCGCCCCCTTCCTTCGTGCAAGCGGATTTTTTCCGTGAGTTGTCGGACAAGGTCGTATATGGTGTCGGTGCTTTCTATCGCTTCGCCCAGTTCCTTGATGCAGTTCTTAAGAAAATAGAGCCGGGAGTTTGGAGACGAAGCACCTTCAGCCTGGGCCAGCATCATTTCCGCCTTGCCGGTGTCAAGTTTCTTCTGCCGTCCCCGTTCTAGCATCCCCTTGGCTTTTTCCATGAGCAATGCTGCTTCAGCACCCTCGGCCATCTCTTTTTCCAGCTTTTTCACCCCGTCGAAACCTGCGTCAAATGCCTTCTGCCACTGTTCTCTGTCAAGATGTTCCCTTGCCCTAGCCAACACCCTTTCGCTTGCCCTGGTCATCACATCGTACTTTGCGGCGTGGCTTATCCTCCTGTCAAGGTTCTTTACCATCCAACGGGCGCTGTGTTCCATCTCGTTTAGGAGATTTTTCCGTTCTTCTTCGAGCAAGCGCTTAGTGACCTCTTCCATCTCTTCACCGCTTTTCCATGTAATCGATGGTTTCCACCGCCAATCTCTGGCATTCATTGGCCTGGCCCAAGGACCCCTTGAAATCTCCCTCCCGGAAAAGCTCTTTTGCTTTTTTCAGGAGCGGTTTCATCTTCGAAATGTCGATGCCTAGATTGTAAGCTTTGGCAATCGATAGCTGTGCTTCTCTTATCCCCTCTTTTACTTCGTCCTGGCTGGGCATGCTCTCGGGTTCTTCTACGCTGTATTCATTGCAGAACTCGCATTCCTCACCCGGTTCGATTTCGGACCCGCACTGGTCGCACACCTCTTTTTCCGGACTCTGGTGTTCGTCGCTGAATGCCTTTATTCTGTTTAGAACCTCGTCCTTTCCACCCTTCGTCGGTAGGCCCATCTCTTCGGCAATCTCCTTCAATTCTTCAAAAGAAAGGTCTTCCAGAGAAGGTTTTTCTTCAGCATACAGTCCCTCGTTGGCGTATTCGATTTCGATGTCATCCTCTTCCTCTTCTACGGAAAATTCCATCTCCTCTTCATCACCTTCTTCTTCCTCATCCAGAGAAAAATAGATGCCATCCTCTTCTTCCGTGGCATCGTCTTCCTCTTCTTCCGTGGCATCGTCTTCCTCTTCTTCCGTGGCATCGTCTTCCTCTTCGACTCCGCCTGCTTCTTCCTCTTCCCCGAAAGCCGTTTCTTCATCGAAGGCGCCCTGTTCCTCCGCCTCTTCTATCACTTCATCGGGCAGAAGGGATTCTTCTTCGGATTCTGATGCCATGGCGTATCCGTTCTCCCCTCGGTCTCGTTCCATGTCCGAATCAAAGGATACCGATACGATGCTCCTAAGTTCCTTTTGAAGTTCGATGAGTTCCTTCTCGCGCTGGACGACGGATTCCCTCCGGTTTATCATCTCGTCAAGCTGATTCTCCAATGCTTTCTCCTTTTCGAGGAGCCCCTGCTGTCTTTCAACGACGTCGCTGGAAATGGCGTCAAGGCCCTCTTTTGTCTCGTCAATGCTATTTTTCATCTCTTCAAGGTTTTCCATGAGTTGGGAAAGTGAGCGGACCTTTTCCTCCAGATTTTCCAGGGTTCCCTGGTTCCTGTTTATCTCATCTTCGTGCTCTTCGATTATCTGAAGTAGACGCACCTTCGCCTGCCTTTCTTCGTCAATGAGCTGTTCTTCCCTCTCAATGAGCTCGTCCTGTTTGTCTTCGATCTCTTTTTCCCGTGATGACAGGGACCGTTCCATGTCGAGGACCGTGGATTCACGCATTTCCAGTTCCGTTCTCCGGTCGTCCATCTGGTCCAAAGATTCCTGGAATATCTCCTTCTCCTTGGTGAACTCTTCCCTCTCTTTCTCCAAATGCTCTTCGAGTTCTTCAAGCTCATCCCTTTTCTTTGAAAAATCATGTTCCATCCCTCGTAACTTCTCTTCCCTATTGTCGAGGTTCTTTTTCATCTTGCGGATTTCGTGTTCCTTCTTGCTGAGTTCCTTCTGTTTTTCTCGAAGTTCTTCAGCCTGTTTTTTCAAAGAACCGACGAGCCCGTCGCCTTTCGCCATTTTCGCACCGACAAAACCATCGGTTACAAATTATTAATATTTTAGTTCGGTTTTGTTTGTCCGATGAATATTCCGAAACTGTATGAAACCTTAAGCGATTGGAAATCCGTTGGTCACTGGTGGCCTGCCCAATCCCGCTTCGAAGTCATCCTAGGGGCCGTATTGACCATAAACACGTCTTGGACCAACGTCGAGAAGGTGATGGACGGTCTCAAGGAGAAGGAATTGCTCTCAAGGGAAAGCTTCAACGAGATGAGCCGGGAGGAGATTTCCACCCACATCCGCTCCTCCGGTTTTTTTAACCAGAAGGCCGGGACGATAATGCGATTGCTGGAATTTTTGAACAGCGACGAATACTTTCTCGAAGACCCCAAAATGCCCCGGAGGAGCGAACTTCTCTCGGTGAAAGGCATAGGCGAGGAAACGGCGGACTCCATCCTGCTTTATGCTTACGACGTCCCCGTCTTCGTGGTCGACGCATATACGAGACGGCTTTTTTCACGTTTGCCCGTGGAGGTTGGCAAAGAAGGATTGAGGGAAACCGTACTGATTCATTTGACCGAGGCGGACCAGCTCAAGGCGTTTCATGGCCTGATAGTGGAGGTCTGCAAAGCACATTGCCGGAAAACTCCGTCGTGTGATAATTGCCCCTTGAAAGCGGATTGCCGCCGGTTGAACGTTTGATGTTTGCCCAATTCCGCCCTCTTTTCCTTCACGGATAATTGGCGTAGAAGACGCTTCCTTCCTGATTTTGGAAAATGAGGATGAAAGGAGGTTCGTAGAATTTTCCCACTTGGTCCTCTTCGAGAGAAGAATAGCCGTCCCAGGGAGTAATGACGTAACCATTGACCATGGCTTCAGCGAGGAAGACCGCCCGAATGTCCATGTTGTCCCCGGCGGGAACGGTCTCATTCACGTAACTTTCCCTCTTGAACGACGGGTCCGTGAGAAAATCGTTGGAGAAGTACCACGTTGCATTCCTATGGCCGTAACTGAATGTGGCGGCGCTCACCCTGTGGTCGGCTCCTACCACGACGCCTTCAGGCGTATTCTTGCCGATCCATACGGCAATCCCCGCTTCTTGGGAACTGGTTTTGAAGACCGGTCCGTCCAAAAGATCATCGGAAAACGACGTCGTCTGGCAGGAAATCACCATCAAGAGAACAACCGAAACGATGACAGACCTTCTCAGCAAACGGGACCCGTTCGTTTCTTTGACCAAGGCATAAACGGCGAAGCCAAAAAGAATTGCGAAGAAGGGTATGAAATACTCAAGGGGCCGATGGGGGAGAAGGAAGGCATTTCTGAAAAGCACCATAGCGAGAGTGATGAAGAGGGGGAAAAGCAGCCAGCCGGCAAGTAGCAACCCCTTTCTCGTAAGGATTAGGTCCTTAAGGCCGATGCCTGAGAAAACGATGAGCAATCCAGGAGCCATGACCAAAATAATCGTCCACGTGTTTTCGACCCTCTGCCCCGGTTCCGTACTAAATAAATATATGAAAAATGGGATGCTGATGGTCACGATGAATGCCAAAAGGCCGTGATTGGGCGTAACCCTTTTTTCAACCCATTCCAGAAATGACTTATTATTCAGATGCGGTGCGTAACACGAAGCAAATCCCAAAATGGCGATGCCTGAAAATATCACGTACCAGGGAACGGGAAGCAGTGCAAAGGTCCTATCCCAGAAGTTGTCCGTGATAAAATGCCAGTAAACGAATGCGAAGAAGAAGAAAGCGGCGTACCAGACGAAGAAGGCGTGCTTGGCTCGTCCTTCGCGAGGAGAAAAAAAGATGCCCATGGGCAGGGCCAGGAGGAGGAACATCGTCGAAAGATGATGTGATACTGCCAAGGCGAGCATCACGAGGGAGGCGGCGACGATGCTTGGCAAACGTCCGGACCTGTTCCTTTTCATGCCGGAATAGAATAGAAGAAGCGTGAGGAGGTAGAGGGTTCCCCCTAGGACCGAGGGCTTGCTTATGCATGTATTGGCTCCGTGAACGAATATGACGGCCAGGAAGGCCCCGGCAAAAACGGAAGGCAACACCTTTTTCGTAGCGCTAAATGCCAGCAGTGCGGTGAGAACGCACATGAGGGCACCAAGGGCCGGTCCCAACAATGGAAGGACTTCGGAAACGGGCAAGCCCGTCAGGAGGGAAGCTGAACCGACCAGCACCATGAAGCCGGGAAATTCGTGATACGTCGCTCCGAAGCCCCAGTATTCGTCTGGGAGAACGCCGTTTTCCACCATCTGCATTGAAAGAAAGTGGTACTCGGGAGCGTCCATGCCCCGTATGAGTCCTCCTTCGACACCTTCAAAGCGCAGCAAAAAAGCGAGAAGGAATATTCCCATGAGCATCAGGAAGAAACCCTTTCTCAGAAGACCACCCCGAAGAGGAGGTCGAAGGGATTGCCGATGAGAAAAGCGCAGATGAACCCGACGAGGAGATAGAGGATGCCGGGGTGCTGGGGCGTGGTCCAGACCATATTTATGCCACGGTCCTTGAACGGAGCGGGGTCAAAAACGTCGGCGTAAGGTCTCCAGTGATGCTTTATTTCTCCATCTTTCATCTCTTCAAGAGCCCAGAGAAACTCCCGTTCCACTTCAGGCAGTTCCTTTTTTTCTCCCGTGAACATCCGGGGAAAGCTGAAATCGCCTTTCAGGGCGTTTTTGATGCCGTAATAGGGAAGTAGAAGAATCTGGACCAAGCCAGAATAGACGAAAACCGAGATGACGAAGGGGAAGTACGTAAGCGAATATTCGTTTTGAACGATGGGAATCGAATCCAACGGCTGCATGATGGGCATCAGCAGGCAGATGGCCATCAGGGCTTTTGCGTCGGCACCCCCCACAATGAGGTTGAATCGGTACATGAAATAAACGATGACGATAGTGGCGGCGATGATGATGGGAATGGTGTTGGCCCGGTAGTCCATGAGGATGCCCATCGAGAAGAGAATCCAGCTTGTCGCCGGCAGCAAAAGCGCTTTGAAGTTGGGCTTGCCCTCGTCCCATACCGGTGGCCTTGGTATCACCATGTCCATGAATGCAAGATAAGACCCCATGAGCCCCAGAAGAACCGGAACTTGAAAATGAGGTATGAGAAGGTCGTATACGAGGAGAACAAAACCCGTGGTTCCCAGCATTATCCAGAGCCGGTCCTGAACGGTTCGGTACCGGAGGTCGGAGATGGAAGCATAGGCCAGCAGGAGGACGCCAACGGTGAGCCGGGTCCCTTCGAGAAAGGGGTCGCCCATGCAGCAAAAAATCCATTGATGGGTAATTAAACTGTCGAAAAGGTTTTTTCAAAGATGCGCTATGGTCAATGGGAGACACATGCCGGAAAAGATAAAAACGTACATCGAAGGGTTCGACGATAAGATGAGTGGGGGAATCCCCAAGGGAAACGTTATCCTCGTTTCCGGCGAGCCAGGCACCATGAAATCATCGCTTTCTTTTTCCATCTTGTACAACAACGCTCTTGAGGAGGACAGGTCTTCGGCCTATGTCACCCTTGAACAAGGTCGGGAACCGTTGATACAGCACATGGAAGGGCTCGGCTTCCCCGTGGAACCGGTCAAAGAGAAGGTATCGATAGTGGACCTGGGCCTCATCAGGAAGAACCTTGCCAAACTGGGACAGCAGACCTGGATGCAGATTTTCAAGATGTATGCCAACAATCTAAAAGAGTCCATGGATTACGAACTGATGGTCATCGATTCGCTGCCGGTATTGCAGATGCTTGCAGAATTCAAAAGCCCCCGAAACGAACTTTTCCATTTCTTCGAATGGCTCAAGGAACTCGACACGACGACCATCGTAATCTCGGAGATGAAGCCGGGCCTAAACGTTTACGCGGGGGGCGGTGCCGATTTCCTATCCGACGGCATAATCCACGTGAAGATGGAGCAGGTGGACGACGTGAACGTGCAAAGGCGGATTCGATGCGTCAAGATGAGGAGCACGGCCCACAGCACCAACTTCTACACCCTACTTTTCAACGAAGGCGTCTTTGAAGTTACCCGTGTGCTCAGCGACGGGAAATATTGAAGCCCCCGTCATCCAAATATATCCTATAGCGGAATAATCAGGCAAAATCCTAAACATTTATATAACACAAGGTTTTGCCGACCATATCCCCTTAGTCAATTGACTATGGGTAGTTAA
>CAZPOY010000055.1:0-10816 GCA_964588345.1 uncultured Thermoplasmata archaeon
AGGAGAAATGAACATGTCCGATGGAATGTTGACCCACTCAAGAATTTTTATTGAATCATACGTCGCAAGAATCATTTTCTTGGCATTGTTGATAGTGACGATACTCATCGTCGCTTCACTTGCCTCATCTGGAACCGTCCGAGGAGAATTTGATGACGCTGTCGAAAACTGGACAAATGATGAAGGCGGGAACGTCAACAATGAGGTTCCAGGCGTTGATATTGAAAATCAGCATACCCCCCCTTACTATACGGCGTCAGGACCCATTACGGAGAACTTAACGGTCAACGGAGAAGCGAATCCTTCGGCTTCTTTTTCCATCCCCTCAGTGAACCTAACGGCGCTTGGCAACGACACGGCCCTAAACGTTCTTGCAGGGGAGTATTTTCTGGAAAGCCCAGGGTCCAATGGCACGGGAACGCCCCTTTCCCCACTTGACGGGGCCTTCGATTCGCAAAATGAGTTCGGTTATGCTGTCATAAGCAATCCTGGATGGGCACCGGGAGAAAACGTAACGATTTACGTGCACTTCAACAACACGGACGCCTGGGGAGATTTTGCGACAATCAACCTAACCATAACGGATGATGCAAAACCCACCACAGAAGACACCATGGCCAACGGCTCAACGTCGCTGAATCTGGGATGGTCTCAAGGATGGTTCGAACTCACATCCCTGATAAACGACACCGCTAGCGGGAATTCCAACATCACCCAAGCCGAATATTTCGTGGATTCTACTGGTGCAAATGGCACGGGAAACGCCATGTTCGCCACAGACGGCGATTTCAATACATCCTTGGAAGAGGTGAATGCCACGATAATGACTCAGGGGTGGAACGTAGGAGACACCTTCACTTATTATGTGCACGGAATGGATTCCTGGGGCAACTGGGGAGATTTCCAAACAGTTTCAGTCACAATAGTTGATGACTCACCGCCGGTTGCTGAGAATATTACGATTAACGGAAATTTGGGAGATGCTGTATTGACCTATCCGTTTATCAACGTGGAGTTTCGGGCCGCAATCAACGATACGCTTTTTGGTGGTTCCAACGTTACACAAGCCGAAGTTTTCTGGGACGCATTCACGGGTGATGGAACGGGAATACCCCTCTCCATTGTCACCCCCCCTGCGGATTCACCCATTGAAGAATTCAACTACACCTTCGACGCAGACTCCTGGTCCTACGGTGAAGAGAGAACCTTATTGGCCCATGGTTTCGACGGGTTTAATTGGGGAACATTGGTTTCCATCAATGTCACCGTGCTGGGCTTGGATTACGTAATCATAACCGACGTTCCCGATGGAAACCCATTGGAAATGGTGAACCTTACCGTGGAAGATGAGATAGGTCTATGTGCATCAGGCTACAATGCGACCAACGATGCCTATGTGGGTTTGGTGGAAGTAGACTGGACGGACTCTCCTGATGGAGGCAATTTCTCTAACGCCACGGGAACCAGGACCAACTTCACGGCGACTATTCCGGGCTTGGTCAATGTCACCGCGGAGAACGCTACTCTTAACGTCACGGACCTTGTCGCATTCAACATTTCTTCGGCCTACATACCCCCCGTAATGGACCTTGTCATGATAACTGATGCCTTCAACGGAACGGTCGTGGATTTATGGAATCTCTCCGTGTTGGAAAACAAAAACTTGTACCTTTCCGGCTATAACGCCACGACTGGCATCTACATGGGTCCAGCATGGGGCAATTGGTCCATGGACGTAGCGCTGGGAACCCTTTCCAATGCCACGGGAACCAATGTGACCTTCACGGCCGGAACTTCGGGAGGAGACGTCGTAATGACTGCCCTGAATGGTACATTCGAAGACAATGCAACGCTCTCCATAACTCCACAGCAGGTCGACCTACTTGAAATCACGGAATCTCCCGGAGGCACACCCATCCCAGCGATGACCTTCGCAATGACCGTCGCAGTCAATTATTCGATCACGGGATATGCCTCGGGATACAATTCGACCACCGGAGATTATGTCGGCCTGGTTGATTCGACCTGGATTCTCGCCAATACCGCAGGAGCGAGTGCCAACATTTCGACGACTTCGGGAACCGAGTGCGTTTTCAATGCAGGAATGACGGGAGGAACGGCCGAATGGGTTGTGGACGACATGTCAAGCATCACGGATTTCGTCTTAATATTCATAACACCCCCGGCCATTGATACCTTGCTGATAACCGACTCCCCCGGTGGAACAGAAATTCCCGACCAGGACGGATGGGTTGGCATGCCCAGCATGACGGGATACGCTTCGATTTACAACGATACGGTAGGTTACATCGGCGTCACATATTCGACATGGCAGGTAATTAACAACGGCTCAACGGCTTCCACTTCGGGAGGACATTTCTCGAGCAACACTTTCACTGCAGGAACGTCTGGGGGCACCGCCACCTGGCAGGTGCAAGGTCCGTCTTTGGAATGCACGGACACGGTGGTATTCGCCATCGCCCCTCCTGAAACGGATTACATTCTCATGACAGACGTTCCCGACGGGTCGCAAGTGGCCGATTTTGACGCCTGGGTCGGCATGCCAGGGTACACCGCTTATGCCTCGACGTACAATGACACTGCAGGTTACTTGGGGACGGTGGCTTCCGAATGGACGGTGGAGAACCTGAATGGAGCCACCACATCCACGGAAGTGGGCTTTGGTACGTCTGATGCCTTCAACGCGGGATACACGGGAGGTAGTGCGGTCTGGACCGTGGACGACCTCCATGGCCACAACGATTCGGTAATTGTCTCGATAGCGCCTCCCGAGGTGGATTTTGTCGAGATATCTGATGCTCCCTCTAGTAATGAACTTCCGTCCATTTACGCATGGCTTGGCATGGAGGACATTACTTTTGTTCTCAACGGGTTCAATGCCACGGCCGGCCCCTTGGGGCTCGTGGATGGAGACTGGTCTGTAATCAACATAGGCGGGTCCGCGACTTCTCTGAGCGAAAGTGCCGGCAATTCCACGGAATTGACCATCGGGTCGTCACCGGGTACGGCCACGGTTTCGGCAAGGTATGCCAAGGGCATTTCCGACGACGTTACCGTTTATATTGCACCGCCGGAACCGGATTACATGGAAACGAGGGATGGCACGGGACCCGATGCACAAACGGTTGATGTGTTGGAGATTCCCGTGGGCGAAGCCCGGTCCGTTTATGTTAGCGTTCATAATCACACCTCGGGATACATTGAGAATGTGGAAGCGGACGTTTCCTCCTCTCCCATGACGTTGAATGCGTCGGTGGCGAACCTGGAACATGAACTCCGGGCCCCCTCTGACGATTGGGGCGAAACAATCGCTGTTTTCACGTATCTTTCGCTGGAAGTTGGTCTTGACGTTACGGTGATGGACCCCGAGGTCGACATTGTGTTGATTAGAACGGAACCAGGTGAAGATGGGGAGGAAATAATTTCCCTAGAACTCAAGGAAAGGAAGGAAATAACCGTTTACGCCGCGGGCTATAACGCCACCACCGGTTTTGTCAGCAACGTCGTCGTGGATTGGACAGCCACCGGCGGAGAACTGGACAAGGTTCGGGACATCAGCACCACCTACAAGGCGGGAAGCGATGCCGGCATTCACACCATTTCAGCAGAATACGTCCCCGGGGTCAGCACGGAGTCACAGATAACGATAAAGAAGGTTGAAGAAGACACGGCCCGTTATTCTTGGATTTGGATAGTGATTCTTGTCTTGGTCCTCATCCTGATTCTTGCCTTCGTCTGGTATTTCACCAAAGACCAGAGGGCGGCCACCCGCGGAAGCAAAGGCGAAGGAGAAGACGGCAAGAAAGAAAAAAAATCTGAAGGCGACAGACCGTTGGAAATACCTGGAAACGACCCCGATGCAGAGGAGACCATATCCACGGGTGGCGAAGGGGGTTTGGACCTAGAGGAATAATCGAAGGTTTTTTTTTCATTTCCCAGTTTCCCGCTAATCGTACCCGAATTTCGTAGTATCGGAAAAAATAACTTGAGTCTACGATAACTCCCTTCGCAATCTTTTTGTAATGACATGACATAGCCATCACGGGATGCGTAAGAAAGTCTTGGAAATGTGCGAACATGAGGGGTTTTTGCTTACCCCGGATGCCCTGCACATCATCTTGGAAAAGGAAGACCCCGTAGCATACACTCGTGGCATTATCACGGAGACGAAGCCGGATTTTTGCATCATTGACCATAATTGCCTTCCGGGCCGGTCCCGACTCGAAAATAAGAAGAAGAATCGGGAAGAGATGGAGGAAATGCTTCCTGACAGGGTGGGACCGGAAATGAAAGCACGGTCGGTCCCTGACAAAAAGGGCGAGGAAAAACCACCCATCGTTGACTATATCATCAACGGCAACATTGACGAGTTCAACCGATATTTTTTGGATAGATACAGGCAGTACCTCCGAATGTTCAAGGCCAGGCAGAACCTCCCAAATTTTAGAGGCGACCCGGACCCTGAAAACCAGGACACCGTAAGTTTTGTAGGCACCATCCAGGAGATAAGGACCACTAAAAAATCCCATCAATTGATACTAAAAGTGGATACGCCCAACAAGACCGTGACCATATTCTACGACAAGAACAAGAACCCCCTTCAGAGAGACCTCATCGAAGACGACACGGTCTGCTTTACGGGCAACTTCCTTCCCAAGAAAGAGGAGTATGCCCGAAAGGGCAATGACCCTCTATTCTACCTGAAAAACGTCACCTGGCCGGGATTTCCATTGATGAACCGACCTCGCCTTTGGAAGAAGAAGGGCTACGCCGCCTTCATCGGTGACATTCACGCGGGGAGCAAGCATTTTCTTCATGAAGAATGGGCAGATTTCATTGCATGGCTGAACAGCGGAGACGAGATACCAAAAAATCTCAAGCATCTGGTGATTGCAGGCGACCTTGTGGAAGGTGTCGGCATCTATCCCAATCAGAAGAAGGACTTGACCCATGTTACACATGAAGAGCAATATCGCATACTGGGAAGTCTGCTCAAAGGGGTACCCGAGCATGTAGAAATACACGCCATTCCGGGCAACCACGATGCCGTTCCCATTTCCGAACCCCAGCCCCCGATTCCCCCCATATTCCAATCGTTGATTACACGGAAGATAAATTACCTTTCCAACCCGGACTGGATCGGCATGGATGGGTTCAACGTCCTGGCATATCACGGCGTATCCATATTCGATTTCATATCCAAGATACCACAAGTGACCATAAACGAGCCGATGCTGGCCATGGACGAGATGCTGACACGGCGCCATCTTGCACCGTGCTACGGAGGCCACACTTCGCTCCTCCCGCTGCCCAAGGACCATCATGTCATCGATAAGATACCCAACATATTCGTAACGGGCCATCTTCACGTATCGAAGGTAGAAGTGAAAAACGGCATCATCATGATAAACGCCTCGGCATGGCAGTCACAAACCGATTACCAGAAGATGCAAAACTTCCATCCGAACCCGGCCAAAGTTGCCGTGGTGGACCTTCAAAAAGGCAAGCCCCAGGTCATCGATTTTGCAAGATGATTTTTTGAAAACATTCCGTGGAAAAGGTTTTTCTTTGCGAAATGATTTTCGTACTCCACATACAAAATTTCTCCCCCATTGATTAATATACGAGAACCATTAACGACTATGGAATTCCGCAACTTCGTTCTCGACGATTTCCAGGTCGAGGCATGCAACTACCTCACCAAAGGAGACTCCGTAGTGGTCTCCGCTTCAACGGGAACGGGCAAGACGCTGATAGCCGAATACGCCATTGAACTGTACGTCAAGATGGGCAAGAGGGCCGTCTACACGTCACCCATCAAGGCCCTTTCCAACCAGAAGTACAGGGATTTCTGCAAAGAGTTTGGCAAGGACCAGGTGGGCATTCTCACCGGAGACGTATCCATCAACAAGGACGCCCTGATTCTCGTGATGACCACGGAAGTCTACCGCAACATGGCCCTTTCCGACCCCGAGGCCATAGAAGACGTCGGCCTGCTGATACTGGATGAGGTACATTTCATGAATGACATCGAAAGGGGAACGGTGTGGGAGGAATCCATAATCTTCTCGCCTGATTCGGTATGCTTCCTGGCTCTATCAGCGACCATCCCCAATGCCAAGGAGTTTGCGGATTGGATAAACTCGATACACGACCAGACCGTTAGGGTGGTCCAGTACCGAAAGAGGGCCGTTCCGCTGGAACATTTTTTCTTTCCCGGGGGAAAGCTTTGCACCTACAATCAGCTAATGCAGCACAAGCCCAGCAAGAAGAAATACTACAAGACCAAGAGGAAGAAACACAAGCGAAAGCCCCGTTCGACGCCTCCCGACCACAAGGAACTCATGAAGATAATGGAGAACAAGAAGCTTCTCCCCTGCATCTTTTTCACCTTCTCCCGGCGCGACACCGAAGAGAAGGCCATGGATGCGGCATCCGTGAGGGACGACCTGCCCGAGGAGATGCGGACCCGGATTGAAGCCATCGCCATGGAATATATTACCAGCGAAGTGGCCAACATGGATTCGGTCCTGGACCTTCTTTATTGTCTTGACAAAGGCATCGCTTTCCATCACGCCGGCATGCTCCCCCAGGCCAAGAGGGTCGTGGAAACGGCATTCGAGGAGAATCTCGTGAACATGCTCTTTGCAACGGAAACTTTTGCCGTGGGCATCAATTTCCCGGCCCGGTCCGTGGCATTTGCCTCGCTCAGAAAATACGATGGCATCCGATTCCGCTACCTGAACTCCAAGGAATATTATCAGATGGCGGGCAGGGCCGGCAGAAGGGGGATGGACGACAAGGGAACGGCCATAGCCGTGGTGGACCCAGCCAAGGACGACCTGAAGACCATTCGGAACATGACCAAGGGGGACGACATCCCCATCACATCGCGTTTTTCCCTATCTTACAATACCGTCTTGAACCTGATGGACCAGCACGATGAACGGGAGATAAAGAAAATTCTGGAACAGAGCTTCGATTCCTTCCTCAAAAAGAAGGCCGGAAAGAGGACTGACGTCATGAAGGAGTGGGGCAAGAAGGTCTCCAAGCTGAGGTCCCTGGGCCATCTGAAGGGCAACGAATTGACGGAGAAAGGGCGCTTTGCGTCGATGATATATACCCACGAACTTCTGACCACGGAGATTTTCTTCGAACTAAACGACGAAAGATGGTCTTCGGTGGACATCGCGTGCCTTGCCGCGCTGATAATGTACGAGGAACGGAAAAACCACTGGTTCAATGCACCCCGAAAGAAGAGAAGATTCCTCAGAATCCTCAACACGCTGAAAAAGAACCGCTATGCCATGGCCAACTTGG
Organism: uncultured Thermoplasmata archaeon; assembly: GCA_964588345.1. Taxonomy (GTDB): domain Archaea; phylum Thermoplasmatota; class Thermoplasmata; order CAZPOY01; family CAZPOY01; genus CAZPOY01. The sequence goes on from CAZPOY010000055.1 coordinate 7,342, forward strand.
ACACGGAGAAATTGAAATTCCTCATTCCCACGTTGTCGGCATGGTCCCGGGGCGCCCCCTTCGAAGAGGTCCTTGAGCATTCCAATCTGGTGGAAGGCGACATCATTCGCTGGTTCCGGGTCAGCATCGACCTCCTCCAGCAGGTGAAAAGAGCCACCAAGGACTCGCGTTTGGAAAGGAAGATCGAGATGGCGTTGGACATGTTTGACAAAGGCGTGGTCGGCGTCGACCTGGAATGACCTTTCCCCTGGAAATATAAATACCAGGTGCCAAATCGTAAGGCGACCCAACAATTTCGGTGTAGAACATGGATGATTCAGTCAAGCAGATAGGTCTCTGGTCCGCCCTCTCCATTGGAATCGGGGGCATGGTCGGAGCAGGCATATTTTCCATATTGGGCGTCGCCGCCGAAATAGCGGGCATGTACGTCTATCTTGCATTCATCGCTGCCGGAGTGGTGGCCCTTCTCTGTGCATATTCCTATTCGAAGCTTGGGGTCCGTTTTCCGTCGGCTGGAGGTCCCGTGGAATTCCTCGTCAGGGGCTTTGGAGACAGCGTCTGGACCGGTGGCCTCAACATACTGCTGTGGGTGGGGTACATATTCGCACTTTCCCTATACGCCTCGGCCTTCGCGCACTATTTTCTTGCGTTCTTTCCCGACCTTCCCTCCTTCTGGTTCAACATCGCAGCCAGCGGGATAATCTTATTCTTCACGGTCATCAACACCATAGGAGCCAAGGCCGTGGGCAAATCCGAAATTTTCATCGTATCGGTGAAGATTGGCATCCTACTCATTTTTGCCTTCCTGGGAACGTACAATGCCCCCCCGAAGCTTTTTTCCACGTCGGAATCAGCCGACCTTGTCAACATTCTCTTCGCAGCAGGCATGGTATTCATCGCTTTCGAAGGTTTTGGTCTGATTACGAATACAGCGGAAAACATGAAGATGGTGAAGAAGACGCTCCCCCGGGCCCTTTACATCAGCGTGATATTCGTCACCCTTCTTTACGTATTCGTCTCCTTCGCACTCATCTCAAACCTGCCCCTTGAACAGATAAAGGTTGCCGAAGAATACGCACTGGCAGAAGCGGCCAGGCCCTTCCTGGGCATGATGGGTTTCTAGATAATCGGCATAGCGGCCCTTTTTTCAACGTCTTCTGCCATCAACGCCACCCTCTATGGCGGTGCCAACGTGAGTTACACCTTGGCCAAGCACGGTGAACTGCCGAAGATATTCGAGCGCAAGGTCTGGAAGGATAGCGGAGAAGGGCTGTTCATAACGGCGGGGCTGGTGTTGCTGATAGTAAATTTCATGGACCTGGGCGGAATAGCGATGCTGGGTAGTGCCTCTTTCCTCCTCATCTACCTCTCGGTCAACGTTGCCCACTATCGTTTGACCCACGAAACGAGGGGCAAAAAATGGATTATCACCCTCTCAATCCTCCTATGCATTCTGGCGTTTCTAGTGCTAGCCTATTACATCATTACCACGTCTCCCATTACACTGGTTGTGCTCGGAATCGTAATCATCTTATGCTTTCTGGGAGAATGGGTCTACAGGAAGATGGTCGAAAGGGAGCTCGTTCTCAGAATCCACCGGTGAGGCGAAATCAATCAGGTTGAGAGGACCATAGATGCGCCTTTTCGACCCTTTTGGCAGGTGAGGGGTGGCTGTACAGAAGAAACTCCACCAGGGGGTTTGGGGATGCCACCGACAGGTTCTGATGCGTCATCTTGGCAAAAGCCCTAGCATACGATTCTCCCTTCCCGACCCGGTCAAGGGCATATTCGTCGGCATTGTTCTCCATGACCCGGGAGATGGCGTTGGATGCCGGCTGAACCAGGGCCGAAAAGAGCCCGATGAATAGCACGAAAAAGGGGAAAAAGGCGATGTCCGATATGCCAGAATACCCCAACGACGAGGCCAGGCCGCCAAGAACGAGGTCCGCAAGGAAAAAGCTTGCAAGGTACAATCCCGAGTTCATGAAGATTAACTTGGGGATGTGATGGTATTTGTGATGACCGACCTCATGCCCTACGATGGATAGAATCTGGTCTTGGCCATAGTTTTCGGTCAAGGTGTCGAATAGGTACACCCTCCTCGTGCTTCCCAATCCCGCCAGAGCAGCATTGGCCTTTTTCGTCTTTTCGCTGGCCATCAATTTGTAAATGCCTGAAATGCCCACGCCCGCTTCCTGCATCAGTTCCCGTATCTCGGCGGAGAGTTCTTCGTCTTCCAGTTCTTCCGACTTGAAGAAGAGGGGCAGGAGAAGAACCGGTGCGATGAAGGCGCTGAACAAAATGAATGCGGTCATGAACCCCCATCCGAAGACCCACCAGTAGTCTGGAAACGTTCTGAGGAAGAAGTAGATTAGTTCGACGACGACAAGACCGAAAATGAGACTAATGGCAAAACCCTTCATTTGGTCCATCATCCAGGAACCGATGTTTTGGTTGGAAAGGTCGTATTTGTGCTCAAGATGATATCCTCGCAGATAGTCGAAGGGGAGGGAAAAAGCGCTGAAGAAGACCATGACGGGAAGCATGTAGAGACCGACAACGAACCAAGAATTGTTCGCCAAACCAAGGGCCCAGGAGGCCAGACCCGAAGAAAAGTTGCTGAAGGCGAACAAGAGAAGAATCCCGATGACGAACACGCTTTCGATGACGGATACAAGAAGCTTCTCTTGGCTGTATTTCTTGGCGGTTTTTTGCCTTTCGACGTCGAAGCCCAGTTCTGCAAGGCGCTTGTCGTCCATGGGGTGGAAATGGGGTTATGGTTTTAGGGTTTTTCTTTGATTTCCTGCACCAAAATTAAATCACTCCCGTTCCATCCCCCATCGATGAAAATCCGCATCTTCGGCACCGTCCAGGGAGTAGGCTTCCGCCCGGCAGTGGTTAGAACCGCCAGGGAAATGGGCCTGAATGGTTATGTAATAAACCACGGGTCCAACGTGGAGATAGTCATGGACGGGGACCCGGAGGAATTCATGGAGGCCCTGAAAGAGAACCTACCGCCCCTGGCCCGCATCGAGAGGACGGTTTTCGAGGACGGTTTTTCAGCCCGGAAAGAAGGATTCCACATCAGACCTTCGCAAGAGGGCAGCCTCGGGTCCCCTCTACCACCTGATACGGCATTGTGTCAAGATTGCATGAAGGATTTTTCCGACGAGAAGAACAGGAGATACCGATATCCCTTCACCAACTGCACGGATTGCGGAGCACGATATTCGGTGATACGGGGACTCCCCTTCGACAGGGAGAAGACGGCGATGTCGGAATTTCCGTTGTGCCAGGACTGCCAAGCAGAGTATTTGGACCCGGAAAACCGCAGGTTCCACGCCCAGACGATTTCGTGTCCCCGATGCGGACCTCATTTTACCTTTTACAACAAACTGAAGTTGCCGGAAAAGGACGCTTGGGAAGAGTTCGGAAAGCTGCTGGAAAAAGGAGATGTCGGCGTTATCAAGGGCTG
>CAZPOY010000056.1:0-10749 GCA_964588345.1 uncultured Thermoplasmata archaeon
GATGGCTTGACAAATTGATTCCTCAAAAGCATAGAAAAATCCTCTTTCCTGCTCTGGGCATCTATCTCATCGGCTTCACGCTTTTCTTCAACATATATTTCCGCGGGCGCGTGGACATTGGGAGTTACGACGTCGTCACCATGCTTCTAGGAGCCGTTCTCGCCGTCTTCCCCTTCGTGCCCGAACGATTCTCACGCTACTCCTACTTTTCTCTTACGTTCCTCCTGACGCTGTTTCTCGTGCTGGTCCTTCCTCTGACCCTTTATTCGATAGTGCCTGGCGGAGGAGGCGAATCGCCCAACTCGCCCTTCATCTATTTTTTGCTGGCCAAGCCCACTTCCTGGGTTCTCAACACCATCGGAATTTCGGCCACGGCCATCGCTTCCAGCGAAGGAGTAAAGATAGATTACAGAACGGCAGATTTGGCCATGGAAACGGTCATCATCGGGATTTCTTGCACGGGGCTTTACTCGGTATCCATCTTCATCTCCGCCCTCTTTGCATACGTTTTCACTGAATTCTCGCAGTTGAAAGGCAAGATTGTGTCCGTTCTCGCGGCTGGCGTTTTTCTTGCATGGCTCGTCAACATCTTCCGCATGTCCACCATCGTTTACGTTGGTTCAAGGTACGGAAGCGATGCCCTCTTCTGGACCCATGAGAATCTGGGGCTCATCATTTTCCTCGCTTGGATGGCGCCTTTCTGGTTTGGCATGATGCGCTTTCTCGATGATGGTGGGAAAAATATCATGGACGTAAAAGACGAAGCACCACCGCATTTTTCACGCTGTGGCATCTGCGGAGGAAATCTCACCCCCTTGGACCCCTCGGTCAAATGCGTTACTTGCGGTGAGATATACCACCTGACCTGTACCGAAGAGAACTGCCCCCGCTGTGGCGCGTCCCTCCGAGATAGGATTAAATAACTCTTTTCTTTCAGGACTTTCGTGGTAAGATGAAGATTTGCATTCTCGGACTGGGTTACATCGGACTTCCGACGGCGGCCATGTTCGCCAATTACGGCGTAAAGGTCCTCGGCGTAGACGTCAAGGAGAACGTCGTGGAAGCTCTCAATAGGGGGAAAGTGCTCATCGAAGAACCTGACCTCAAAGCGCTGGTACATTCTGCTGTGGAGAAGGGAAACCTCCGGGCCAGCACGGAACCAGGGCCTGCCGATGCATTCATCATCTGCGTTCCCACGCCTCTTACCGAGAAAAAATCCGCGGAACTGAGTTATGTGAAAAGCGCCGCCGAGTCGATACTCCCCCATCTCAAAAAAGGGAATCTCATCATTCTGGAATCCACGGTCCCTCCGGGCACCACCACCGACGTTTTGGTTCCCATTCTCCAACGGTCCGGTTTATCGTGCAAAGAAGACATCAGCGTTGCCTTCTGTCCCGAAAGGGTCATGCCCGGTAGGATTCTTCACGAACTCGTGCACAACGACAGGGTCATCGGCGGATACACCCGCAAGGGGTCGGACATGGCCGTTGATTTATACCGTTCCTTCGTCAAGGGGGAATTGTTCATCACCGACGCCACTACGGCCGAATTCGTCAAACTTGCTGAAAATACATACCGCGATGTAAACATCGCCCTAGCCAACGAATACGCCAAGATGTGCCAAGATTGCTCCATCGACGTCTGGGAGATGACGGAATTGGCCAACAGGCACCCACGCGTTGAGATACTCAGACCCGGTCCCGGCGTAGGGGGGCACTGCATCGCCATCGACCCCTGGTATCTGGTCGATACCTTCGGGAAGACGGCTAAACTCATCAAGGCGTCTCGAGATGTCAATGACTCCATGCCCGAACACGTTTTCCATCTCATCGAAAAACACAGCCGGAAAGGAAAAGTCGCCCTGTTGGGAACGGCCTACAAGGCGGATGTCGACGACGACAGGGAAAGTCCCTCTCTCATTCTTGCCGGAATTCTCAAGGAAAAGGGCTGGGAGCCGGTTCTTTCCGACCCCTTCGTAAAATCCGAAGGGATTGTCCCCTTCAAGGAAGCTGTTTCCAAAGCAAAATGCGCCGTCATTCTAACGGACCATTCTACCTACAAGAATCTGGGGCCGGAAGACTTCGAGGGAGTCGATGGCATCGTGGTCATCGATACGAGGAACGTCCTTGATGCCCATGCGTTTGAAAAAGCGGGCATCACTCTGGTACGGCTGGGCAATGGAAAGAACTGAATTGCAAGACGTCAATTGGAAACAAGGTATGCATACGCCCGCTGAAGCTTACCTGCCATCTTTTCCCAATTGTATTTTTTCTGATAGGCCTCGTATCCCCTTCTTCCCTTGAGTATGGATTTGGCGTCATCCACCTTCATTTCCCTGAGAACGTTTGCAAGGGCGTTTTCATCGCCATAGGGGATGACGAAACCGCAATCTTCTTCCTGCACCACCGATGACGTAAAGGTTCCTTCGGCCACGATTATGGGCTTTGATACGGACATGGCTTCAAATAACTTATTGGGAACGGAAAAACGGTTGTTGAGGTTGGACGGGTCGTAGATTGCCATCAGGATGTCGGCCTGGGCGTCGTATCCCCGAATTTTTTCCGGGTCCACCCTCCCAATGAAACGAATGTTCGAGTGTTCGCTGGCCATGCGTTTAACTTCGTTCTCCAAGGAACCAAATCCCCCAATCACCATTGACCCGATTTTCGACCCCGTGACCGTCTCGATGGCTTCCAGTATCATCCTCGTGGGTTCCAGGACGCCAATGTAAAGGAGAATGGGACGGTCGAGACCTTCCATGTCATTATCCCATTTCGGCGGTGGCTGCAATGTGTCACAGCCCATTATCGTAACGGCCCGCAAAGCCCCTTTCTTCGTGTATCTCTTCTTGAATGGGTCATTCACGGTAACAAGCAGGTCCACCCTGGGAACGAGGAAATCCTCTACCCTCTGGGCCAAGTTGTAAATCCAACCGGGAACGTCGTCCTTTATCATTTCAGCATACATCTCATGGGCGTCGAATACGACCTTCTTGTTGCTGATTCTGGCGGCGAGCCATCCGGGAGGTAGGGTGTCAAGGTCGTGGCAATGAACCACGTGCCTTGCTGACAGCATCGTTTCCAGAAAAATTCTTAACCAAAAGAGAGGAAGTGCGTAGAGGAATGTGGAAAAAGAGCCGTATCCCCCCCTTATGTCAATGCGCGTGATCTTGATGCCGTCAATGGTTTCTTTAAGGGGATAGCCCCCCTCTCTGGACCATGCCAGTATCTTGACGTCATAACCCGCATTGACCAAGGCTTTGGCCTCCTTGTGAACCCTGGGGTCGGGCCGGAAGGGGTTGGAAAGGAGCATCAGTACTTTGGCCCCTTTCAATTCACGCACCCCGGTATCCTTTTCGGTCTCCGCCGATGATGTAAGCGTAATAACCCATGAAAGCGAAAACAAGTCGTAAGATGGACCAGAAGTTCGCCTGTGCTTTCACGGTATTTATCGGGTTGTAGGAATCCGCCATGCTCCCGTGCTTCAGGGAAAGTTGCTTTCGCCCCGTTCCGTTCCAAAAGGCCTGCTTTACGAACCCGACGATGGAACCCCTTGTCCGATGATAAGCCAGGGCATTGGGGTTGTAACCGATTTGGTACCCCTTGGAAACGGCCCTGTAATTGAGGTCGATGTCCTCGGCCGTGATGAACCAGTCGTCGAAGCCCTGTATCTCCTCGAAGACTTCCTTCTTGTAAACAAGATTGCACGAAGGATAGGTGACCTCACATCCCTTGACGTACATGCCCACCCGTACCATGTCCTCAAAGGCGTGGTAACCAATCTGGATGGTCTTTCCGGCAACGACTTCGTGCTCTTTCAAACTCTTGCGAATTTCCTGGGCCCAGAATGGATTGATAATCATGTCGCCATCGACGAATGCATATGCGTCGCCCTTGGCAACTTCCGCGCCCCTGTTCCTGCTGCGAGCCCGGGTGCCCCCATATTCATGAAGATGTATGTACGGATATTGCTTCTCGTAAGATTTCACGATGGGAATGGTTTTGTCTTCGGAATGCGCATCGACGATGATGACCTCTATGGGACCTTCCTGCACTACAAGGGAATCCAGAAGGTCGCGCATGTGACGTTCCTCGTTCTTCACCGTGATGATGAATGAAATCAGCATCCGTTTGAAATCGGTGCTATGGTATTAAGATTTGTTGATTGGCCCGTTCGCTCTTAAAAGTTCTTCACCATGTACTCATTTTCCAAATTATATCCCCTGTCCCGGTAGTACGGCCTGACCCCAACGCCACTGGTGATGCGGAGTGCAGGGAATCCTTCTTCGGCGGCCTTCCGTTCGGCCTGCCTAAGGAGTTCCGAACCGTATCCCAGGTGCTGGCCGCTCTCTCCACTGCCCTTTTCACCTATGGGGATGCTGGTGCCCACGACCTTGAGTTCGCGAACCGTGGCGTTGCCGTCGAACCGCAATCGCAGGTATGCGTGAAGATGGTCTTCCGTTTCATAGGAGAAAAATATCTCACGGCCTCGGCTTGCCCGGTATTCGAGGTATCTCAAAGCGGGTTTATCAAGACCACCGGCACTATTCCCTTGGTTCAGTCCCGCCTCCCGGCACCGTATGCAAGTGCAATGCCTCCCTTCTTCTTCCATCCGCCATTTTACTAGCATCCTCAGGTCCGACCGTTCAATGCCAGCCGCAATCCTGTCCACGGGGATGTCCCGCTCAATGCGTTGTATCCGCACATACGGCGGAAGGAGGGGCTTCACCCGGGCCAGCATCTCCACCGTCTCATCCGTTCCGGGTGGTTCGTACTCCCCCTTTTCCCACATCTCGTTCAACTTCGAACCGGGAACGACTAGCGTCGGATATATCTTCAGCATGTCGGGCTGGAAATTAGGGTCGGAAAATAGGGCCAAGAGGTCTCTGCCGTCTTCTTCGAGCGTGGTTCCAGGCAACCCTGGCATCATGTGATAGCACACCTTCAGCCCCGCCTCCTTGGCAAGTCGGGTGGATGCCTTGACTTCATCAACCCCGTGCCCCCTTTTGATGCCCCGAAGAATCGGGTCGCGTATCGATTGCACCCCCAATTCAACCCTGGTGGTTCCGTAACTGCGAGAAAAGGCGATTTCCTCCTGGAGAAAATGGTCGGGTCGGGTTTCAACGGTGAGTCCCACGCAGCGGTTGGGTGCATTTTCGTTAAGTTTCAAAGCCGTTGCCAGGTCTGGAGACGTTTTTTCGTTGAGTCCGTCGAAGCATCCTTCCACGAATTCCCGCTGGTAACCAGGTTCTCTGGCCGTAAAGGTCCCGCCCATGATTATCAGGTCCACCTTGTCCGTGGAATGGCCTATCTGCCTTAATTGCTGGATGCGGGCCTTTACTTGGCTTTCCGGGTCGAAATCGTGGTCGATGGCTCGCCTTGCCGCCGGTTCGTACCCCGTGTAAGATTGGGGAACGCCCCTTTCCCTGCCTCCCGGGCACGGAACGCATCTTCCGTGGGGACAGTCTGCCGGAGAGGTCATGACGGCCACCACAGCAACGCCACTGGCGCTCCGGGTCTTCTTGATGCTGAGATAATCGCCCAGAAGTTCCTTGGACTCATTGGATATGCTGTTGAAAAGCTCACTGTCCTTGGGCACTTTGTTCAAACCGAATTCTCCGGCCATCCTTATCTTGATGCGGTTGATTTCGACCTTGGTGGGGTCCGTAATCTCTGCAAGCTCCCGGGCAACGGCATGTGCCCACGCCTTCATCTTCTCAGGGTCGTCTTCTCGGTCCAATTGAAATCTCCATGGCGGATTTGTCCATTCATGTCATCGTAGTATTTTTCATTTTCCCGCAAATCTCCTTTAGGCGGGGATGAGCCATCGTTCTTGGAAGGTCGTCACCGGATGAGCATTTCTGGTCCCCAATGATGAGGGAATCAACCCATTGCAACGGTGTCCTTTCGAAATAGAAATTCAACGCTTCCACGCCGGGAACAACCCTTTTGCTGACTTCCGTTGGGTCCTTGGCAAGCACCATCGGTTCGATGCCTTCAGGGGCCACCTTGGACGGGTCACCTACGACGATTACCTTGACGTCCCTTTTTTGGGCTAGAAGACAGAGCGGATAGGTGCCGGTCTTGTTGAGAAAATATTCGTCCCCAATGAAATCCGTTCCGAGCAATACCGTTTTGCTCCTTTCCACGGCGTATTTCATGTTCGAATCAACGAGAAGACGGCCTTCAATGGAATCGTTTCCTGTAATGATTTCGTCAAGGGAATCAAGCCCTTCGCCCACGGGTTCGCCCCTGAGCTGATGAACCCTCCCTGAAACGCCGCTGGAGAGAGTGCGTACCACCGCTGAACTGTTGGACAGGATTGTGACGGGGAATGCGACCTCTTTTCTTGCCAAACTGACCGCTTCGTCGATTTCGGCATTTATCCCATGGCGAATGTCTGATAGCATTGTCCCAAGTGGACGCCCCTCATCCCTCGCATTCAGAACCCAGTTGTAGAGGTTGGCGAAGTTGGCCATGGCAGGCCTCTCCTGATAAAGTCGCTTGGCTGCATCCAATACGTAGGCATCATCCTGTTTTTCCAAATGTTCCAAGGCCATCAGGAAAAGGGTCCCCGCCCCCTTTCTGCCGTCCTCCATTATCTCGTTGACGATGGGACGCGGCAACTCAGTACCTTACCTTGCCGGAGTGTTCTTCCTCGATTTCCATGAGCCGGTTGTACTTGCACACCCGTTCACTTCGTGCCGGGGCCCCGGATTTTATCTGGCCGGCATCCAGCCCCACCACAAGGTCCGCTATGAATTCGTCGGTGGTTTCTCCGCTCCGATGGGAAACCATGACGTTCCAGCCGGCGTTTTGAGCCATCCTGCACGCTTCCGTCGCTTCGGTTACGGTTCCTATCTGGTTGGGCTTTAGAAGAAGACCCGTGCAAGATTTCATTTCTATGCCCTTTTGGATGCGCTTGGGGTTGGTAACCAGCAGGTCGTCCCCCACCACCTGTGCATTGTCCCTGACTTTCTTTGTCAGTTCGGCAAAACCGCCGTACGCCTCTTCGTCGAAAGGGTCTTCTATCGATTTAAGCGGGTATTCGACGACGAGTTCCAGATAATAATCGACCAGTTCGCCTTCGGAAAGGACCTTGCCGTCAATGTGATAATTACCGTCTTTGAAGAATACCGCCGCCGCGGCGTCTATGCCGATGTGGACCTGGGTCCCCGGCTGGTAGCCCGTTTCCTCAATGGCCGACATTATCAGGTCCAGGGCCTCCCTCGATTCGCTTGCAGGTGGAGCAAATCCACCTTCGTCGCCGACGTTGGCACCCCCTTTGCCATACTTTTCCCTAATCTTCTTTTTGAGAACGTGATAGACCTCGGCTCCGGCCCTCATTGCCTCCTTGAAGGTTTTCATGCCTCCCGGTGCAATCATGAATTCCTGGATGGCCAAGTCGTTGCCCGCATGTGATGACCCGTTGATGATGTTCAAATAAGGCACGGGGAGGTTCTGTCCGTTTCCCAGGTATTCGAAGAGCGGTTTTTCTTCCAAATGAGCAAATGCCCTTGCCGAAGCCATGGATACGCCCAGAATGGCATTGGCCCCTAGCTTCCCCTTGTTTTTGGTGCCGTCAAGGTTGATGAGGGCCTTGTCGAGTTCAATTATCGACGGAAATGCTTTTCCCACCAGTGCCTGACGAATGGGGCCGTTGACGTTGGAAACCGCTTTCAAAACCCCTTTTCCATGAAATCTTGATGGGTCCTTGTCCCGAAGTTCCAGCGCTTCGTGGGTTCCCGTGGATGCCCCGGATGGCACCTTGGCCTTGAAATCGTTGCCTCCGACAGAAAGTTGCACTTCTACGGTGGGGTTTCCCCTTGAATCAAGTATCTCCCTGGCTCTCAATCGGTCAATGGCAAATTTCGTCATGAAGGGTCATTGGAAAGGAACTATTTTGTCTTTTCCTGCCATCGCCAGATGCGCTTTTTTACAAGGAAAAAGAGATTCTTGAAGCCGTCCTGCCAGGTGTTCAGTTTGACCTCGCCGACCCGCTGGCGATATTGGATGGGATATTCACGGCAGTTGAAGCCGCGCTTCCACGCCTCAATCTTTATCTCCTCGGACATCGGCATCTCATTGGATACCAGTTTCAGGTCCTTGAGAATCTTCTTGCGGAAAACCCACATTCCCGACTGGGAATCATTCAGGTTCAAGCCGAAAAGGAGGTTCATGGTGGCCATCAAGACGAAATTGCCTAGCTTGTGCGTGAAGTTCATGGCCCCCTTGTCCATGCGGGAAAGCCGGTCCGTTGTGATGAAGTCAAGGTTGTACTTGTCCAGAGCCCATACGAACTTCCGGATGTCCTTGGCAGGATACGTCATGTCGGCGTCCAGGGTAGCGATTATCTCTCCCTTTGCTGCCTTGAAGCCGGTCTTGTACGCCCTTCCGTAACCCCTCTTGGGTTCATCAATGACGCGAGCACCTTTTTCACGGGCAATCTCCCTCGTCCTGTCTTTGGAGTTGGTATCGACGATGAGGACTTCGCATTCGCCTTCTATATTCTCAAGGGTGTCATTCACTTCATCCAATACCATGCCTAAGGATTCTTCTTCGTTCATGGTAGGTATTACAACAGAAACCCGCATTTGCGCACCTAAGGGTCCCAAATTGTCATTGTTTATATATGTTTTTAAGGTTTTTTCAGCTTTCACTTTTGAAATTCCTGTTTTACTCTACCTCATCCACATCCTCATTCATCTTGGGTTCGACCTTTTCTTCATCGCTATTGACATGGTCATTTTCGGGAGTATCTTTTTCCTTGGTTTCTTTGAACACTTCCTTTCTCTTTTTGTTATCCCGAACAATTATGATGATTATCAATACCAAAACGCAGGTTATGAAGAGGGTGATGCAGCAGAACGTCGTAAATCCAAAGGATGCAGAGGAATCCCCTCCATACATGTCATCTATTCCCTTCTCAGACGTCGGAGTTATGGTATTGTAATCTTTTACCGAACCCACACCAGTAAGGTCAATGGAACCAGCGCCTCGGATGGAAATGCGTTCATTTTCAAATACAAGGAGTTCCAAGCGGTAAGCATCATCATTGGGAACGGTGATGACCAGTTCTCCCTCCGATGTCTTTTTCCCAGCGATTCCACCCAAGTCAACGGTGTCTTCTCCCATTGCCAGATTCGAACTCTTTTCCACGGCAAAAGCTCTTACTTTAAGGTTATCAATTGAGGTTTCTCCATTGTTCGTGATGAATACGATGAGCGTGATTGTAGTCGCATCCGCGTCCTGAGAACTTCTCATGAAATATACCTCATCGACAATGAGTTTCGTGTCCTCAACGGGTATGGTAAAAGCGAAATAACCCGTGATGGTCGTCAAGACCAATAAGATGGCAACGGTGACGTAAAGAATTTTGTTCTCTTTGAGGTTCTCCGCAATCTTTCCCTTCATCGCTTCCACCTCCATGATGCTACCAGGGCGATAAGGACCGTTGCTACTATAGCCAGCACCGGAGCAACGGGAGTCGCCCCACCTAAATCGGGTTCTGATTCGAATGTCGTATCATAATCTTCACCAGCGGTTCCCTCCTCTGTGAGGTCGATGCTTCCTTTTCCTTTGACGTCGATACGGTCGCCTTTGAATATGAGGAACTCCATTCGATATTCCTCGGATGAAGGAACGATTATCTCCAAAGATATCTCCACCGTTTCCATGCCGTTGACCGTTACAGTTCCCGTTTGTGCGTCGTCCATGGCGAGATTCGTATCCTTATCAATGGAGAAGGCTCGGACGTAACTTTTACAATCAATGTTTCCTTTATTTGTTACAAACAGAAATACGTCTATGCTCGTATTCCCATCCTGTTCGGATTTTTTCACGAAATATGCATCCTCAACTATTAACCTGGCTGGAACCTCTTCTTCTGGCATTACATAGTGATTTACTAGCATCCCGCTGAAAATGAGAAGTAAAAGTAACGCGGACCCTCCAATTGCCAGAAGTACTATTTTTGTCGTAGACCTCTTTTTTCCCTTCTCCATTTCAAATCCTCCTTTTTCCTTGATATCAGACAAACCTGACAAAGGTTCAGACTTCTTAACCCAAGTTTGAAGAATAAAACTTCGGTTTCATTTTAGAAGAATAATATGAAGCTATAAAAAATTATTTGGATTCTGGATATTGCTTAAGCCATATTCACGGGAACAAAAAGAACGCCATGATGAACAGCAAAACGACCCCTACGGCCACGGGTGGGAGCAATTTGAGGAAGAAACCCTTCATGTCGCCCTTGAAATACTCCAGAGAAACGGAAACGCACGGGTGGACCGGGGAGAGTGCGTAGCCCAGGAAGACCGCGAAAAAGGAGATGGCAAAAACCCATGGGTTCATTGAGGAAACGCCGTTCTTGAGAAGGAAAATGGGGATTATGACGAACATCGGGGCCTGTATCCTGCCCGTGGCAACGCCAAGGAAAAAGCCCACCGTCACCATGAAAATCCAGTCCGGAATGGGGAGTGACCCAAGGAGGTCAGGAGCCGGCCCCGCCTTGAATACGTTTACAAATAGATACATTGCGATGATAATCAGCATGTAATTCCAGAATTTCATCTTCCCGGAAACGGAAATTACCTTCTTGAAATTGAATCGTGCATAGATGACCGAGAGAACGAGGGCAACGGATACGCCCAGAAGCGTTGCAACCTCAGGGACGGAAAAGTCAACGAGATTCTTCAATATGATGTCAGCAAAAGGCGCGGCCAGTATGATGCCAAGTGGGATTAACAGT
>CAZPOY010000057.1:0-10590 GCA_964588345.1 uncultured Thermoplasmata archaeon
ACAGGGCGTTTTGAAAGAGAGGATTATGTGGTTGAAAAGGTCCTTTTCGAAAGCATGGACCTGGACAGGACCGTGGAAATCCTTGAAAAGATGAAAAACGGTGAGATAAGCATCGTCCGGGACAAACCGTCTCCCATGGGAAAAGGAGGCGACCTAAACCTCAAAGAACTTCTCTCTCCAGAACGAGCCACTTCGGCCATACTCAAGGCCATGAAAAGGCGCTTAATGAAGCAAAGAGTGGTCATGGCTTGCATGAATTGTGGAATGAAGAAGAGGGGGACGGTGGAAAAACTGAGCAATGAACTGACATGCAGGGGATGCGGAGGCGTCATGATGACGGCGGTCCATCCCAAAGAGGAAGATGCATTGAAGCTCCTCCATAAAAGGCACCTCAGTGCTGCAGAACAAAAGAAACTGCGGGTTCTCACCAAGACGGCGGACATCGTGAGGAATTACGGTTCCTGGGCCCTCATGGCCCTTGTCGGGAGGGGGGTCGGACCGACGACTGCGATAAGGATTTTCATGCGGGACCCCAAAGATGAAGAGGCCTTCTTGAGAGAAATACTCGGTGCCGAAATTCAGTACGCGAGGACGAAGCGGTTCTGGGATTAGTTATAACAGGCGACGTGAAAAAATTATTCTTCCGAGCCCCGGATGGTCTCTATCTTGAAATAAACATTCGTTCCCTGGAGCGTTGCATGTATCTTGTCGGCGAACCAGAGCACGTCCTTCATGTTGGCATTCTCGTCCCAAAGGTACTTAAAATCATATCTGCCAGTGGTGGGCCTGAAACCTATGTTGTACAGCCGGTCCACGATTTCTGAGGGCTTTTTCCCCTCGGAGTTGAAGGTGATTGTCAGATATGTTATCATCAAATATTGATTGAGTTCAAGGTATATAGCATTTGCCTATTGTCACGAAGGTCACGTAATGAATTTTCCCTTCTCCATCACTCTTGTTTTTTCACCGTTCTTGTATTCGACGTCAACGGTTGGCTCACTCATGAGGAAATCCATGTGATTGTCGGAAGTGTTCTTTCCACCGGGGAAATCCTCGTTGTTGCCAAATGCAATGTGGCACGTTCCGTGAATCTTTTCGGTCTCCAGAAACTCGTCGGAAAAGCGGGCCTTGGGATTCACGCCAAAGGCAAACTCGCCGACCACGGAAGAATATGCATCGGTGTCCAGAGCTTCCCTTACCTTTACCAGTATCTCCTTTTCTTCCGTTTCGACCTTGACGGCTTCGCCTTTTTCGCATGTTATCGTAACGGGTTCCTTGGGTACCGGAACGCCACCTATGGCCATGTCGCAGACCAGCGTCCCTTCCATGCTCGTTTCCAGAGGGGCCACGATGACCTCCCCCACGGGAAGATTCATCCACTTCATGTTCCTCCAATCCATGATGGTGTCCGTAAAGAATTCCCGGTCCTCCACACCGAACTCGAGGTCCGTCCCAGCAGGCGTCGTGAGTCTTATTTTGGCGGCATTTGCCATCTTCAAAATCAGTCTGTTGGAGAATATCTGCATTTTCTTGTATTCGTCGGATTCCAAAGCAAGGGCCCCGTCGGTGAGCATGTCGTAGGTCACCCCAGGACAGTGCCCAAGGCGTATCCTCCGCCGGGTCTCCATCTTTATGACCTTGATGCGGAAAGGAGTTTCCTCGCTTGACCCCGTTAGAAGGTTGATGAATATGTCGGGCTTTTGAGAGGTGAATATCTCCTGAAGGTAGTTTGGTATCTCTTTTCTGACCTTGGACGTTTCCAGAAGGACTATTCTTGTCCATAGGCCCATGTCCAAAGCACCTTCTGCAAAGGCGAAGCCGACGTTGGCCCGGGTGTCATCGCAGACGACTATTATCCTTTCTCCCGGGGCGGCTTCCAATACGTTCAAAAGCGCATTCCTTGCTGCTTGTCTCGCCTCCATAATCATCACGGTCTCCGAAACGTTTTCGATATATTATTTTTCCTGAAGCGTCACTCGCCTTCGTATTTCTCGCAATCGTAGCAGTACCAGGCCTCATATTGCGGGATGTAGGTGAGTTCTTTGCCACACATGTCACATATCTTGGCCGGTTCCTCCGGTTCTCCGCTGACGACCTCTTCTTCCTGGTAATCGGCAACGGTCTCCTGTGGGGCAATCTCCTCCACTTCTTCGTAAACGACTTCGGGTTCTTCTTCGAAGGCCTCATCCACCGTTTCGATGACTTCCTGTTCGATAGTCTCGTCAACGAGGTCTTCCGCGTTCTCTTCGGCCTCGTAGGAATCTTCGTAATCCATGGCCGTTCCTTCTTCAAGGACCTCCTCGGCAAGGAGTTCTTCCTCGTAGTCATCAGGGAGTTTGCCTTCCAGTATGACCGTCGAGTCCCGGTCTTCCAGCGGTTCCTCGATCAAACCCTTCTCCGAAAGCATGTCCTCTCTAATCTGAGCAAGGTCCACGGAAGTGAGTGGTTGGCCACATGAACGACACTCCTCTTCCCTCAAATCGGTCACCGCTTCGCATTCGGGACAGTCACCCGTTATCGTAAGTCCAATGTCATCGAAATAAAGCGAATGCATCTCCCTTTCGGCCGACTCGTTACGGTATCTGTGTGAAAGGACAAAGAGAACCACGGCACCAATGATGAGTATTATGCCCGGAATCAGGGCGATGGCAAAATACGGCGGTATCTCTACGCCCAGATTGACCTCCTGTTCTGCCTCCTGGGCTCTGAGAAGCGATGATAACGAGAACGCACCCATGCCCACTACTGATGCGACAACGCCATATTTCATGAAATCGTGGGCTTTTTCTGCCTCATCCGTCCTGTTGGCTGGGTCCCTGAACCATATTAGGGCTGCTATCACGAGGAACCCTATGAAAAGGATTATCCATCCGATGTAGCCGAGCATCATGTCGAAGGGGCCGAATCCGAAATAGACATCCTGGCCCTGGAAACTCTCGGGGACGCCAAGAGGATTGTGCGTATATGAAAACCAGAATAGCGACAAAACAGCGATGAGAATGACGGCTACGGTGCCGTAGAATGCCAGGGGGTTGGCCTCCTTAAGCTTCTCGTCGTCGAAATATCCATGGATCACCCTGTCCTTGCGGTCCCCTTCATATTCATCCACCTGATAGCCCGTGGTGGGGCTTTTCGTCTCCCCGCATCCACCGCACCAGTATTTCTTCTTCTCCTCCATGAATATGAGCATGGAACCACAGTCGGGACATTCGTATTCGTCTTCCATCTCGATTTCCTCGTACTCATTCTCTTCGTCGTTCATCATAATCCCCCTTTCTTCATTCATCGTACTTGTCTGGACGGGTCGGGTCGAAAGTGTCGTCGTCCTTGGGCGAACCCTCCTTCCTCTTCAAAGAAAGCAGGAGTATCAGTATTCCTACCGCCATGATGGCGAGCCCGATTCCACCATACATCTGGTCGATGGGGCCGTAACCCTCCCATACGCCGCTGTTCTGCCAGGTAGGCGGGTAGCCAATGTAGTTGTGGACGAGAGAGAACAGGGCAAGCATGGGTCCGCCCAGCAGGAACAAGGCCAGTCCTATCCAGAACAGTATCCGGTTCCTCTTGTCTGTGCTCCTCTCTTCCTTCCATCGGTCCTTTTCCAGGTCAATGTCCACGTCGGGAAGTCCTAGCAGAAGGTCCTCACCGCACTTGGGACATCGGTCTACGCCTTGGGGAATGGTGTTTCCACAGGCAGGACAAACGTTGGCGGCGTTTCCACCACCTTTACCTGGAGTTATCTCTTATCACCGATTAAAGCTAATCCCATTCACCTTTTTAACCTTTTTCCGCCTTCGAGCGCATTTTTTTCTCGGAAAAAATGTTAGATTTATTTCCAGTTAGATTATTTAAGAACATAAGGCGCTAAAAATGTTGGCGAAAAAAATAAGAGAAGTTTGTTGTACTAAAGAATTTCAAGACCTCGGGTCTGGGGAGAAGTGTACTTTATGGCCGTTCAAGCCCCCAAAAGTTTTCTCAAAGTGTCCTCAAGAATGTCCACTTCTTCCATGGTGTTGTAAAGGTAATACGATACCCTGGCGCTCCCCTTGAGGTTTTTTGCGTTGAACCAGGAGTGCACGCAATGCATGCCCGAACGTATCATGATGTCCGCCGTTTCGTCCAGCACGATGGCCACGTCGTGGGGGTCAAAGCCGTCTATCTCAAAAGACGTGATGCCGCCCCTTAGTTCCGGGTCCTGTACGCCCATTATCCTCAATCCAGGCATCTCCAAGAACATCTCATGGGTCCTCTTGTTGAGCTTGATTTCGTGCTCGTGGATTTTTTCACGGCCCACTTTCGTTAGATAATCCACCGCTGCGCCCGTGCCGAAAATGCCGGCAAAGTTCTGAAGCCCGGCTTCGAAACGGTTGGGGGGGTCCAGAAAAACGCATCTGTCATAAGTGACCTTCTCGACGGTATCGCCACCGACGATGAAGGGGTCCATCTCCTTGAGCAGGTCATATTTTCCCCAGAGGACGCCTACGCCTGTGGGGCCGCACATCTTGTGGACGGAGAAGGCGTAAAAGTCCGGGTCTATCTTCTTCAGGTCCACTTCCTTGTGGGGCATGGCCTGGGCACCGTCAAACGCCACAAGAACGTCATGGTCGTGGGCTACTTCTGCTATTTCCCTGGCCGGGAGCGAATATCCGTCGAGATTGGAGGTATGCACCATGGATATGGCCTTCGCCTTTGGGACCATCTCCTTGAACTTCTCCATGTCGAAGGTTCCATCCTTTTTCGAGGGGACCACCTGATGTCTTATCCCTCGGTGTTCTTTTGCGTAAATCCAGGGAACGATGTTGCTATTGTGCTCCCTGTCGGAAGTGAGGACCAGGTCGCCCTTCTCGAGTGGAAGCGACCGAGAGAGGAGGTTGATGCCTTCGGTGGTGTTTTTCGTGAACAGTACTTCCTTCGTGTTCTCAACGTTGAGAAAATCGGCCAACTTTCGTCGGGTCCTGTCTATTTCAATGGTGACTCCCGTTGAGAGTTTGTGAAGCGAACGGCCCCCGCAAGCGCCGAACTGCTTGTAATACCGGTTGATTGCATCGATTACCGGCTTGGGCTTCAGCGTCATGCAGGAGTTGTCAAAATATACTATCGCGTTATCTGCACCTCCTTCTTCCAGCTGAGGGAAATCCTTGCGAAAATCCTTCAACATGTTCATTGCCTCGAACGGTAATCTTTGATGGCTTCTTCAAGGGCGTCGGCCGCCAGGTTGGAACAGTGCATCTTCTGGGGCGGGAGTCCTTCAAGGGCGTCGGCAACGTCCTTCTTCGTGATTTCCAGCGCTTCGTCCAGTGTCTTTCCACGGGCCAATTCCGTTATCATGGATGACGTGGCAATGGCGGCTCCGCAACCAAATGTCCTGAACTTGATATCCGTGATTACGTCATCTTCAACCTTGATGGTTATCTCCATCTGGTCTCCGCAGGTTGGATTTCCCACTACTCCTTTGCCATCGGCGTCGGGTATCTCGCCTACGTTCTTGGGCTCCTTGAAATGTTCCATGACTTTATTGCTGTACATACCTTCAATCCTCCACGTACAAAGGGGACATCTTTCTCAGTCTTTGTACAACTCCAGGTAGTTCTTCCAACAAATAATTTACTTCTTCTTCCGTCGTATGACGGGATAGGGTGACTTGAAGCGAACCGTGGGACTGTTCATGCGAAAGTCCAAGGGAAAGAAGGACCTTGCTTGGTTCCAGGGTCTTGGAAGAACACGCCGAACCCGTGGCGGCTTTTATTCCCACCATGTCCAGGTTCAAAAGCAAGCTTTCGCCTTCAATGTAATCGAATCGGAAGTGTGCATTGTTGGGCAGGCGTTTTTTCCGTGAACCGTTTAGATAACTTTTGGGAATGGATTCCAGGACGGCATCTATTATTCGGTCCCGCATGTCAATCATACTAGCGTTGTCCTCCTCCATCCTGGACTTCACCAGTTCCACCGCAGTGCCCAATCCGACGACGCCTGGGACGTTCTCGGTACCCGGCCTTATGCCTTTTTCCTGACCACCGCCCCCTGGCGCATCTGCAAGTTTTCTTCCCAACTTCACGAAAAGGACGCCGGTACCTTTGGGTCCGTACAGGTCGGAACCGGAAAAGGCAAGAACGTCGATGTTTAATCGACGGACGTCCAAAGGTAGCTTTCCTGCCGTTGCCGTAGCATCGACAAGAAGAGGGACCCCCCTTTCAGCCGTCATGCGGCCGACCCTCTCCAGGTCCTGTACGACGCCTATCTCTTGGTTCCCATGCTGGATTGCTGCAAGTACGACGTCCTCTCCTTCCAGAGAATTTTTCAATTCGTCCATGTTTAGAAGCCCTTCTTCATTCACCTTAACCTCGATTATGGCAAAACCGCGATTTTCCCATTTTTTCAGCGTTTGGGTCACTGCAGGGTGTTCAATGACGGAAGTAACGACGGTCCCACCTTGACTGGCTGAAAGGATGCCGTTTATGGCAAGGTTGAGCGATTCGGTGGCTCCGCTTGTAAAAACGACCTCCCTGGGTTTGGCATTCAAAAGCCCCGCCACTTTCTCCCTTGCTTCTTCAACGGCAGCACTCGCCTGCCTCCCCAATTCATGAAGCGAAGAGGGGTTGCCGAACCGTTCTTTGAAATATGGGACCATTGTTTCCAAAACTTCTTCGTCCATGGGCACTGCACCCTGGGCATCGAAATATGCGCCATCGGTCATTTTATCTCCATTGGGAGGAAAGAACGGACAATATTTATCGTTTTGGCAAGACCATCACGGAAGCACGCTCATGAGGCAGATGGAAGCGAGATGCAGATTGTACATTACCTTGTGGTCTTTCCAATTCAAGGTTTCGTTGGGTAGTGGGAATATCTCCTCCTTGGAGAGGAGCTTTTCAACATTGATGACGGGGTTATTTTCAACTTCGAATATTCGAGACATCGCCTCCAGGGTTCCTGAAAAAGCGAGAAGTCTCAGCCCTTCCTCGGGTCCTTCTACCCTTGACAATCTTGCTCCCAGTTCCGCGAAAAGATCATCCGTGGGTGGTTCAGGAGCGCTTTTCAACCGTTCGAAATAGCTTTCGATGGAGGGCAATCCGTCGAACCCCTTGCTCGGTTCGGTTCCCTTAGGTAACGGTTTGCATTCGAAATCCGTGGGATTCCATGTGAAGGGGCAATCCGGCGTGTAAGCGCTGCCCGACAGAGTAATACCGCATTCGGGACATATTACAGCGGGCCACACGAGCCGGGATACGCTTCTCAGAATGTCCATGGCGGTCTCCTTTGAATCCGCTCTCCGGATTATCAACTTGCCCCTTTTGAATACGTGAACGCGCTGCCCCTGGATTTCGAACTTCGCATACCCCATCTCCTTCGAGAGCATGATATTCTCTATTCCAGGCATGCCCTTGAGATAACCCTCCAGATATTGAAAATCCAGCAGGTTGAAACGGGAACAGCCGTCTTTCCGGACGCCGCACTTCATTTGGGTTTCAAGCGTGACCTTCCCCCCCTCGGCACAAGGATTTATCTCCACCGTATCGCGGTCTATCTCCTTTTCGCATACGCCGGTCATGACCCCTTGGTCTAGTATTCCGCATATCGTTTTCTCATCTTCATCAGGCATGGGGAGGCACTCATTGGGTTGGTTCAGGGAAACGGCGACCCGGCGGGCGAATACGGAACAGGTGGGAAAACCGCACAACCCACAATCGTAGGATGGAAGTTTTTCCCTTATGTCTTGGTCAGATTTCACATTTTTCACCTATCGAAGTTTGCTATTATCTCCCACTGGGGAACCCTTCTCTGGTAATCCATAATTTCTCTTTCCAGGTTCTCAACGTAACCGTTGAATGCCTCTTCGCCAAGAGAATCTCTAATGAGCGGGTCTTCCATGAACTCGTAGACAGCTTCCCTTAAGCTACGTGGGAGGGTCGTTATGCCCCGCTTTTTCAATTGTGTCGGTGATAGGTGGTACAGGTTATCAACCTGGGGGTCGCCCGGGTCCAATTTCTTCTTTATTCCTTCAAGCCCTGCAAATATGAATAGCGAGGTCGTGAGATATGGATTGCATAGGGGGTCGGGATTTCTTATCTCGATGTCAGTGAGCCCCACTTTCCCCCGGGAAGGTATGCGCGCCAATGCGGTTCGGTTGCTGGGCCCCCATGCCACCATGGTAGGGGCTTCCGAATGCGGGACGAGTCGCCTGTAAGAATTCGTCGAAGGATTGGTCACAGCACAAAGAGCGCGGGCGTGTTCGAGTATGCCTCCCAGGAAGTATCTCCCCGTCTGGGAAAGGCCGTGCTCGTCGTCTATGTCGGAGAATGCGTTCTCACCGTCTTTTTCGAGTTTTATGTGAAAGTGCATGCCGTTGCCAGCGTCGCCTGAAATCGGCTTCGGCATGAATGTGGGCCTGAATCCTCGCTCCAAGGCGGTCATTTTGGCAAGGTGCTTGTAATACATGGAAACGTCTGATGAATAAACCGGACCTTCCGTGAATTTATATTCGACCTCGACCTGACTGGACCCGCATTCGTGATGGTGGAACTTGATGGGTATATCGGCCTCTTCGACCATCGACGAAAACACGTCCCTGAGCGAATCAAAATTGTCTTCTGGAGGCGAAGAAACGTAAGCCCCGCCTACGTTTGGCCTTGGAATCTTGGACTCAAGGTAGTCCATGAGCTGATACTGAGTAAGACCCGTTCCAGGACCCGGCGGAAATGTCCCGTCGTCCAGGTCGTTCTTCAGCAGTGCTTCGTCGATGTTTTCAAAAAGATAAAATTCCAGTTCCGGTTGGAACCATATGGATGAAAAACCTGCTTCCTTGACCGCTTTTTCCGCCTTCCTGGCGATGCCCCTGGGGTCGCTTGGATGGGGCGTGGTGGCATCAGGTCCCAGGACGTCCATGAAAACACGGGCCAGGAACAGTCCCTCCGAAGTGTAGGGGAGCATCTTCATGGTGTCCGGGTCAGGTCTTACGTATGCATCGGAAGAATTGACATTCGAAAAGCCAGCGGAACTTCCGTCGATGGATTTGCCGTGGGTCCACATGCCTTCATCATAAAGTGCTTCGGCTGGAAGAGATATGGCCCTCAGGGTTCCTCTTAGGTCCGTGAAAAAACCCTTGACCCATCGGATTTCTGATTCCCTTAGGAAACCAATGGCTTTTTCCCTTTGCGTCATTTCATCATTGTTCATTTCATCACCGTGAAAGCGGGATAAGGGGGGAGGCAATCACCAATAATAAGTTTTGTGCAGATGAAATGCTGGTCAGAATGGAAAAAAAATTCATTGTACGGACCGTTAAAAATCGGCAGTCGTCACTCTTTTGTGATTGTAAAAATGAAAAGTGGCTGACAGCTTTCCCGGGTTCCCGTGGGCTCTCGCACCACAGTACAACCGGAAACGTAGACGGACTTAACTTCCGGGTTCGGGATGAGACCGGGTGTGGCCCCGTCACTTTGGCCGTCAAACCGTATCGTTCAAAAAGGACGTCATATATAAATGTTATCTTGCTTGAGCCGGATTTTCATTTTCTTTCACGGTGCTTCTGGGAAAATCTAAAGTAAAAAATCGGAATTATCGTGAGCGATGGACATATTCAGCAAGATAGAACGCTCATTCGGGTTCTACAAAGAACGGTGGGTCGAAGCGTCCATCTTGGGCGTACTTCCCATCATACCCCTCATCGTGATGGTCCCCATGATTATCCTGTTTTCCTTTGCAATCACCTTTTTCATAATCGGAATTTCGTTTTTCGGACCTGCATTGCTCATGATATTGGGGGTTTCAACCAACACCGCACTCACTTATTCCTGGGTCTTCACTTTGGCTGCTTTCCTCATTTCAACTCTCCTCATTTTCTTCTTCGTCACCTTCTTCATAGGGGCAGCCATCCTGGTCCAGGCACCCGTTGCCCCTGCTTTGGCTGAAATGCTGGTGGGCGGACAGGGGGGATTTGCCGGTTATATGGAGGTTCTTCGCGATGATTGGAAACCGCTTTTCCTCGCAGAACTCCTCCGATTGCTCCCGCCGTTTCTTATCATGGGAACGATTGTGATGCTTTTTATGCCCCTTTTCCTCATTCTTCCATTTTTGGCACTCCTCTTCATGCCATTTTTCATGCTCGTGGGGCTTTTGGTCAATGTCTGGTCTTTCCTAACCGTTTACGCGACCATACTTGTCCGAATGGAAGGCAAGAACCCTGTTGATGCCATTACGGATTCGATTGGTCTGGTCAAGAAAAAAGTGATTTCTCTTGCAATTGGTTACATACTGTACCTAATCGGTAATCAGGTCGCCGGTCAAATTCTTTTCATAGGGGCTCTGATTTCCTCTGCCATACTCCTTCCCGTCTGGATTTTCGTACTCACTTTCTACTACATGGAAGAAAGGGAAACGGGCACCGGAAGAAAGAACGTGAATGCTGAATACACCGTTTATTGAGGAAATTTCGAAAAGAAAAACATTTATCAAGAGGACTAATATCCTGGTCATCACACAAAACGGGCAGGTATGTCAGAGCATATCACGATATTCCTAAGAACATCGAGATGGGACTGATGTAAGGCCCATCACCCACATAAATGGGGCCCATAGATCGGACCGGATCGA
>CAZPOY010000058.1:0-10531 GCA_964588345.1 uncultured Thermoplasmata archaeon
CGGATTTGCAGGTGTTTTTTTCATAGTTGTAAATCACGCTTCAGGTTCTCCTTTATACGCTACGGAACCCATCGAAAGAGTGAGCAGGTATTATCTCATGTCCTCAATGCCGTTTCTGTTCTTTTTCTCAATGGAACTGAAAAAGAATTTTGATTTAGAAAATAGAAATGAATTACTCAATAAATACGTAATATTGGCAATACTAATAAGCGGATTATTCGTTTCCATATATTCTGACAATTGGATGTTGCTTCTTTACATTCCTGCCTTTTTCGCATTCATCCCGTCGTTAAAGGACAAGAAGCAACTAATTTTTTCTGTCGCCATGATATTTATGATAATAAATTCACTTAGCGCAACATACGTTCCCGGATATGTTTTGTCGATGGAATACATCAATGAGAACCATCAAGGAGACACCGAAGTGATAATTTATTCAGAAGTGAGAAAACCTTATTCAAACAATTATGTTTCCATTTATCTAGACGAAGACATATCACTAAAAATCTCAACGGACAAGAATAATTTGAACCAAACGGACTTCATAATCACCCCCGAACAAAATTTGTCTTTAAACAACTTCACGATGGTGAAGTCATATGATGATCGGATTGAACCGTCGTTGTTGACGCGTGTGTTCAATTTTGTTCTGGACAGAGAACCGTATCAGGGGCACGACAGAGTGTACGTTTATCAACGCATTGCAGGTTGAATTAAGAGAAACCGTCACTCAAACAATTTCCCATAA
Source organism: uncultured Thermoplasmata archaeon (assembly GCA_964588345.1). Classification (GTDB taxonomy): domain Archaea; phylum Thermoplasmatota; class Thermoplasmata; order CAZPOY01; family CAZPOY01; genus CAZPOY01. The sequence continues at coordinate 749 of CAZPOY010000058.1, forward strand.
ATAGCGATTATCTTCCTTGCAACCTTTTTCCAGGAGTATTCCATTGCACGGGCCCTGCATTTTGTTTTGAGCCGGCCGTTTTCCAGAACTTCCGCAACGTCCCGGACAAAATCGGTAGGCGAACTTATCTTTCCAACGGACACGTCCAAAACCTCGGACACGTCACCGACATCATAGGATACCACGGGAACGCCACAAGCCAAGGCCTCCAAAACAACGGTGGGAAAACCTTCGTATGAAGAAGGAAGGACCAGCACGTCCGCAGAAGAATAAACCTCGGGCATCTTGTCGTGGGGAACCTTGCCCAAAACCTTTATTCCATTGGCAAGAAGAATCTTTTTCAACGGCCCGGACCCCACGGCAACAAAAGTCGCATCAATGTTCCGAGAAGCCCTAACAAGATCGCCAATGCCCTTTTCGGCCTCGAAACGACCCACGAAAAGAACCACCTTCCCACGCGATTTGTCCCTGGAAACGAACTTGTCCACGTCCACGCCCACGGGAATGACGGTGGATTCCTTGCCGTACTGAGAAAGAAGATATTGACGCCCTTCGTCGGAAACGGCTATCACCCTGTCCACCTTGCTGATGACCAGACGCTCAATCAACTTGTAAATAAAAGAAACAAAAGCGTTGTTCCGCTGCTTGATGCCCTTGTAGGGAACGCCGTGAAGCGTAAGGACCTTCGGGTTGCTTGGCCAATGAATGATGAACGGCAAGGCCTCCTCAACGCGATGGAAATGAAGTATGTCGTTGCGGCGGATTTTCATATAAGGGACCTCGGAAAACAACTTCCAAAGAAAAACGAAACTGCTGGGAGAATTCATGGGAAGACCAAGAAAACGAACCGGTGAAAAACCCCCAACCCCCCGGTATTTTGCACCGATGAGAGACGTTTTCACACCCTTTTTCTCACTCTCAGCCATCAACGAAAGAACATACGTCCTGGTACCCCCAGGATGCGTAGAACGCGGGTCGATGCCCGATACGTGAATTGCCCTCATCTGACCGAAACATAACGTATCCTCATAAAAGTGTTTTCAGTAAGATTCCAAGATTAAGCTTTTTCAAAAAAAAACACGATTCCAAGATTTTTTTTTCATAAAATCAATTACCTAATTAGCATCAATGCTAAATCACCACCACTCATAATCTTGTTTTTGTGTAAGTATATGAAAAATCTTAATAACAATAAATCAAATTAACCGTTTGGGTGAAAAAGTGACAGTATTCAAATCAGGAACTCCTGCAAAAAGAAGGGTCCTGGTATGTGCAAGATGCGCATATGGGATACACATGGATCAAAACCAAACCATCCCCGAATGCCCCGAATGCGGTTTCATGAACTTTTTCGGATGATAACTCCAATTTCACCACGAACAAAATCATCATTTACGTGCTCCATAAAGAGCACTACCAAATAATCTCAATATTCCTTTTCCTTCCATAACTTCTCATACAAACCAAGGAGTCTTTTTTCCATGACCTCCCAGCGATATTTCTCGGTCTTTTTTGCAACTTCACCCGAATACATCCCCGGGTCATCCAAAAGCTTCTCCAGAGAAGAAACCAGACTTTCAACATTCTCCGGCTCGTAAAACTGTGCAACCCCAGAAAACTCCTTCCTGAGAAGGGGCAGGTCGGGAAGAACCATGCTCTTGTCCAAAAATGCATACTCAAAAACCTTTGTCGGCAACGCCCTCTCGGTCAAAGGATTCCTCTCGTACGTCACGACACCTATCTTCGAATGCTTCAGGAAGGGAACGACCATCTCCGCGGGAATCGTTCCACCAAATGAAACGGAAACCATGGGGGCAATGTTGCGAACCTTCCGAATATACTCCTCATCACCATGACCGAAGATGAGAAGATGAAGGTCCTCCCTCTTCAAAGCAAGCTTCTCAACGGCACGGACCAAGGTGATGATGTCCCTTTCGGGATTGATGCCGCCAGCATAAATGAGCAACTCTTTTTCCAAGAGACCATGCTTGCGGAGATACCTCTCCGCCCGCTTTTCACCGGTGGAAACGAAGGAGGGCGTATTCATTACCACGGTTATCTTTTCGGGAGTCGCACCCCTTTCAACGAAAACGTCCTTGTAGGAATCCACCGCCGTTAAAACTTCATCCGCAAAGAGTATGGAAACCTCCTCGACCCACCGAACGACCTTCATTTTCCACGAATCTTCACTAAGACCAAAACGTGCAGCAAAGAGTTCGGGCATCATTTCGTGCATGTCAAGGATGACGCGAGAACCAAAAAGCCAGGGGACAAAAGCCGAAAAGACCTCGAAGTCGGGCAACGTGTGAACGTGAATGAAATAATGGCGCCGATGCAAGAAGAGGTCCGTGACCTTAAAAAAAGAAAGAATGAAAAATACGAGATACTGATAGATGTAACGCAGACCCCCGCCTCTCTTCACCTTCAAGGGAAGACGATAAACGTTGATGTTGTCATACTGCTGAAAACGCTTCTCACCGACATCCTTCAGACAGATGATGTCGACGACGTAACCTGCGTCGGAAAGAGCCATGGCCTCCCGCTTTATTCTAGGGTCCCAGGGGTAATACGAATAAGCGACCATGAGCACCCTCTTTTTCGCTCCCATCATCTACACCTGATAACCGGACAGCATTTTGTATCTTTCGACGCAAGCACCCATTCGACACCTATATGTAAACCCCGGGCATTGAAGAACCGTGAAAAAGGTAGTCACGGGTTACCTCATCAACAATGGCAAGATCCTACTTTTGAAACGCCCAAAATCCGCTCCGACATACAAAGGAGCATGGTCCGGCGTCTCGGGATACATAGAAAATGAAGAAACGACCGTTGAGGCACTGATGAGAGAAATAAAAGAGGAGACGGGCCAATCCATAAAAAAAGAGGACATAATCGCAAAAGGGGACCCGGAAAAAGTGGACCGGTTCCTGGTGCATCCTTTCATCGTGAAAGCAAATAAAGAAGTGGTCCTGGACCATGAGAACGTGGATTACCGGTGGGTTCCCATCAACCGATTCGACCAATTCAACACCGTTCCCAGACTTAAGGAAATATTCAAAAAAACAATGGAAAATGCCACCGGCAAAAATTGTGAAAAGTAGGTTGGTCATGCAAAGACTTTCCATAAATCAATAAAACGCAAGGCAAATTATTTCATTTTCGGGTTTTTGAGCAAAAAAGGGAACTTTTATTACATAAATACGACATACCTATTGACATGGTTAAGAGGGGGTTCACCGACAAGGAAAAGCTAACGCTCTACGGTCTCTTGAGGTTTCCGTCGCTCAACGACAGGGAACTAGCCGAAGTCCTCGATGAAAACATCTCAACGGTCACGGCCATCAGGCGCCGCTTGAAGAAAAATGGGTACACCCAGCTAGTAAACGTTCCCAACTTCCGTTTCCTGGACGCAGAGATAATTACCATCGGCTATGGAAGAATATCCCACGTGGGGGGCATGGACCTCAGGGAGAACGTGAACATGAAAACCCTTTTGAAAGACAGGACGATATTCCATTCCGCATTCTCTAAGGATTATGGCTTTGTGATGTCGTATCACAAGGATTACACCGATGCCAAGATTACCATGGAAAAGGTCGAGGACTTCCTTAACCAGAACGAATTGTTCGACGGGGAACGCTGGAACTTCATCATCTTTCCGCTGGGGCTTTCCAAGATTCTCAACAACTTCAACTTCTCCTCGCTCATCATGAATAAATTCGACCTTGAGGGCATACCCTTTGACATCGAATTGGATTTTGAAGAACGAAAGAGGGAAAATCTCACGGAAAAGGAGAAAGACGTTCTCAAGGGACTGGTGGATTATCCATCGCTTCCCGACAAGTCCATCGCAGCAAAGGTAAACGCATCAAGGCAGGCCGTATCAAAGATCAAAAAACGGTTTTTCAGGCAGAATCTTCTGGAACAGAAGAACATCATCGACTTGAAGAAACTTGATTACGAGATACTGGTGCTGGCCCACACGAAGTTCAATCCCAATGCGCCCCTCCATCAACGAAAGGAAGGGGTGAAGCTAATGACAAACAAGATGCCCCAGATTTTCATGGTCAGCGGAAACTACGAAAACATACTCTTGGGAGCGTTCAACAATTACAACGAATTCAATGAGGTGCGAACCCAGATAATGAAACTATACAAAAAGCAAGATTTCATTCTGGACGAACCGAAAATAATTCTGTTCCCCATGGAAGACCTCGAATACTGCAGGCGACACGATTATCAGCCCGTGCTGGAGTATCTTCTCAACGACGAACCTCCTTAATCATAGATTCATCACTATGTCCGTAAAATAAACCACGATTAACTCCATTCACTATGTCAAAAGATAAATCCCGTTTCACAGATTAACGACGATGTCCATTTCCCTTTCAAGAAGGTTCAGTTGGGAGGCAGTAAGCGTTGCAGCATTGACGGTGATTATCAGGGTGGCCTGGCGGATGGCGACCTGGTCTTTCAGTGATTGAATCAACTTCAAGACCGTTTTAAATGAATTGTTGGTCACGAGAAACTCGATCCCCTCCAACATTATCAGGGAACCGGGCTCCTTGGAAAGGAACTGCTCCAGTGAAAGTGACAATTTCTCCAGGTCCATTGGGCGGATGGCGTTTTCCTTGCCGACGGATGAAAGCCAAAGCATGGGCAGGTCCTTGGGCACCCCGTATTTGATGATGAGGTTCTGGGGGAACTTCCGGGTGACGCAAAAGCCCTTGCGCCCTTCTTTCAGTCCTTCGAGGAAAAGCTTCATGCTCCCGTCCAGGGTCGGTTCTTTTACCAGATACGTCATGCCGGGATAGAGTTCTTCACTCTCTTCGATGACCTTGCCGCAGTTGGGGCACTTCTTTTCGCCTTCGGGGATGTTGAAAGCACACGATTCGCAGAGGGTACCGGTGACCGCGGTGGATTCTTCGGGGGGCGGAGGGGTTTTCATCAGCGTGTCGCATACCATGCAGACCTCAACGGGCTCTTCGTACTTGGCTCCACAACTGGGGCACACATACTTGCCTTCCTCGACGATGGCGGCTGCCTCCGGTTCCACCGATTCAGGCGGCGGAAGTTCAGAGAGTTCTTGAGAATCAGCAGGTGGGGGAATCTCCTCAACCTCAGGTTCCGCAATGGTTTCCTCGGGTTCCGCCGGCGGAGGAGGGAGTTCCTCCTTGGGCCTTATGGAGACCGGTTTCTTTTCAGCAGGAGGCGTTTCGGGTGCCTCTTCCTCTTTGGAAAAGGGCGTTCCGCAACGCTGGCAGACCTCGTCTTCGGTGGCAGCAACGGCTCCGCAAAGGGGGCAAATCTCCCTGTCCTCGGATTCGGATTGCTTCTCGAAATGCACACGGATGCGCCTTGCGTTGGTCCGGTCTATCCCCTCGACCTTGATGAGGTCCGACTTCTCGGCGTTGGCCAGTTCGTCGATGCTCTCGTAACCTGCTTCGATGAGGGCGATGGCGCGTTCGTAATTGATGGTGGGTATGTTAATGAATTCTTCAAGGGTTTGTGAAATGCGGATGGGTGAAAGTCCGATGATTACGGACCTTTCTTCAATGGACCATTCAATGGCGAATTCGCCGTACGGCTCTTCGACAATTTCTAGACTTCTGCCCCGGACCCGGTAAAGAAGTTCCTGAAAATGGTCTTCCATCAGTTCATAGGTGTCGTTGTCGATGCAGAGGTAAATGTCCACATAGTCGGCGTAATCGAGGTCCATCTCCTTGCGCATCTGCTGGATGCGCCTTCTCACTTCAGCGGTGAATCCTTTCTCCATCAACTCCTCGTCTTCGGAAAAGTCCAGGTACATCTTCCCCTTGTCGAATTCGACCTTATGGACACCTTTGGGAAGGGTAACGGTGAATGAGACCATGTCCGGAAGGATGTTGATTTTTTGACCTTCGATGCCCAGTGAATAATCCCCTTCTTCGATACCTTTTTTGACGATGTGGGCGGGCCTGTTGGCGAGCATTGCTGCAATCTTCGAAGCCCACTGACGATAGACCTTGCCGATGGCGTTCCGGTTCGGTTCGACCTTGAGGTCCATTTCGTCCCACTGTTCGTCGGGGCGAACTAGCTGAACCTTCTGGCAGTTGCACATCATCGAGAGAATGTCCTGATACTTCTCGAGAACGTCGTAATTATTTTCCACTTCTGGCTTGATTATCACCCGGGTCACGCCCCAGCGCAGTTTCCGGCCACCACTGGCAATTTTTCTGGTGATGACGGACGAAATGTCGATGATGAAATCGATGTCCTCCACAACCTCATCATTGATAAGTTCCGGGTCCGCTTTGGGAAATCTTAGGGTTTGGAGGGTGAGGACCTTCTTGTCGAACTTCGAATGGACCACGTCGGTGATGAAGGGGCAGATGGGGTTGAGGAATATCGTCACTTCCTTGATGGTCCTGGTGAGCAACGAGATGATGGCGTTCTTCTTCCTGTGGGGAATGTCTGATGCGATTCTCCTTTTGACATGTGAAAGGTAGCTTTTGGAAAAATCCTCCTCGATGAAAGCTTCCAGTTCATGGAGCGATACCCACGGACGATTTTCTTCGTATCCGTCTATGATTTTCTGCTTGCGCCGTTCCCATTTGCTAATGAACCAGACATCCACCGGGTCGGCAAGTTCTTCTTTTAGGGCATCCTTGGGGCTTATCTCCTTTATGTTCCTCATGCGGGTCTGCTTGAAGGCATAATACGAGAGGTTCCAAAACGTATTCAAGGTCCTGTAGGCCTGCCTGACGCTCTCGGGCTGAATGAACCGAATTTTGGAAAAGGGTCCCATGGATACGAGGTACCACCTAAGTGGGTCGGATCCGTATTCCCTTATCATCGATTCGACGCTTACCTCATCGTCCTTTGGTTCGACGAAGGGTCCAAGTGCAATGCCCGTTTCAAAGGGGGCCTGTCCCATGGTGGCCGTCCCCGTCAGAAGCTGTGAGATGAACCATATTCTTCCAAGAGAAAGGTCCCCGACGGTATTGTGGGCGGGCCACCACCTTTCAAACAGTTTCTTGGACATGGGATAACCGAATTCACCCCAGGATGCCGAACCCAGTTCCAGCACCGGATGTGCCGTCCTTTCGCAAAATTCCATGGCCCCTCCGCATTCACAGGTGACCTTGAGTTTCCTCATGTGGGAAGGCGTGAAGCCACCCCCTTCCATGAATCCGTCAAGTTTTTTTATCTCGTCGGTGGATTGGAAGATTCGCTTTTTTCCGCATTCACAGTACCAGATGGGCAACGAGATGCCGAAAGTGGAACGCTTGCTGATGCAGTAATCCCCCATCTTCTCGAAATGGTCGAAAAGCCACGCGCCGCCAGACCAGGGTGGAATCCAGTCCACGTCCTCAATTTCATCAAGAAGCGTATCACGGATTACCGAAAGGTCCACAAACCATTCCCTGCTCTTTCTGAACGTCACTTCGTTCTTGCAGTGCTGGCAAACAAGGGTGGGTCGTACTTCCAGGTCGTTGTAGAAAACGGCGTTCTTCTTGCTTAGTTCCATGAAGATGGAACGGGTGACGTGGGAAATCTTCAATCGTTCGTAAGGCGTGTCCTTTTCCGACCGGAATGACCCCTTTTCATTGAAGGGTGAAATGAGCGGCAGTCCGTATCGTTCGCCTATCTTCATCTCCCGGGTTCCCATGCCAGGGGCGATGGCCAGTATCCCGGTTCCTTCCGAAGGGACATTGGCATCGACGACGACCTTCGACGTCCATTCCGTATTTTCAACTAGCGGTTGAAGAGGTGAAAGGTACGTCTTGCCAAGTAGTTCCTGACCCTTGATGTTCGAGACAAACCCCCATTCCTCAATGTTGGCCTTGGCCATGAATTCTTCCACGGCTTTCTTTTGCAGTATTACATTGCCGAAACCTTTGACGGCGACGACGGAATAGTCTCTTTCCGGGTCCACGGCAAGGGCCGAGGTAGCAGTGAAAATCTCAGGATGCCTTGTGGATACCAGGAGTTTCTCACCAGTATCTTCAAGGGTGAAGATGGCAACGATGTAAGGCCCTTCCGCCACTTCCCAGGTATAATCGATGGTCGAAAGGGGGGTTTGGCAATGAGGGCACCACGGGACTACGGTATCCTTTTCCACGATGCGGGATTTTTTCATCCCTTCGTTGAAGGTCCACCACAAGCTTTCGGCGTACTCCGGCGTGCTGGTATCGTAGGGGTGTTCCCATTCGGCCCATACGCCTGCCCGACTAAGCGTTTCCTGAAACCCTCGAATGAGAGCATATCCCTTGGCCCTTTCCGTCTGTATGAGGTCTTCCTCGGAGATGTTCCTGTTGTTCTCCTTTATCTCGTTTTCGAGCTTGGAAGAATGGGGGCATACGCCTGGTAGAAGCAAAACCTGGTTTCCCGACAGACCCCTGGCTCTGAGATAGACATCTTGGGCAATCTTTTGCCATGCGACGTGAAGGTTGAAGGGTAGGGTGGGCCACAAGGGGAAGTCGAGGAAAAGATAATCGTCTCCTTCCGAATGAGAGCTCCTGGCCTTCGCTTTTGCATCTGTCTTTCTCCAAAGTTCTAGAGTGTCCTCTTCGAGTAACCTAGGCAGGTAATCCGGTTCGAAATCTTCGGCCATGTAATCTCCCGGCAGGGGCATATATCTCTGAAATCATTATATAGATATTGGTGGATTGGACCGTTTTTTGGGACTTGGGAACATTTCGTTTCGTCCCAATTTTTTCGACCGTGCCTTTCGAATATTTTTTATAGGGCGTCAAGGTATAGCACGTTTGCCAGGCTAGACCGGGGCGTTCGGCGTGCCCTTTTACACCGAAATCGTCGATAGCGGGGGTGACAGCCAGGGAAGAAGTATCCAGCCCTTTGCCGGGCCGGATGCCGACCATGAGACCCTGTCCTTCGGGGTCGGTGTTGTTGGGAGTTAGTCGTTGGAGGACGATGAAACCCGGCTTAATCGAGGGGAACGGGCCAGGCCCTGACGGGAGCAGCCTTACCTCGCACTACCGCCGCTCGAGGGGTCACGGGGTCGAGAAGGTGTTCGTATCCCGACCTGGGGACTGAGCCTCGACCTTGGTGGCCTGGTACTTTTCACCGGCCCCCTTTATGATTCGCTTATATTTGTTATTACTATAGATGGTTAGTGAAAATTCGAGGGTAATACAAAAATATTTATATATGGCCAAGTTTTGACAGGATTAACGAAAGAGCGTATTGCTCTAATTAAAAAACATACAAGGAGAATGAGAGGTATGAATAAGAAAATGATAGCTATGGCCATGAGTTTGTTGATGGTAGTGAGCGTGTTTGCTGCATTACCGTTGGTGACTCAGGCTACGTCGGGAGCCCCGGCAAGATTTGCAGCATTGGCTTTTAATGATGCTGCAGACGGGACCTCGATTATGGAAAAAGTAGACAGTGGTCATATGCCCTACGGGAATATTACCATGTTCAGTGTCAGCAATCCAAGCGACACATCAATTACACCAGAGGAATATGGTGGTTACGTGGACCAGACCGCAAACGGAATGACCTACAGCAGCACAAACACGTGGTGTCAGGTGTATCTTGACTGGGGTTCCTTTTTTGGTTCCTACAATATAGCAGACACCTTTATACACGTGGCGCAGATAATGCCCACAGCATCTGGAGGGCACCATCCAACCGCAACAATGAATTATTCTTCCTGCACAACACCACAAACTTGGGATAGTGACGGAAAGAATTTTGGTATTACTTACGAAATGGAACCAATCCCTCAACCCGTAGTTGATGCAACTGGTGAAGATAGTGGAACGAATGATG
>CAZPOY010000059.1:0-10417 GCA_964588345.1 uncultured Thermoplasmata archaeon
AAAAATTCCACGGTGGTTTCCATTTCGTCATCCCCTTGATTTTTTAGATAATTTTGATAATTTAGATAAGGGACCGTTCATCAAAGTGGTCTGGTGCTGATTTGCGAAATTCCTTCATCATATCTGTCCTCGCCTTCTCCGCTCCTTCCTTTCCCAAAAAAAGGGTAAGGGCGTCTGTGAGTTTTTTTATGAATTTTTCAGCTTCATCGGGCGTCATATGTTCTGGCGTCGTTCCGATGTCATTGAGTTGTTTTTGAATGGCGTGTTCCAATATTGGGGCAATGGGGATGAGTTTAATCTTGACGCCATCGATGAATTTTCTTCCGTCCACGTGTTCATTCACCTTTTTGCTGGCAATGTAAATGATGGTATAAAAGCATTGAGTTTTATTGCGAGAAAGGACTAAATAGCCATTCACAATATCAAATGCAATGTTGGACAAGGAGAAGTTCCTCATAGTATCCGAACACGGCTTTCTTCTCCAACTGGAAAAGGGAGGGATTAGCAGGTGCCCTCATTATGGGGGCAAATATGAATGTGACCTTGCCGAGGAGAGGCTTTTTGACCTTGACCAGCTTCCTGACGGCTGTCCCGTTAAGGAAAAGGAGGAACTGGATACCTTCTGCCCAATCATTTGGTTAATTACCTGTTACAAGGAAAACATCGTTTCAAAGGATGAGATGGGAGCCATTATGAGGGGGTCCGTCAACTTGGGCGATTTTGAAGATACAAAAGAGGAGGTCATACGCGATGAGGAACTGTTCGAAAAGAAGTTGGAACTCGAATGGAAGGCAGAAGACCTGCGTTCCAAGGAAAGAGAGATAGAAAGGAAAAGGGAACAGTTGGATGATTATGAAGAGAATGGCAATGGAAGCATCGACCCCCAATCTCTCATGAAAATGGAAGAGGAATACAGTCAAAAGATCGCGGACCTCGAGACTATGGTTGAGATGCTAAAAGAGGAGAATCGAGAGTTGAAAGAGGAGATGAAAGATTCTTCCAATGGAGAAAAATCCATTGCTGAACGAGAAAAAAAGGTTTCTGAAAAGGAAGACGAACTTTCCCATTGGGAAGAAGAAATCACTGAAAAGGAAAAGGAACTGGAAGAAAGAGAAGGCAGGATTGATGAAATGGAGGAGGACGTCAAGGAGAGGTCAGACAAAGCAAAAGAACTTCTCGTTCTTGTCAAAAAGAAGGACGCAAAAGTAAAAAAGAAGATAAAGGAATTGAATCGATTGAGAAAAAAAACCACTGAAAAGTAGTAAAACACGATAAATTTTAATAACATTGAATTTTTTGTTTGGTCCATGAAGGTGGACAACAAGGTTTTCGACACCCTTAAGAAGATAGGTCTTTCGGAATACGAAATTCAGGCATATGCCAATCTTTTGACGGGAGGAACTCATACTGCGTCGGAGATATCGACGGCCAGCGGCGTTCCCAATGCAAGGATATATGACGTAATGGAATCTTTGGAAAAGAAGGGTTTTGTCCTCATGAAGATGACCCGTCCTGCAAAATACACAGCGGTGCCGCCAAAAAGGGCATTGGAAAGATACAACAGTGGCTTGAAGCTTGAGATGGAAACGGAACTAAAAAGGGTCAAGACGTGTTCGGAAGACATTGTGGACCTGCTCGAAAGGATATCGGATGAAAATCTTAAATTGAAGAAACCCACGGACGTTTTCTCTGTGAGAGAAGGTGATGAGATATGGGTGGACCTGGAAGGATTGATAGACAGCGCGGAAATGGAACTAGCCATGACGGTCAGGAGAAGGGTTGCCAGGTACATCGCTGAAAATCTGAAGGATGCCATATCCAACGCATGGTCAAAAGGGGTGAATGTCAGGATACTTCTTGCTGAAGACATCGACGAGAACGTCGTTGACGTGCTGAACCGGATTGCTCACCTCAAAAAAATCGAGAACCCCAATCATTCCTTCATCATCAAGGACAACGAAGAACTTCTCATAATTCGCGTTCTTGGCGATACGAAAGATGAACCCATGGGAACATCTCTGTGGAGCGAGTCAACGCTCCTGACCAAGACCTTCGACTGGGTTTTCGAACAGATATGGAATGGTATGAAATAGTTTGGTTGCAATGAGGAAAACGGAAGTGTTGAAATGAAGGACCCGATAATCGTAGTCAACATGAAGACATACCCCCAGTCATTCGGTAAGGAAGGTGTAAATCTCCTCAAGGCCTGTCAGGAAGTAAGCCGTTCTTCAGGCATCGAGATACCCGTTTGCCCGCCGATGACCGACCTGACCCTTTTTTGCCAAAACGCAACCGTTCCGATATTGGCCCAGCATGCCGATGACATGCCCCCCGGGTCGGGAACGGGAAGCGTCCCCCCTGAGGCAGTGAAAATTGCAGGTGCCAGGGGTCTTCTCATCAATCATTCGGAAAAAAGGATGAGGGTGGCGGACATCGGTAGCATCGTTAGGAAAGCGAAAGAACTCGGGTTGGAGACCATCGTATGCACCAACGACGTGAAGGTATCACAAGCATGTGCCGTATTTGAACCGGATTACGTGGCCGTCGAACCACCCGAACTTATCGGAGGCGACGTTTCCGTGACCAAGGCAAATCCGAATGTTGTGTCAGATTCCGTCGAAGCGGTCAGGGCCATTTCCCCAAGGGTCAAGGTGCTAACCGGTGCCGGTGTCAAGACGGGGGAGGACGTCAAGAAGGCCGTAGAACTCGGTTGCAAGGGCGTTCTACTTGCTTCGGGTGTAGTTAAGGCAGGTGACCGGAAACAAGTGCTTGAAGACCTCGTACGCCCGCTTCTGTGAATGAACAAGCAAGCGTAATTATAAATACCCAGACACGGATTGAAAATACGGGATGCACATGCTCAAAAAGTTCGCAGCACCAGCGTTTGCTATGCTTATTCTCGTTTCAACGATTGTGGTAGGGTCCACCACTTCTTATTCAATGGAACAGGAAGACATGGTCATAGACCAGGACCGCTGGGTCAATCAATCATTTTCACTCAGCAAGAACCTCATCATCACGGAAACGGGTCGTTTGTTCATTCAAAATTCCACATTTGGTCTGGACCAGTCTGGACCAAAGGAGTTTGGAGTGGAGATATCAGGAAAACTCGTAATGCGCAATTCTTCATTTTCGTCTCACCATTCATACGACATCACCTTGAAGAACGATGGAGAACTCGTGCTTCTCAATTCGACCATGACTTCCATTGGCATTTTCACGGCCAATGATGGCAATGGGAACATCAAACTGAAGGAATCAGAATTGACCATTGCTGAACCAACCCCCCTCAACGTAGATGAATTTGAAATGGAATCTTCGTCCATGGACCTATGGGGGACCATGAATGCAAACCGGGTTGCCATCAGGAAAATCAGCAACGTAACATCGGAGAACCTGGTTTTTGCCATCAATACCTGTGATGAACTTGTTCTGGAAGATTCGCACCTAAGTTCCGTAACCTGCTCCCTGAATTATGTGAACGTGGAGATGACCGACGTAAAAATGGACACACTGGTCATAGACAACGGAAAATCGGTGGCATTGAACGGATGCAACATTTCCACCGTTGATTTTGGCATTCTGAAAAAACTGGTCATATCCGATAGCATCATCGGAGGAGGACTCTCCCTGGATTCCGTTCAGGAACTATCCATGGCAGGGACCCATTACGGCGATGCCCTGAACTGCCCCATTTACGTAGAGATGTCTAACACAATCTTGCACGAATTAACCTTGAAGAACGGTGGATTGCTGAACAATGTTACCGCTAACGACATAATGATATCTTCCACTTCCACAACGGAAACGGAGATATGGGGCTGGAAGCATGTAACGTCTTTGGAAAACGGCACCAACGTTCCCGGGATAAACGTAACGGGGAATGCCAAGGTGTTTCTCTACAGGTGGGTCACGGTGGAGGTCGTGGACAACTCTGGTGACCCCCTTTCTGGGGCAACCGTGGAAGTTCGGGAGGAGCTAACGGACGTTCTTCTGGCCAGCGGAAAGACCGGTCCTGACGGCAGGGTGCATCTTTCCGTTAAGACCATGACCATTGAGGAAGGCGAACAGGACTTTTACGGGTATGTTCAGGTGGGGTCTGAATACAATGGCAAGAAGGCCGATGAACGTTCCCTGGCACTTACGGAAGATGTTACTTTGATGTCTTCCATTGATGACGTAAATAAACCGTCGGAAGAAAACGATTTTTTCATCCCGACATGGCTCATAATCCTTGTTGCTGCCATACTCATGTTGGCGCTTCTGGCTGGCGGGGGATATTATTACTATCTTTATTACTATTGAAGTAAGACCAATTGAGACCCCAACAGCGTGCAGTCAGGGCTTTCATCGGAAAATAAAGATGACGAAAATGATAACAGGATGTAGTCATTGGTGATTGCGTGAAGAACAGGCCCCTTAGCTTGGTCGCCATTTGCATATTCGTGATGATGGTCTTGGTCCCATGTGGTTCGTCTGCTGAGGGCTATCAAGGTGAGATAGTCTTACAGAAGGGTGAATATCATGACGTGGAAATCGACATGGACGTAGGCGACCTTCTTGAAATATCCTATGAAGTGCAGGAAGGAAAAAGTATCAATCTTCTGCTGATGAATGGGACGCATTTCAAGATATTCGAAACAGCGTTGGAATTGAATCTGGCGACGGACATCTATTACTTCAAAGGCGGTTCGCTGCTGAACCGGACCAACGGCACAATCCGTTTCCGTTCTCTCACCCAACAGACCTATCACGTTATTTTCGACAATACCGGAATGTTGAGCAAGGGAGCCAAGACTAACGATTCGGTCCGGCTTTCTTTTGAGATGGAGCATGAAGTAAATCTATGGACAATTTCTGCCATAGGAAAGACGGCGGCGGTGGGTGTAGTAATTGTCATCATTCTTATCGCTTTTGACCATCTTTTCTGGAAATACAATACCAGAAGACACGGGGAACTCAGCCCGGTTCATGCGGGAACAAGCAAGGTCAGGACCGTTGTAAAAAGACGTATCATTCTCAAAAAGAAGAAATGACCTTCAAGTAGAATAGCGTAAGTGTCAAAATCACGTTTGAACATTACGATAAGGTGAAGAGTCAACGTCGCCGGATTCGTAAGGATGTTCATTCAACAAATATGGCAGAGTAATCTTTATTTGACTTGCCCCTTTTTGCCCACTAGGTGAACTAAATGGCGAAGATATACATCGGAGTTGCCTGGCCCTATGCGTCGGGCAGTTTGCACCTTGGACACGTGGCAGGAGCACTTCTCCCAGCGGACATTTTCTCGAGATATCACCGAATGAAAGGAAATGACGTCATAATGGTATCCGGGTCCGACATGCACGGGACGCCGATCACCGTGGCTGCTGAAAAGGAGAATGTTCCCCCGGAAGAGTTCGCCATGAGAAACCACAAGATGAACGTCCAGTCCCTCATTGACCTCGACATCGATTTCGACTTATACACGCATACCGACACGCAGAATCACCACGAAGTAGTCCAGGACATGTTTCTCACTTGCAGGAAAAACGGTCACGTAGAATTGAGGACGATGAAATCGACGTATTGCGAAAAATGTTCGAGATTCCTTCCCGACCGATACGTGGAAGGGGAATGTCCTGAATGCGGTTACGATGAAGCAAGGGGTGACCAATGCGATGAATGCGGACATACGCTGGACCCGGAGGAATTGCTATCTCCCAGGTGCAAGATATGCGGGAACGGGGCGGTTTTCAAAGACACGGACCATTTCTTCTTCCAGTGGTCCGATTTCAACGAAGACCTTCTTGAATGGATAAGCGACAAGGACCATTGGAAGGTACATGTACATAGATTCACCAAAAAGTACCTGGAAGAAGGGCTTAAAGATTCGGCCATAACACGGGACCTTGACTGGGGGATAGAAATACCCCTTGAGGGATATGAAGGCAAGACCATCTATGTCTGGTTCGAAGCGGTGATAGGTTATCTTTCAGCCACCAAGGAATATTTCAAGTCCAAGGGGGACCCCGATGGCTGGAAGGGATACTGGCATGACTCCGATTCCAAACATTATTATTTCCTTGCAAAGGACAACATTCCCTTCCATACCATAAGATGGCCTGCCATGCTTCTTGCCTATGAAGGATTGGAATTACCCTACGACGTGCCAGCGAATCAATATCTGAGATGGGAGGACGAGCAGTTCTCGCGTTCACGCGGCATTGGCATGGACGTTCCTTCGTTTTTAAAAAAATATGACAAGGAATCACTGAGATACTACCTGACGATAACCATGCCCGAGAACAGGGACACCGATTTTTCCCTTGAAGAATATGCTGCCCAGGTCAACAACACGCTTCTTGCGACATTCGGCAATTTCATCCATCGTGCCCTAATATTCACCTTCAAGAACTTCGGGGAGGTCCCGCCGAAGGGAACTTACGGGGAAGATGAAAAGGAGATTCTTGCAAAGATGAACATCGCAAGGGAAAAGTGGGACAATCATCTTTCCGCTTGCCGGTTCAAGAACGCCCTCAATGTCGTAATGGATTTTGCCAGAGAATGCAACAAGTATTTCAACGACCAGGAACCGTGGCGACTTGTAAAAGAGGACAAGGAAAGATGCGCTACGGTGCTTCACACCTCCCTCCTTTTGTCCCGGGGGCTGGCGGTGTTAATGAATCCCTTCATCCCGTCGGCTGCTCAGCGCGTTTGGGATTCCCTTGGTGAAGAAGGCGAGGTTCAGACCATCGGGTACCTGCGCCTTGACGAAACGATGGAGGCATCAAGAAAGCTTGAAAAACCCTCTCCGCTCTTCAAAAAAATTGAGTTGGAGGAAGCGGAAGAGAATCCGTTGGAAGAACTGGACATCAGGGTCGGAAAGATACTTTCCATCGAAGACCATCCAAATGCGGACAAACTTTACATCCTTCAGGTGGACCTTGGGGAGAAGAAGATACAGCTTGTGGCGGGATTGAAACCGTATTACACGCCTGATGAGATGATGTGCGGCAACATACTCGTGCTTGCCAATCTCAAAAAAGCCCGGCTCAGGGGGGCCACCTCCGAAGGGATGCTTCTGGCAGGTGACGACGGAGAGGGAACGGTATCACTGATTAGGCCCCCCGAAGGTGCTACACCCGGGACCCAGGTGGATTTCACGAAAAAAGGTGCGTCAACGATAAAGTTCGAACAATTCCAGAAGTTTCATTTCTTTACGGGAAAACCGTTGGAAGGGGGAAAGGCGGATGTTGGTAGAACCGTTCGGCTCGAAGGAGAAGCAAATGAAACCGAGGCATTCTTGATAACGTCAAAAAAAGCGTACCCGATGAATGTTGGAGAAAAACCCGTTGAAAGCGATAGAGAACTGCCACCTGGTTCGAAGATCAGATAGAAAAAGGTGCCTGAAATTTCATACGTTCACATGAAATCTTCGATGTCATCGAATTTATTCGTGAGAAAGTCCCGATGTTCGTCCAGGGGAAAATCCTTGATGACCTTGATTACGATGAGGGATTTAGTGGAGATGGAGTGAAGAAGCAATTTGCTTTCATCTAGTTCGATGGTAATGAAGCCAAAGGCTTCGTCCAACTCGTTTGTGGAGGTTTCCGCAGCGCCCACCAGTATGGCAGACATGGCTACGAAGGTTTCAAGATGGGCCTTCTTCGGGACCTCACCCGAAATATGCATGCCACTTCTTGATATCAAAGTCGTGGTCTCTACGCCTTCGATGGATTTGATTTCATTCAATAAACTTTCTATCTTTTCCAAATCCATGGGATTTCCCCTTATGGTTATGATTTGGAAGGAAAATCAAGTTATTATAACTTTCGACCATTTTCCGTACTGGAGGAGGATTGGTAACGTTTTTGACATGACGCAAAGACTACCCATTTTGCATTTTTTTTCACTTGCATGTCATAATCTTGGCAAATATCTTGGCGTCCTGGAGAAGATAATCCAGTTTGATGTTCTCGTTGGGTTCATGGGCCGTTTCATCGTTGGTGCACCAGACGGCAGACGGAAGGCCTTCGTAACGGAAGAAAGCCGCGCAGGTCCCTCCTCCGATGCCATAGGTCTTTGCTTCTTTTCCCGTCACGTCTTTTATTGCTTTTTCGAGAAGTTTGATGACGGGACTGTCCTCTGGGGTTATTGGAGGGGCGTTCTTCTTGCCCAGAACGTCGATTTCCACCTTTACGTTCTCTTCTTCAGCAAACTCATCGGCCATTTCTTCCAGATGTCCGTGTATTTCATCAACGTCATATTGGGGGAGCACCCTGCAGTCGAAATAGAAGATGTCGTTGCCTGGAACAGTGTTCACATTGGGAACGTTTTCCTCTTTTCTGGTAGGTTCAAACGTTGAAAAAGGCGGGGAGAAGAGGTCGTTCTCCTTAGCGTAGTTCTCGTGCAGGAACGAATCCATCTTCAGCATAAGCTTGGCCCCTGCACGATGAGCGTTGTTGCCTTTGTGGGGACGTGATGCATGGACCTGTTCACCGATGACTTCGACGCGGAATTGGAGAGCGGACTTTTCGGCTATTTCGATGTACGTACCGTCGGGTGACCCGGCATCAGGAACAATCAGCAAGTCATCGGTGCCCACAAGGCCTTCTTCGAGAAGGAACCTGATGCCGTGACGGGAACCGGTCTCTTCATCGGCTACGAATGCAAGGATGACGGGCATCTTCGGTTTCACTCCCGACTCGAGAAGTGTTTTTAGGGCATATAGGGAGGTGGCCATCCCCTGTCCATTGTCTTCCACGCCTCTTCCGTAGAGCCGGTCATTGCGGATTTCAGGTTTGAATGGATTGGAGTTCCAAAGGTCCAGGTCGCCTTCGGGCACGATGTCGATATGGGAAACGATCCAGAGGGCTGGGCCATCACCGTTGGTTTTTGCCAAGATATTGGGCCTGGAACCTTTTAGTGCTTCAGGGTCGGGAGATTCATGAATTTCGATGGAATCAAAAGGAATCTCTTTTAGATATTCCATTATCTTTTCGGATTTCTCCCATTCGCCCTTGCCCATGTTCTTAGGAGAAAGAGCGGGTATTTTGCATATCTCTGTAAGGAATTCAACCATGAAATCCTTGTTTTCTTCCATTTTTTTTTCAATCTCATCAAAGTCGTCCATGGAACATTCCTTCCTTTTCGGCATGGGTTAAAAGATGGGAGTATATGTTATTTTTCGCAGAATGGACCTGAAAACCATTTAAGGAACCCCTCTTTCTCTATCCACGATACGATGAAAGAATACGTTCCGGAGAAAGCCGAATCGAAGTGGCAGGATGTCTGGGAGAAGAGGAACATTACCCATTCGGACCCGATTCCGGGCAAGGACAAGTTCATGGTGATATTCGCATATCCGGGGGTTTCAGGTTTCCTTCACATCGGGCACATGAGGGGATATACCTACACCGACATAATTGCGCGCTACAAGAAGATGACGGGGCACAACGTTCTTTTTCCTGCAGGAGCCCACGCTACGGGAAATCTTTCAATAGCCCTTGCCAAGAGGGTTGAAAGGGGAGACGAGTCCGTTCTTGAGTACCTGAGGTCCAACGGATGCCCAGAGGAGATGATTCCTCAATTGAAGGACCCGTCAATGGTCGTGAAGTATTTTTCCCAGGTATACATGGAGGATTACTGGAAGCGCTTCGGTTTTCTCATCGACGAACGGAGATTTACGACAACCGTTGACCCCGATTACAAAAAATTCATCCAGTGGCAATTCAGAAAGCTCAACGAACTTGATTTGTTGATGCAACAACCATATTATTCTTCATTCTGCCTAAACTGCGGTCCAGTGGCCATAGACGCATCGGAAACCGACATCCAAAAGGGGGGGAATGCTGAGAAGCAGGAGTTCACCCTTTTGAAATTCGAATTCGAAGAAGAAGGTGAATATCTGATAGCAGCCACGCTTAGGCCCGAAACCGTCTACGGGCAGACCAATTTCTGGGTGAGCCCCGACATCGAATACGTAAAGGCAAAGGTCCAAGACGAAATCTGGATAGTGAGCAGGCAAGCGGCTGAAAAGCTTGGATATCAGAAAAAAGACGTGGAGGTCGTAGGAACCGTAACCGGAAGGGAGCTCATCGGCAAATACTGCAAGGCGCCCATGATAAAAAGAGAAATAATCATCCTTCCATCGGACTTTTGCGACCCGAACGTTGGCACGGGCTTGGTAACCTGCGTTCCATCGGACGCCCCGTATGATTGGATGGGCATTGTGGATTTGAAAAACGACGTTGAAAAGGTCGAATCCTTCGGCATCTTAAAAGAGGAGATTGACGCACTGGAATCCATTCCCATAATCCAATCGAAGGAATGGGGGAATTTCCCTGCAAAAAAGATATGCGAGGAGTGGGGCATCGAATCGTCCAAAGACCCCAAGCTTGAAGAGGCCACCAAGGAGATTTACTCGGCGGGTTTT
>CAZPOY010000060.1:0-10260 GCA_964588345.1 uncultured Thermoplasmata archaeon
CTCAAAGTCGAGTGAAGCCTCGATTTGATATGTCAAATCTGGGCGCTATCTCCGTATCCACATCGGCCCTGTGTAGCCGGTCGGACTTGTAGTCTATGCCTTCCCTCTTGGCTAGGTCGGGAAGTTTGTGATGAACGTCAGAACCGTATAGGGACCTGGTCATCGGGCCTTGTGTTAATCATCTTCTTATCCTATATCTTAACACTAAGAAATCCCGTCACAAGAGAAAACAATTATATACCCCATCCTTTTTGGCCTATTTGCATGCAGGAAGAAGAAGAGAAGAGGTTTCCAAAAAAATCCCTTGCGGCCATATACGCAGGAATCGCGGGCCTGGGAATCGCCATTTACATCGGCTGGGGAATCATGTACAATTCATGGAACATCTTCGACTGGACCAACGCCGGCATCTATTCGACCACGGTAGTTCTTGTAGGCATCGGCGTCGTCGGGGCCGTCCTTTATTCGCTTCCTGAAGAAGAGTAATCGAAATTTTTCTACTCTTTTCGATTTTGGGACTTATTTGGATTACGATAATCATTCCATGTTCATAATGCGACGTGCACAATAATTGGTCTAACTATCAATAGGTTCGAATTATCATTTTCAGTAAGGGATGGCTATCATCAGTAAGTCCGGGCCATCATGACCTGCTTGCCCATCTGACCGCACACCAGGCAACGCCCTTCCTTCAAATCGATGTTCCTCGGCGAACCGAGAACGTTGATTTCCGCAGTGGTCTCCATCTCCGTGGCGCACTCCTCGTTTCCGCACCAATACACTAATGAAACGGGTTCCTCGCCTTCATAGAGACCTGCAAGGTCTTCCGGCTCCTTGGTGGAATTTTTGAACATCGCCTCTGCCCTCTTCAAGAGGTTTGATGAGATGTCTTCCAGAAGCTCTTTCGCTATTTGAGCCACCTCGTCCCTGGCGACGAAGGCCTTTTCACCGGTATCGCGCCTGACTAGAACGACTTTTTCATTCTCGATGTCCCGGGGACCCAGTTCCGCCCGCAGGGGAACCCCCTTTATCTCCCAGTCGTAAAACTTCGAACCGGGCCTGTCATCTGATAGATCAACGTGGGTCCTGATTCCAACGTCCTCAAATTGTTTCAGCAATTTTCCAGCTTCCGCATCGACCATCTCCTTTTTCCCCTTGGCCGGTATGGGAATTATTACAATCTGATAGGGAGCAACGGCCGGAGGCAACATAATGCCCTTTTCGTCACCATGAATGCCGACCAGGGCACCGACGAGCCGTTCGCTCATTCCGTAAGTCGTCTGATGGCAATATCTGTGCTCGCCTTCTTCATCTTCGTATGTAATCTCATAGGGCTTGGCGAAATTCTCCTTGTACTGGTGTATTCCGCCTATCTGAAGCGTTTTTCCCGTGGGCATGATGGCGTCTATTCCCAATGAATAAAATGCACCGGCGAACTTGTCCCATTCAGGCCTTTTGTTGATGTAGAAGGGGATGCAAAGGTCCTTGGCAAGGTTCTTCATTATTTCCAGGTCCTCTTCTATCTGCCTTTCCGCATCCTCGAAATCCGTGTGGCAGGTGTGGGCTTCGAAAAAGTGGATCTCCCTTACCCGTATGAACGCCCGGGTCTGCTTGGTCTCATATCGGAATACGTTGACCACCTGATACGTCTTGAGCGGAAGGTCCGTATGCGACCGAATCCACAAGGGAAAAATCGAATACATGGCGGTCTCCGAGGTGGGACGAAGAAGCAGTTTCACGTCGAGTTCGTTCTTGCCAGCATGGGTGACCCAGTAGACGTCGTCGCCAAAACCCTCTATGTGGTCCGCTTCCTTCTGAAACTCCTCTTCTGGAATCAGGAGGGGGAAGCAAACTTCGTCATGTGAAGTCCTTTCCATCTCCCGGTGTATCAACCCGTCGAGCAATTTCATTATCTTCCAGCCGTATGGACGCCATATGTTCATGCCCTTTATGGGATACCTCTTGTCGCACAACTGGGCCTTGTCTATCATGTCGTTGTACCATCGGCTGAATTCATCTTCGTTCATGGGAAACGGTCCACATCATTGTGACTTAAATAAAAATCTTTTTGGTGGAACATGGACCGTCACTTGACCATTTCCCTTATGAATAGGGCTGTTACCAAAGCAAAGATTACGAGGGCCATGACCAGCTGAAGGTACGGATTGTAATCCACGGTCAGTTCAAACGGCTCGTGTCCGTCCATGAGGACCACGGTGTTCTCCCCGTCGGTGACCTCAAACCAGTAGTCTATGGACCCGGTCTCTTCTCCAGCAGGCACTTTTAACGTATATACGCCGTCATTTCCCTCGACTGAAGAAACCTCCCTTCTTTCATTGGAATCGGCGGTGAAATAGACCATCTTCACCTCTTCCACGGCTATGTCGTCCAAGGCCCTTATCTTGAAAATGGCTTCGGAATTGAGATGAACGTCGGAAGGAGCGGAAATGATGCTGACCTCGGGGTCCTTCATGTCCTTGAGGGTGACGACATGGGTACCGTTCTCCGGGTTGTCCACCGTAGTGGTCCCGTCGCTTATGCGGACAAAAAATAGCAGGTTACCCGTGACGTTCTGGGGAGGAATCTCCACAACGTATGTCCCATTTATGACCTCGTCGAATGCCATCTCCGAAAAGGTCATTTCTTTGGACAAACGATAAAAGAACAGGGCGGATTCCACGTTGTAATTCTCTATGACCCTAACCTTGAATTGCAGGGGGTCTGATGCGGAATGGGGCGTATTCAGCGACGGCGCAAGAATATATGCTTTCGGTTCGACAAGGTCGGCAAAAACGACGGTCCCGTTCATCTCGACGACATTGGTTCCGTCGGACACTTCGTATCGATATGTCACCTCTCCTGGCTGGTCTGGAGAATCAAATTCGAAAACCCAGCCCTGCCCGTCGGTTCTCCTCAAGGGCTGAACCACAATCTCTCCTTCATCGGGGTATTCGAGAGTGCAAACGCTTAATTCCACTGGCAATGCATCCTCTGCAGACAATTTGACCGATGCCATCTTCCCCCATCCGTTTTCCGTCACTTCCTCATGAACGTCCGGCGGCGTAGTGTCCACGATGTCTATCAAAGCATAACCCGTGGAAGGTGACCGAGACTCGTGATGACCGTCGGTGGCTTTTACGTAATAGATGAAATCACCCGTTCCGTAAATGGCAGGAATGGTCACGTTCTGGTCTTCCGTCGGGAGAAGATGCCTAATGGCGAACCCCGTGGAACCTGGGATTTTGAAAAATAAGTCGACGCCTTCAACGGCAATCTTGTCGTCCACGCTTATGCTAATTGAAAAAGCATTGCCCGCTTCAGTGGGATTGGGATGATGGGTGATGATCACGGGTGGTTCATCATCGAAAAATTGAATGGTAAATTGCTTCGTAACGTCGTTGTAACCGTCGTTCGCAGTCACGTTCACCACGGTGTCGCCTACGAAAAATGTGGCCGGGACCTCAAAGGCGTAGGCATCCTCGGGAACCGCGATTTCATCGGTCCTATTCAGCAAGGTCCAGTTGCCATCAACAAACAGACGAACTTGCAGATAACTTACGTTGAGGTCATCCCAGGCCTTGACGTAAAATGCCGATGACCGTTCCGCCGGAAACGCCTTGACCGACATCGAACCCACCTCGGGACCTTCTAGGTCGGCAAAAGCAACCTTCTGTATGCTGCTGACGTTGGAATTGTTGGCATCCCTGACCTGGGCGAATATTTCCTTCTCAACGACTTCAAAGAACGGGTCCAGAGTACACCGGTATTCATTCTCCGAATAACGGGACATCATGTAGCTTTGGTTGCCGACGTGAAGACGCACGCTCAACACGCCAATATCGTCGCTGACATGGCACACGACGTCCGTTTTCTTCGATGCCGAATACTCATCCGCCAGAGAAAGGAAAACCTGGGGCGGAGATGCATCCCGGAGATAGACCCTTCGGAAATCTTCGGGGAACCGCACCGTTTTGCCGCTCATGTCCGTGGCCGAAACCTTGTAATGGAACCATCCGACAGCCATGACAGGGGGAACCGTCGCCGTCCAGGTACCGTTGGAAGGAGGACCCCCATCGGTCAATTCCGCCTGATAGGTCACCCCCTCCTCGCCATCAAAAAACGTCTGGAATTGGACCGCCGTAACGTTCCAATCGTCGGAGATTCTTGCAGATAGCGTGACCTCCTCGCCGGCTGAATTGCCTGAGACCTGCATGTATTCTACGACAGGAGGCGACGAATCGATTACGGTTAGGGTATTGAAAGACCCGTCAAAAGGTGCAGAAACGTTATTGGTTCCATCGGAGACCTTTATGCGGTAATCCAGAGAAAAGGGGTGCGTCGGTTCGCCAAGGTCGTAGACCCAGATGCCCTTTGATGCGTTGCCTGAAGAAAGGTACATCGAATAATTGCCTTGCAGACTTCCATCCAATACCTCGACCACAACTGAAAGGTACGAACCGTTCTCTTCGACAAGGGCGCTGAATGACATGTTCTGACCCCTGGGGACCTCCCGTTCCGTTAGGTCAGTGATTATCGGAATGTCCCTTTCCACCACAAGGAAGGAGTGGTTTCCCGCTAATGGGTCCCTCACCTGATTGCCCGTCACATCCGTTGCTTGAATGCTGTAATTGGCTTGACCGCTGACGTTGCCGGTGAATAATGAATGACCGTAAAGTTCCGCATCGGAGAAGCCATCGCCGTCCCAATCCGAACCTGCCGTCCCGTCGTCCTGGACCATCGCGAAGGAAGAGGTGGTGCCATTGGGAAATGTGACGTTGAGGATGACCGCATCAATGTCGTAATTGTCCGTCGAAATGCAGGTCACGTTGAAGGTGGAGTTGACGTAATGAAGGTCGATGCCGTCGTGGTATATTTCCGGCGGAACGGTGTCACGGCATTCCATCGTGAAAGCACCCTCCTGAACCGTGTTGCCTTCGGCATCCTCCACGGCAATCCAAAAATTCACCGTGCCTGATTCTTCAATCGTCCGGAAAATGAAACTATAGTTCGACCCGCCGTTCCACGAGGCAAATCCCGTACCGGTATAGATGCCGTTCCAAGTCAGTTTCACGCTCTTGATGCCGGAAGGGTCGGTTGCGTTGATGAATATCAGTGGTTCTTCGCCTATCTCCACAGTAGCGGGAACGCTTGCCGTCATGACCGGAGGCGACGTATCCTGGACTTCAAGAATGAAGTACGACGAAGGGGCATCCAGAGGGAGCACGCCAACATTGGACCCGTCATAGGCCCTGAAGAAATATTCCACGGTGCCGGACCCACCTAGGACCAGGGTAGCCCCCCATGTTCCGCTTGCAGGGTCATGCTGACAATCTTTCATGGAAAATGACCCATCGGCTTCCGTCCGGTGCATGAACTCGACGCGGGTGACGTTCACATCGTCCCGAACCGTCGCATTGAACGATGCTTCGGTGAAAGGTTCCACCTCCGTGGGAACTTCGTGATGCAAGGATGGCGGTAATACGTCTGTGACGTTGGCTTGGACCTCGCCCTCAAAGGGGATGCGGGCCTGGTTGCCTGACGTATCGTTCAGAATGCAGTGAAATTGCAAAATGCCCGTGCGGTTCTGAACGCCGAATGAAAAATCAAAGTTGCCTGCGTTGGCCTCGATTCTTTGGAACTCAAAAACATCCTCCCCTAAATAACGATGATAAATTGTTGCATTGGATAATTCGATGTTGTCACTCCCAGACAAGGTGATGAAAAATGGTTCGTGCGAATGATATTCGTCCTCGTGTTCGATGGTGCCATTGGGAGGGACCTCATCCACTATTGCAACGGCATGGGTACCATTCTCCGGTGACCGGGCCAAATTGCTTCCATCGGTTGCCGTTATGTAATACTCCACGGTTCCGATGTCGTTCTGTGGCGGGAGCGTGTATGAATGGTCGGCCCCCATTTCCGTCATGGTGAATTCTTCCCACTGGCCGCTAAGGTCCTTGAGAGTTATGGAAACTTCCTCAACGGATTTTTCATCGGTCACGGAACACGTTAATTCGTGCGATAGGTGGCTTGGAATGGAGGACGGCGGCACATGTTCGATGACGGGGGGGGTCTGGTCCAATACGGCAGTCGTGTATACCCCTGTTGCAGGGTCTCTCGTAGTGTTGAATCCGTCGCTTCCTTCGGCATACCAGTAAATGTCGCCAACGTCGGAAAATGGTCCCACCGTTGCCGTCCATAGGCCATCCTCTTCAACAAGTTCCTGGGAATCGAATTCTCCGGCACTTTCATGCCTATAGCAGAGGAAACCGCCCTCCACCATTCCGTTGTCCGTGATGTTCACTTCCACGGTGAGGTTCTCTCCCAATCCGATGTGTGACGGCCCCGATGCTTCCACCACCGGTGGAATGGTATCATCCAAGGAGATGTCCATTCGGAAGGGCATTTCCACGGGATTTTCCGTGTACCTTCCGTAATACCCTTCGTCCTCGGCCGTTACGGAAACCTCTTCAAGTGGAGCCCATCCCGGTCCAAGGTCCACCCAGTAATTCCCCAGTGCATCAGTGGTTGTTTGATGGGAATTGCCGTCATGATTGACGGTGACAAGTACGTTGGGGAAGGGGTCTCCCCAAGGAAAATATACCGTTCCAAATACGGGATGAACCGTAACGCTGAGACGAACATCGACCCTTGACGCTCCCGTGCTCGCCGGTATCTCGGTATGATTGACGGAAGTGATGCCGTCATACTCCGCTTCCACCGATACGTTGTCCCCGACGTCGTAATCGGTGATGTCCACCTGATAATAGCCGTCGTTGGCCGACGTTACGCTCTGGGAAAAGCCCGAATCAACGTCTGTTACGACGACCTGGGCTCCGGCGATGAGGGACCCGCCCTCCGATTCCACGTAACCAAAAACGGGATGGACCACGACCGGGGCGGCATCTGCTTCATGGGCCAAAGGGATGGCCATGGAACTGAGAAGAAGAAGTGCTAGCAATAAGGCGGTACCTCTACCGGAATGCTGTCGCGGAACATCATTTACCTTGGCAAGAGCCAACCGTCTGCCATTCATGTCATCAATCCTCAGCTTTCCTCTCTTGGAGGAACGAAGAGATATATAACTGTGAATACGGCAAGAGCGGATATTAATATTATGCCCACGACGGTGGCCGTGTTTTGGTACCAGGCATCGTCTCCCCCATTGCTTGCCGAGTCGGCGTCTTTTTCCAATACAAGGTCTATCTGTATGTCCCCTTGATGTTTGTCCATGTCAACCGTATGAACCTCGGTTATGGAATAGCCGTTGTAAGAGCAGTTGATGCGTATCCTGTCGCCATCCCGGAACAACAGCGAGTTCTCCGATGACGGCAGGTCTTCGCTATGGAGGGGGACCTTGTATATTCCTTCCCCAAAGTTGGTGGAATACGTTTCGTTATGCATGTATTTGTCATCATATGATACGCCCGGGTCGCTTAGTATGTCAAGGTTCCTTGCGTAGTATTTCGTTCCGTCAGGGACGGGTTCTCCATTGGGAAGGGTGATGACACCGTATATGATGTAAAACGGGTCATTCTGGGCTTCCGCGGAAGGAGAAAATGCACCGATGAACGCCAGCAGAACCATCGATGCGGCCATTGTCAGTACCAACGTTCTTCTCGTCAGGAACTCACCTCACTGGGGCCTTACCTTCTTCCGGCCATTTCTTCTCTTCTTTCTGTGCCGTCCGTAAGCGTACAGCATCACCACGATGCCCATGGGAACTAAGATGTTCCAGTATTCAGGTATGAGACGAAGGGTGATGGGCACTTCCTGGCCCACGGTGTCCAGATTCACGGTCACGTTGTTCCTCCCCTCATATTGATAGTATAGGTCGTTGGGTCCCGGTATCATGGCGTAAACGTGGATTTGGTCACCTTCGGCATAGCCCGTGGGAAGGTCCGCAAGGTCAACGCGGTAATACCCCTCTTCGAGCACTTCACCGGTCACAGGGTCCTGCCAGGTCGAAATGTTCTGCGTAGTCGTGAGAAGCGATTCGCCCGTCTCGTTGGAATAAACAAGGACGTAGGAATCGGGTTTCAGTTCACCGTTCAGCGTCACGGGTCCGTAGATTATGTGTGATGGCAGATAGATGTACACTTCATAAACCCCGGCCCGGTCCATGTTGCCGTTGTTGTCCAGAGCGACGATATAGTACGTTATGGGACCCTTCCTTGGCTGACCGGGTATCGTGCCCGTCCAGGTTCCCGTGGTGTCGTTGGTGGGTCCGTTCATCTCCACACTATATGTTCCCGTTGCGTTTGTCCAATAGAGCATGACAACAGAAACGCCATAATCGTCCGTCACCAGGGCGTCTATCGTAATGTTTACCAGGGCTTCTTGATAATCAAGCGGAGCGTGTGTTATTTCGGGAGGCATGTCCACAAATACTTGCGATGAATCCGAAACCGTTCCCAGGTAGTTTCCAAAGACGTCAGTGTAATCCACCGATACGGTGTTCATCACCTGGTCCTGGTCCGTTGCATCCCATGGCACCATGAAGGTAACGTTGAATGCATAGGTCCCGGGGTGAAGATGCGTTGCCTCGTACTGGTCCGGTCCCGTCGGAACGAGCCAAGAACGCGTTGCCACGTCGTCGCCCACGAAGGTTAGATTCTGATACGTTTCTGAAATGGTCACGAGCAGCATTTCCGCCATGGAGGGGTTTTCTAGGGTAATCGTAAAGGTGACCTCCTCGCCGGGATTGAGTATCAGGTCGTCCATGTTCTTTTCAACGGTCATGGTGGGGACATGATAGAGCACCGTCTGTGTGCTTGCGTAAAGGGTGTCAAGGGTCGTCCCAGAAACGTCGGAGTATGTGACTTCGACGAAATTTTCTAGAAGCGTGCCGTTGAAGTCCCCGGCCTGCGTACTTACATTGAAATGTATCTCGTAGGACCATTCTGAAGCGTGCATGATGCTAATCCATAGGTCCGAACCGGTGACGACCACCGTTGAATTTTCTATCAGGTCGGCATCGTGGTCAATTAGGGTGACGTTGGTGGGGAAGGTGTTGGTTACGTTAATCCAGCCCGCATAACCTGGTCCGGCGTTGTCGATGATTATCGTATATGAAAGCTCGCTGCCTGCTTCGGTAAGGTTGGTATTCACCGAATGGGAGACTGTGACGTTGGGTGCCAGATAATGAACGGTCCAGTTTGCAGAAGAAGACGGATATGCGTTTCCTGCAGCATCGGTGTAATCGAGTGACGAAACGGCCATCTGGGCCATGCCGTCGGTACCGTTCCATGTGGATAGCGTCACAAGATGGAAACTGTGGTTGCCCACGGGTACCTCGCCCATGAACCACGATAGATTTCTTCCGCTAATGCTTATGACAACAGGCTCGGTCGAATCGTCCGAAACGTAATCCATGCCCGAGGGCAGGGTTGTATTTACCCAGACGGTTGCATTTATCTCACCGGTATTGTTGTAATATATCGTGTAAACAACGGTGTCACCTGGATTCATCTCCGTCGCATCGGCTATCTTCTCGATGGTGACATTCGGGGTTCCGATGCCTATTACGTCAATGGCATCCGAGTCAAACACCGGGGTCATGAAGTCTCCGTTGTAGTCCGTGTAATTCAACGCTACCTCATTGACGACGGTCTGCGAACCGACGATGGTTAGTCCGGCATCCGCTTGCATGCGGACCTGGAACGAATGGGTTCCGGTGGAAACGTTTTGGAAGTGCCACGATACTACCTGACCGGAAACAACTGCAACCGCTGAAGAAGTGTCAGAAACGTATACGAGTTCGGCCGGCAGGGTGTCGTTTATCCATACGTCTCCCGCTACGTCGCTACCCGTGTTGTTGTACCAGATGGTCATGTTCACCATCTCGCCGACTATCACCTCGGGCTGATGGAACGTTTTCTCGACGTTCATCACCGGCCTTATCGAATTCATGATGTGGCTGTCGGAAAGCGAGGGATACGCATAACCGGTATATCCGTTATAATCAGCATTGACCTGATTGAGGAGCAATCGTTCTGCTGAAGTATGTTGGTCCACCAGCACCTCGAACCTCAGGACCATCGTTCCCGGACCAAAGTCGTTGAATGTCCATGTGGTCGAATTGGCCTGCCTTTCCGCTTCGTGGGTGGAAGTGACGAAGGTTACTCCCGTGGGCAGCACGTCTGTCACGATGACCTGGGCTGCCGGCAATGTGCCCGTATTCTCCATGGTGATGACGTATTCAAATGTGTCTCCCGGGCTGGTTCTGGAAACGCTGGCTTCTTTCTGCACGGAAAGGAC
>CAZPOY010000061.1:0-9902 GCA_964588345.1 uncultured Thermoplasmata archaeon
AACGTCAAGCTCCAGGTCGGCATATACGAGTACCTTACCGTCAACGAACAAAAGGACATCGGGCAATTGGACCAACCGCCTGTGCTCAACGGTCAGGGCCAGGAAGTGACCCTTTTCCTACCGGACCTACTTTCAGGCGAAGAACATTCAGAGGAGGTGGGGGTAAGAGCCCACGACAACACGCCATCTGGCGATTACTTTTCCCAGAGCGCATATACTGTAAGGTTCAATCTCACTTTTAATAGCGGCAACGAAACCTATCATTATCAGTCACGAGGATACTTTGAAGATGCAACGTGGGACTCATTGTTCGACGAAACGGAAACCGGGCCTCGGCTGAACGAAACCCGTTTATTCGATACGGGAATCGATGGCATCATCCCCGACACGTCCTTTGGCGTGAGAAAGGAAATACCCAAGGCATGCATGTACGGACTATACGCCATCGTCGTTGTTTTTATCGCCGCGGGATATCTCTTCTACATCTGGGAGAACCCCTCTTCTTTCCCTTGGCTATATCGCAAAATGGCTGAGATGAAGGGAAGAATGAACAAGAAAAAGAAGCCGAAGAATTGAGCAGCTTACAGCAAATCCCTAGCCACCATGGGCGCCAATTTCAGCAATGCGGGATAGTTCAGCAGCAATTTCTTGGCAAGCTGTGACGGATGGTCCAGGTCTCCATGGGTGCTGATGGTATCGGCGACCTCTTCCCTGCTGAATGCCTTGAAGGCCTTGGCAATCGTTGAATCCTCCACTCTCAAGAATGCCTTTCTGAGTATTTCGCCCCGGGAGAGTTCCTTGCCAATGGCATCTTCGAAATTCCTTACGTAATCATCCGTGGCCCTTTCGGTAAAATCATGTTCAAGAAGGGCGTCGGCCAAAATGCCTGAGGATACGAGAAGAGGATAGATGCCGCCACCCGAAAGGGGCTTTACCTGTCCCGCACTATCTCCCAAAAGAGCCATTCGGCCCCGGGCGAATGTGTCCCTCATTGACAAAGGAATGGACCCCGTGTGCCACCCGATTACGGACCCCGACGCTCCAAGAATTCGCATGTATTTTTTGACCAAATGATGGAGACCGCCCTTGTTTGACCCAAGATGAAGTCGTGTGAATCCTTCAAAAGGCATGGCCCATCCAAAAAAACCCGGGGCTACGTTCTTGCCTAGGTCAATGCGAACATCGGCCCCAATTTCGAGTTTGTCGGGGATGTCAGCGCCGAGGGTCGGCATGACTTCTTTGAACGACGGGAATCCCGCCTGCCTAGCCACCTTTGACCTTATCCCATCGGCACCGACCAGGTAACGACCGTGGAAGGTCCCCGCATCTGTTTTCACGGTGACCCCGTCCTTTTCCTTGGATAAGCCCGTAAAACGGGTGTCGGCACGGGTTTCTGCTCCCAGGTCCCCGGCTTTGTTCCATAGCGACCTGTCGAAATCCTCCCTGTCAATGAAAACGGCTTTCACGCCATTTGCCTTAAGAAGAAAATCCTCACCCGCCTCGGAAATGAAATGGGCCGTCTTGAGAATCCTGCACCGGTCCATGTCGTAACCTGCAAGTCTAACCGACTCGGGAGAAACAATGCCGGCGCATTGAACGGGCCTTCCCACGGACGGGTGTTCTTCCAGCAGGAGGACCTCTGCTCTCTTGGCCGCCAGTTTTCCTGCCAGCGATGACCCGGCCGGTCCACCGCCTACGATTATGCAGTCGTAAAGCACGCTACAAGTGAGAGGAAACTCGTATTTCAATACTTTGTTAAGTCGTCAACTAAATTCCTTCAATCATGTCCGGTGATTTTCAGATTTCATGGGTAAATGGTTAAGAGTGATGGCTTAATGAACCTGCATTGAAAGCACGGGCCATCAACCTGCTCGCCAATGCGGCCGTATTCGCATCGCTTGTGTTCATCCCGAATCTCGCCAATGACATAGGCGCCACTTCAACCCAAATCGGGCTCATCGTCGGGGGATACGCAGCAGCAAACCTCTTCTCCTACTGGCTTTTTGGAAGGGCTTCAGACGTACTGGGTAGAAGGAGGGTTCTGCAGTTTGGACTTTTCATCTCCGTCCTCTCTCTCGCCTTCCAGGTATTTGCAGAAAGGTCTCCCCTCGTTCTTGGCATCATCAGGATTCTCGTGGGGCTCTCCGTAGGGTCTTTCCCCGCTGCAATAATCGCTTACGCTTACGAAGAGGGGGACAAGATGGGAAAATTCTCCTCTTTCGGAGCACTGGGATGGGGCATCGGCGTATTTCTTGCAGGGCTTTTCACCGTTTTCTGGGGCAAGTTCCTGGTATCCTCCGCCCTCATGGCCATGGCTTTTGCCATCTCACTCACCATCAAAAAGGACATTTCAAAGAGGATGAAGGTCCCCTTGGTGCCTCTGGAACTTCTGAAAAAGAATCTCAAGGTATATCTCGTCATTTTGATAAGGCATACCGGGGCGAGCATGATTTGGGTATTCTTCCCCATTTATCTGGAGGTCCTGGGTGCCAGCCATTTCCTCATCGGCATCACCTACGCGGTAAACGCACTGGGACAGTTCATCTTCATGCCATTTGCCGACCGATTCAAAAGCGGAAAGCTCATCGTGGCAGGGCTTGTGGCCTCGGTGCTTACCTTCGCCTCCTTCGCCATTGTCACTGACCCTTACCAAATCATTCCCACCCAGATCGTACTCGCCCTCTCCTGGTCCCTTACCTACGTGGGCGGCTTGAAGGACGTAACGGAAAGCAACGTCGAAAGAGGGACGGCATCGGGTTTGCTCTGGGCAGCCATTGCAGGCGCTTCCATCATCGGACCGCTCTTGGGCGGTTTTGCCGCAGACCTTTTCGGTTACCGTTACACCATACTTCTGGCAGCGGCCATATCTTTCCTGGGGATACTGGTCTATTACGGATTCGGCCTGTTTTCACCTGGGGAAAAGGGTAATATCGCTGTATCATGATTGGGGGACATGGACGTCATCGCAAAGGGGGACCTTGCCGTAATCTTTCATGACGAAGGAAGAACGCATGCTTTCCGGGTGCGTGAAAAAGTAAGGGTCCCGGGGCTTGGGGTCTTGAACCTTTCTCCCGTGCTGGGAAAGAAATGGGGAACATCCATTAGCATCGGTGACCGCAAACTAATTTTCATTAGACCAAATCTAACGGACATCCTGGAAACGATGGACCGTAAAGCGCAGATAATCATCCCGAAAGACGCCCATCGGATGGTAGGTCTTGCTTCCATTGGATGTGGGGACAAGGTGCTGGAAGTCGGCGCTGGTTCGGGGGGGATGACATTGGTGCTGCTGAACGCTGTAGGTGAAAAGGGCCGCGTCATTTCTTACGACATTAGCGAGAAAAACCTTTTAGTGACGCGAAAAAATGTGGAGAAGGCCTTCCTGGACGAGGGATGGGAAGGAAAATTAAAGAATCCCATTGAAGGCATCGACGAGGAGGATTTCGACGCCGTCATCATTGACGTGCCCGGGCCAGAGAGGGTGGTGGAAAATGCGGTCAACGCATTGAAGAGTGGGGGCGTCATCGTTGCCTACTGCCCAAACGTGGGGCAGATGGAGGACGCAGCAAAGGAGATGAAAGCGAGGGGGCTTTCCCGTATCGAATGCCTTGAAATCATTGAAAGGCGGTGGGTTGTCCACGAAGGTGGCGCAAGGCCCGACTTTGCAGAACTGGGGCATACGGGTTTCATCATCAAGGGAAGACGCATCTGATACGTCGTGAATATCCTGTGATTTTTGTCCGTATGGTTAAATAGTGACA
Source organism: uncultured Thermoplasmata archaeon (assembly GCA_964588345.1). Lineage (GTDB taxonomy): Archaea > Thermoplasmatota > Thermoplasmata > CAZPOY01 > CAZPOY01 > CAZPOY01. Next base: position 3,762 of record CAZPOY010000061.1, read on the forward strand.
CACAAATTGTCGCTTATGAGAGTTGTCGCGTTATTTTGTGCGCTGATTTTTCTAGGACCCGCATTGTCGGGATCGGTGGCGGGATTGGACGGAGAATATTCTGTTTCCAAGGTACCCATAGACTATTTTCAATTGTATGCTGACCGTGGGCTGGAAAAAAGTGGTTTCCCCGCCGAATCCGAACTGATTGACCAGGTGACTTCGGATAACCTTGCTGAATACATCCTCGAACTTCAGAATTTTGAAACGCGGTATGTAACGCATTACAACAATTCCAGAGCCACCGATGCCATTTACGAATACCTGGGGAGGGGCGGTTTGCAGGTTGAGAGGGACCCGTTTCCATATTCGTCCTACGTGCTTGAAAATGTAGTGGCTACTTTGAACGGGACGGAAAAAGGCAATGACGAGGTATACATCTTGTGTGCACACTTCGATTCCTACTCCAACGATCCCGAGAAAAAAGCACCGGGGGCCGATGACAACGGTTCAGGGACGGCGGCGGTCATGCTGATAGCGGAAATCATGGCCCAATACCGGTGGAACGCCACCGTGAAATTCATTGCCTTCAACGGAGAGGAAGTGGGGCTCGTCGGAAGCAAACACTACGCCTCCCAGGCCAGCATCAACGGCGAAAACATTTCCGGTGTTATCAACCTCGACATGATAGGATACAACAACGGCGACAATATGGTCGACGTGATCTACACCAAAGGGCTTGCTTACGGAATCAACACGGAATGGCTGGCTGATGAAATGGCACATGCCAATGATGAACATGAACTTGGGCTGGACGTGAACAAAAAATGGTCCGATTACTCGGGCAGCGACCACAAGCCCTTCTGGGACAATGGATACGATGCCGTTTTCGCCATAGAAAAAGATGACCTGGATTACCCTTTTTATCATTCCACCGATGACACGTTGGACAAACTCAACATGACTTACAGCAAGAAGGTCACCCGGATGGCCCTTGGAGCACTTTGCAACCTGGCGGGGGTAAACTCGACGGACCTGGTTCCACCTTCCCACTCCTTAGAATATCCTTCCGAGGAGGGTTACGCGGCTTCTGAAAGCGTCAACGTCACCCTGGAAGTCACGGACCCATCGGGATTGAACGAAACCAGCATCCGGCTGTTCGTAAATGACACGGAAGTCACCTTCGCGAGCAACGACGTCGTTTTCGGCAAGAGAATCTGGACCGGTGGCCTTAATTTTTCAAACGGACAGACGGTGCCCGTGCGGATAATGGCTGAAGACATATATGGAAACGCCTTGGACCAAACGTGGAACTTCACCGTGGACACGAGCCCGCTCAGCACGCCTTATTTCACCGACATCAGAACCGAGGGGAATTCCGTTGCAATGAACTGGACGGAATCAACCGGGGAAGATTTCAGCCACTACGAACTGTATTTCTCGACGACACCCGGAGGATTCGACCTTTCCACGCCGGACAGGGTGACGGAATACAACGGGTACAGCGACCTGAACGTCGCCAGCAGTCTCGGGTCCAAATTCTACCTTGTAAAATCCGTGGACAAGTCGGGCAATTCCGCTACCTGCCCCAAAGTCGCAGGCAAAATAACCTTTTACGTATATGAAGGATGGACCCTTGTAGGCAACCCCCTGGAACCCGTTGAAGGTGACCCCGAATCATTTGCACGTTATCTGGATTCTTCGTGGACTTCGATGATGAAATATGACGCATGGGATTCCGGAGACGAATGGGAGGTCTATTCGCGAAATTACCCCACTTTCTTATCCGAACTCGATTCTATCAGCATAGGCGACGGATATTGGATTAACGTTCAGGGCAGTTTCATCAAGCAAACGACGACGGGTCTTTTGAACAACCAGACGGCAATCCCTTTGAAAAAAGGCTGGAATCTCGTTTCGTTCCCCCACTTCGAATACCGCTCCGTAGAGGATACCTTTGCCGGAATTCCTTACGATGCCATCTGCGGTTTCGACCTTTACGCAGAACCCTATCGGCTTTACGACATGGACCCGTCGGACAGCATGATGGTAGGAGGAGGTTACTGGGTTCATCTCACCCAAGACCATATTTGGACCATCGATAATTTCTGATTTTTCTTTGCCAGGCGACCTCATTCCAATCCCATTACTTTTAAATGGTAGTAATACATTGAAACCTCAAGTGGTTATATGCCCCCTAAAGCTAAGAAGAAAAAGAAGAAGGAAGAGACCGATGTCGATTGGTTCGAAGCTCTTGATGAGGAATTGGAGCGTAAATCCGAAGAGCTTAGGGACACGGCAGACATGCAAAATTCCGTAAAGAGGGACCTCAACGAGGAACTCATCAAGGACTTTTGGCGAATCTGGATTAGATTCAACAAGATAGACGTCTTGTTCTCCATGGAACCCGTACACAGCGACTTCGCCATTTTCAGCGAATTTCCAACAAGTTGGACCGTTAAGCAGGATTTCAAGTTCCAAAACGTCAATTCCATCCGGCTCACAGACACGACCCAGGCCCAGGACCGAATCGGCGACACCATCGCCGTCAGATACAGTTATCAAGACGAGGAACTCATCTTCCAGATGGTATTCGAATTCTGCGAGGGAGAACACTACTACAAATACGCAGGATGGAAAAGGAGTTATTCACAATACATCCTCTATGAATCGCCGGCCGATGACGTTGACGTTGAATCCGTTCACGAGATACTGGGAAAAGTCGTCAAAAAATGGTACGAATCGCATTTACGCAAGGATAGGAACATCATCACCGAATTCATCAAGGACAACTTTGAAAAAGGAAAAACCTTTTCACAGTAGATACTCCCAGTAATCATTACTGGAGGAAGAGCCGATGTCGAAAATAGGCGATATGAAGCAGATACTCAAGGAAATGGAGAACGAGATTGGCCTTGAGATCGGCGTGGTCATAACGAGAAATGGGATACCCATGGTATGGAATGCTCCAGAAGATAAGGACGTCGAAACCTTCGCCACCCTCTCAGCAACAATTTACGGTGCATCCGAAGTCGTATACAGCGGGTTGGGAAAAAATCCCCCCGAACTGGTGATGGTGGAGGGAGGCGACGGTACCTTCGTAGCCCGGGCTCTTGGCAAGAAGGGGGTCCTTTCGGGCATATCACGGGAAAAAGACCGGTCGGCGCTTGTTGAAGGAATCAAAATCGCTTCGGAAATGCTAAAAGAGGTGCTCTAATGAAAGTTGAATCGATACCTGACGAAATAAGAAATTTTCTTTCCGGGTCTGCCGGAAGGTCTCTGATAATCAACGGGCCTGCAGGAACGGGTAAAACGACGCTGTCGTTGCAGATACTCGAAGAACTCACGGACCCCGACAAAAGCATATACCTTTCCACAAGGGTGTCGGATGAATCGCTCTACAGCCAGTTCCCTTGGCTTCGCAAGGAGGACATGCGCAGGAGAATCATCGATTCCAGCCGGGTCCTTCTGGAAAAACTCGTGGATTTGGATGAGGACGAACTTCCACCACCCAAGGAACAGGAAACGGTGACTTCTGCCAGGGACTTTTTGAAAAACCTGTCCGACGAACCGACTCCGCCGCCAAACAAGGTGGACCGTTCCATGATAAGCGACCTCTTTCACAACCAGCAGGTACCCGAATTGAAGAGGGTCTATGATAGGATAGACCACATACTGCCCGACAAACCCGTGCTCATCGTCGATTCTGTTGAGGGCGTAACCCACAAATACGGACTTGACCAGGAAGATTTCATCATGACCCTTCAAAAAGACCTGGTGGAGAATTCACGGGTAAACATGATACTCGTCTTGGAAAAGGATTCAGCACCGAACCTTGAGTACCTGGTTGACGGCGTCCTTACGGTGAATCGCGAAATGATGTCGAACAGGACCATCCGTTCCATCATGCTAAACAAGCTCCGGGCAACGGCCATCAATCAGCCGTCGTACTTGGTCACCCTCAAGGGAGGGCGGTTTACGACATTCAAGCCCTTCGACCCCAAAGTGATTCCACAGCCCTGGAAATTGGTGCCCAACCAGGATGACCTTTACAGTTCGGGAATCCCGGACCTAGACAAACTTCTGGGAGGGGGTTTCAAGAAAGGGTCCTACAACGTCATTGACGTCGAAGAGAACGTTTCGCTTGAGGAATATTTCTCCATAATTCGGCCACTTCTCATTAATTTTCTTAGCCACGGCCTTGGCATTTTCGGCATCCTCACCGGCGGAAATACTGCTGAAAAACTCCGGAACGACCTCGTGCGGTTCATACCCGAAGACATCTTCGACAGCAAGGTACGGATAGGCGACCACCTTCTTGAGGAAACCGACAAAGAATATCTCATGGCCCTGGGAACACGAAACAAGGAGGAGGCCATACGCAGTTACTCCGAAGCCCTTGATGCTTTGAGGGGGCCCGATGACAATCCCATCATGGATTTCACCGGCTTTGATACCATCGAATATCTCAGGGGCAAGGTCGCCGTCGAGCAACTTTTCCAGGCGGTAACCAAGATCAAGATGTCCCAAGACCTGGGCATCGGCATCGTAAAGCCAGGCCTTGACCTGTCCCAGGAGATAATGAACATGTCGGACACGTACATGAAGATAATCGACATCGACAAGGTCCCCTGCATCTACGGCATCAAGCCGAAAACGGGCATTTACGCCCTGGTGGAAGACCGGGAATTGGGCGCCCCCCACGTGGAACTCATACCGATAATCTGACCGCCGGATTGCTTAGGCATTAAGCGCAGCCATTGGAGAATATCCAAGCAACCATCGCGGCAAACGCGTTCATCAGGCATGATTGTCGCTAAGCATTCATTCATCTCACGAGGAATTCCTTTGCATCAAGTTCTTTGTGAATCTCTCCAAGCTTTTCACGGTATTTGTCCGGAGTCATCTTCCTCGAATCAACCTTCTTGAGCATTTTGATGTAATCCATCACCTTGTCGGTGACAAAGCGGGTCACCTCGCGGGATTCGTTCATTCCGTAGAAGCGTTTGAACTCCAGCGGCTTTCCCACGTTCAGTATAATCTTTCTTGGAATGGGAATGATTCTTCCCCTTGGCATCGCTTCATAGGTCCCCTTGATGGCCACCGGGACGATTGGCGTTCTGGCTTCAAGTGCAATGCGTGCAACCCCGGTATGCCCCTTTTTGACCTTCCCGTCCCGTGAAGTCGTCCCTTCGGGGAAAATACCCAATACGTGACCTTTCTTCACGTGGTCTACGGCGTTGGACAAGGCCCTCCTGTCTCCTTTTCCCCGGGCGATGGGTATCTGGCCGAGTTTGTAAAATGCCCATCGCCAGAACCCTTTCTTGAAGAGTTCCTCTTTGGCCAGAAAGCCCACCGTCCGGTTCATGGTGACGTAAAGGACGGGTCCGTCCATGTGTGATTGGTGGTTGGAGGCCAGGATGTAGCCGCCTTCGGGCAGGTTCTCCTTCCCCACGGTCTTCACTCGGAACGGGACCTTTATGACCAAAAATCCCACGGTTCTAGCGAAGTATATGAGGAAGTTCCTGCGCATCACTTTGGTCTCCTGTCGATTATCCTCTTCTCCTTTAGTTCGGTTCTCAACCCAAGGCGGTCCTCCATCTCCTTGGACGATTGTTCCACTATCTCATTGGGCCGCACTTCCGCTTCAAGAAGAATCATCCTCTCGACCTCCTTTGACACCTTGGAAAAATCATGACCGTTCCTAATGGAAAGATACAGGCGTATCTTATCGTTTTCGAAGGGGTCGTCGTTGGGCTTGTATATCTCAATCTGCCATTCATAAACGCCCAAATGCCCTGAAAGAAGGCTTATGGCAAACTTTGCATGGTCATCGACCACCACCACGGCCGGATCAGACAATTTGTTTTTAACATGGGGGGCAATGGTACGCACAACAATGCCGACAGCCATGATAAAAATATGGGCCGAAAATTTATCAAACGCCTTGCCTGCTGTTTCTGCAAGGGACTTGAACCTGACGGCAGTCTCAGGTGCCACGGTTATGGATGATCCCACGTAGCACTTATCATACCCCGTTTTTTCCAAAAGTCGTTTTGCAATCAAAGCACCCCTAGGGGTTAGTGCCCAAACGGCAATATCCCCGGACTCTGTTAATGTCCCTGATTTTTTCTTATACATTGGCTTTTCTGAAACCATGGG
>CAZPOY010000062.1:0-9845 GCA_964588345.1 uncultured Thermoplasmata archaeon
CCATCGAACTGGGGACGGCGGCACTGAAAGCCGCTATGGAAGAATCGAAAACAGACCCCGAGAAGGTCGAAGAAGTTGTCATGGGTAACGTTTTGCAGGCAGGGCTTGGACAGAATCCGGCAAGGCAGGTGGCCGTACATTCGGGCATTCCCTATTCAGTGGGTTCCGTGACCGTCAACAAGGTGTGTGGGTCCGGCATGAAGGCGGCCATGATGGGTGACCTTGAAATCCGGGCCAATGGCAAGAACCTCATTGTGGCAGGCGGGATGGAGAGCATGTCCAACGCACCTTATTATCTGAAAAAGGCAAGGTTCGGCTACCGCATGAACGATGGAAAGCTGATAGACGGAATGGTGCACGATGGACTATGGGACATATTCAATGATTTTCACATGGGCATGACTGGCGAAGTAATCGCAGAAAGGCACGGAGTCACCCGGAAAGACGCTGACGAACTGTCTGCCAAAAGTCATCACAACGCAGTGAAGGCGCATGAGGAGGGTTATTTCAAGGCAGAAATTGCACCCGTGGAAGCAAGGTCAAGAAAATCCACGGTAACCGTTGACCGGGATGAAGGACCCAGGGTGGATTCCAACGTTGAAACCTTGGGCAAACTCAGGACCGTTTTCAAGAAGGATGGAGTCGTGACCGCGGGGAACGCTTCGCAACTGAGCGATGGTGCAGCCGTTTTGATGCTGGAAGAGGTGGAAAAGGCCAAAGATGATGGAAGAGAGATACTTGGCATTATCAAGGACCACTTCACATCGGGAACGAAGCCCGAGAACATCATGGAAGCGCCCATTCCCGGCGTTGAGGAGATTCTCAAGAGGAATGACCTAAGCGTTGAAGACATTGACCTTTTTGAGCATAACGAGGCATTCGCCACGGCCAGCGTTGCCGTCAAGAAGCATTTTGACATCCCCGACGAGAAATTCAACGTCAACGGAGGGGCCGTGGCTTTGGGCCACCCCATCGGTTGTTCGGGTACCCGGGTAATAGTAACCTTGGTTCATTCCATGAAGCGGCTGAATGCCCGACGCGGAATTGCCACTCTTTGTCTGGGTGGTGGGAACGCAACGACGATGCTCATTGAGAGGCCTTGAAAGGGGCAGCTCCTTTCCCCTAAGCTCCTTTCCCCTACTATGAAAACGGAATCGGTCCTTGAGAAAGTATTTCAATAATTAATTCATCCTTTCACGGTGAAAACCATGGTCTCGGAAGAAATGACGGTCGAAGAGATGAAGAGGAAGCGCGTTGAAGAGCGGGTTGATGACATGATAGGCTTTTACAAGCATCTCACCGTTTACGTCATCGTAAATCTCATCATATTTACACTCTGGCTCTGGAACCACCTTGAGACCCCGACCTTCCCCTGGTTCATATTTCCCATGGGGGGATGGGGCATAGGACTGCTTTTTCATTTCCTAAACGTATTTGTATGGAACAACTTCGATGATTGGCGAGAGAAAAAGGTCCGGGAATTGATGGAAGAAAAAAAGTGACCGGCCTAGCCGGAAAAAGGTCTTTCTTACTTGTGCTCTTTGCATATTCTGACGAAATTTTCGAAAACCTTTAGCCCGCATTCCGAATGCTCGACCTCGGGGTGAAACTGGGTTCCGTAGTAGGGTTTCTTTTCGTATTTGAATGCCTGGACTTTGCAGGAATCCGAGTGGGCCAGCGAAGTGAATCCGTCGGGAAGGGTTTTTATCTCGTCATTGTGGGAGAGCCAGACCTGGCTTTTTTCCGGGACGCCCTTGAGGATGTCGTTCTCTTCATCTACGACCATCTCGACCTTGCCGTATTCAGGCGTTTTGGCAGGTCCTGCTTCCCCGCCGTAATGCATGGCGATGAACTGGTGGCCGACGCAGATGCCGAGTATGGGAAAATCTGCATTGTCCAGATACTCACCGCATCTTCCCAGTTTTAGAGATTCGTGGCCGATGCGCGGCGACCCGCCTGAGAGGACCAACCCATCTGTTTTTACTTCATCAAAAGGGGTGTCGTTGGGGATGATGGACGTATCCACCTTGAGGTAGCGGAGAACCCGCCATTCGCGATGTGTCCACTGTCCTCCGTTGTCTACGACGAGTATCTTCATGCAGATGTGCAAACCCTGCTCTCATTTAACCGTTTTGAAATCTCAGGGGGGTTTTCGATAGATTTTTGTAATAAGCGGGGCAATGGCAAATCGTGACGGCAACGATACTAGACGGAAGGGCAACCGCCAAGAAGATTAGGGCAGAGTTGGCATCGAAGATAAACCCCGAGGACCCTCCCCGCCTTGAAGTGATATTGGTGGGCGATGACCCCGCTTCCCAAACCTACGTGAGGAACAAGGAGCGGGTGGCGGACCAGATAGGCATACGGGGAACCACGAACAAGATGTCGGAGGACGCATCCCAAAAGGAATTGCTTGCCAAAATTCGGTCATTCAACGAAGATGAGAACGTCAATGGAATCCTCGTGCAGCTACCCCTCCCCGACCACATCGACGAGAAAAAGGTCATTGAGGCCATCAATCCCTTGAAGGATGTGGATTGCTTTCATCCGTACAATCTCGGTCGGCTGATGCAGAACTCCCCCGTTTTCAAGCCGGCAACCCCTGGGGGGATAATGACCCTTCTCAATGAATATGTCATAGAAACGGAAGGAAAAAAAGCCGTGGTTCTGGGAAGGTCGGACATCGTGGGAAGGCCGTTGTCGGTATTATTGAGCCAGAAGGGCGTGGATGCCACCGTGACTCTGGTTCATTCAAGGACCAAGGGCATATCGGAAATCGTTGCTCGGTCGGACCTTGTTTTCAGCGCCGTGGGCTCCCCAGGTTTCGTCAAAGGTGAATGGATAAAGGAGGGAGCGGTGGTCGTTGACGTAGGCATCAATTCCGTGGAAGACCCGTCGAAAAAGAGGGGATACCGTCTCGTGGGTGACGTTGAATTTGACCTTGCAAAGGAACGGGCTTCGTACATAACACCGGTACCTGGTGGTGTCGGCCCCATGACCATAGCCACGCTCATGGAAAATGTGTTGAGGGCCAAAGAAAGGCAGTCTGAGGAATGACGTTTCATTTCAAGAATTTCTTTCCGCCGTGATGAGAGTCTTGGTGGCGGAAACGCCGTCAACGTCGCGTATCTTGTGAATTATGTGGTCCCTGAGATTGGTGATGTCCTTGGCTCGGGTCTGGATGATGATGTCGTATTCTCCGAAAACCTCCGTGATGCCTACAACTTCATTCATTGAGTGGAGTTTCTTGAACACAATCTCTTCTTTTTTCGGCTCGACATTCAATAATACGTAGCAGGTCAGCATTTTCTGTCACCAGTATTGAATGCCCCTATGCCCTAAATATTTTTCTTTTCCATCATAAATTATGCTCATATTGAGTAAGTATTAAATAACCCGTACAACATATCAAATTTAAGGTATGCCATCGTGGGCAGAGACCATGTTAGCATACGAGTAACTAAAATATATATATATAGGCGGGAGAGAAATGCAAGAAAACAAGGGCATTTCAGGATATTTGAGCAAAGCAATCATTCTTTTGATTGCGTTTGCCATGGCCGTCCCTGCAGGTATTTCTTTATTTGCAGGAGCACAGGCCCCCGTAACGACCGACGTGATAATGGTCCAGATTGACGGACCTGACGACGTTGCTGCGATGAATGACATCGGAGCGGAAATACTGGTCGATTACGGCAATGGCTACGCTATCTTGAGAGTAACGAAAACCCAGGCAATAGGCCTGGAGAGCAACGGAATAGAAACCGTTGATTTTGATAGGACAAAAGCCAACACGGGCAACAGTGGCATAGTCTTCAACACGGCTGACGGAGAACCGGCAATCCCGGTGAACCTGAAGCACGAGGGATATCAGAAAGGCGAACTTGGCGCTTATTTCGTTCAGTTCGTCGGACCTGCTACCATCGAATGGGGGCAAAAAATTGAATCCGCTGGAGCCATAGTCGAGGAGGTCATTGATGGCAACTTATTTTTGGTCAGGATGACGCCCGAAACAGAAGCACAGGTAAGCGACATGTCCATCGTCGAATGGACCGGACTTTACCACCCAGCTTACAAGATTCCGGCGGATATAGCATCGGAAGGCAACGTCTATCTTTCAGTGTGGGCTTATCAAGGCGAACCCATAACGGACCTTGCATCCGCCATTGCGGACACCGGTGCCAACATTCGAGGAATCAACAGTATGGACAACTATGTGATGGTATCATGTGACGCTACAATTGTACCCACAATAGCCAACATTGATGGGGCAAAGGTGCTTCTCAATGATGGCATTTCGCAGACGCATGATGTAGTTGCAGGCGAAGTCCACAGGTGGATACACGCTTGGTACACTTCCTGGAGCGGTCTTACGACGACCCTGACGGGAACCGACGAGATTATCCACATACAGGATACGGGATTCGACGAAGGCGACGACACCGATGGTCATCTGGACTTTTTCGACGCTGGAGACAGGGTCATAAGATACACTGACCAGACGGGTAGTTCAGACCCAGATGGATATGTTTCTCAGGTGTCCCACGGAACGCACTGCGCAGGCACGGCCATCCAGGATGGCTGGTGCTGGGAAACCTCGCTAGGTCTTTCAACAGCGGACAATGAATGGCACGAAGGAGAAGCCGGCGTTGCACCCCATGCACAACTTATAATTGACGGTGTCACGGATACAAATATGTGGGGACAATATGCGGGTCTCTCAACGAGTGCCAATTATTGGGACACCGCATACGGAGAAGGCGCCAAAGTATTTTCAAACAGTTGGGGAGGAGACCCTGCAGACTACGGAACTTTTGCTGGCAATGTCGATACGCGTGTAAACAACAACAATGACATGATTATCGTATTCTCCGCAGGCAACGCAGGTCCCGAATTGGACACGCTGGGAGAAGCGAGCAGCAACAAGAATGGAATAGTCGTTGGTGCTTGTGAGAATTACAGGCCCGACCAGTTCTCTTCGGACAATCCAAACATGGTCATCGATTTCTCCAGCCGCGGAGGACCCAATTCAGGCAATGGAAGGATAAAACCTGATGTTGTCACCGTTGGTACGTCTGCCGTTGGTGCTTTTGGACGTGGCGAATGGGATTTCTATGCTGATAATAGCCTTGGAGTTCCACAGCCGACATGGATAATGGACGTTGACGTATATGACTATGTGACCGGAGGAAGTGGAGGAGATGGAAGACCCGATTACCAATACATGGCGGGGACTTCGATGGCTTGCCCTCAAATGGCAGGCATAACGCTCCTTACTCGTGAATACTTCAGAGAAGTTCACAGCATCAACAACGCAAATTCTCAACTTGTCAAGGCCATGTTGATAAATGGCTGCGACAGGATGAACGAGGACCTTTACGATTTCCCGGGCTGGGACCAGGGTTGGGGAAGACCCAATCTAGAAAACAGCTTGTTCCCCTCTGCACCTAGATCGGTGCAATTCGAGGAGGGTTCCTTCACCGGAACTGGGACACAATCTCCAAGCACCATGAACCTCAACGTCGTTTCAGGGGACGTACCCTTGCAGGCGACTCTTGTATGGGTTGATGACGACACCGTAAATCTAGTTAGGGATCTTGACCTTGAACTCGTAGCACCGAGCGGAGCCGTATACAGAGGTAACAGTTACGACCAATCTACGGGTTGGTGCCAGCCGAATTCCGCGGTTGCTTCGGTATTCGACCCCGATGCAAGGGGTTGGGACACGGTCAACAATGTCGAGCAGGTAAGCGTACCAACTGACGTGGTTGCAGGCGAAACAGGTATTTGGACGATAAACGTCAATGGCATCGATGTACCCAGTACAACAAACTACGCAGTCGTGTTCTCAGCAGATACCGGGCCGGTCGAAACGTATCAGCCCGACCTTTCAACGACGGCTGAAACCGTGCTTAACTGTGTTCAGGACGGTAAGGTCAATCTGCCGATAAAACTGAGGAACTTCGGAACGGCTTCGGATACCATAACCCTGAGCGACAATGGTCCGTTCTCTGTAAGTTACGACCCAGCAGGTCCCTACGTGATGGCAAGCAACGCGGTTGAAGACATAACCGTCACCTTCGATTCACTGGGTGTCGCACTGGGCGTATATGATTTCCAGATAACGGCTTCCTCTGGCAATTCGGTCAAGGAAGACTCGCTGAACATAAGGATAAACGTTCTAGACGCACCCTTGCCAAAGACGACCCTGGTAGCTGATTCCACTTCGGATGAAAAAGACCCGTCTGTTGTAACATTCAACGATGGAACCGATGACTGGATATTCGTAACCTTCGTTCAGACAACTAGCACAGGTCAAAGGGTCATGGTGAAATTTACGACTCTTGACCCGACTTCAGGCAATCCGATTACCCCGTGGGAGGGTCCGTATGAAATTGGTGCGGCCTCACAGGGTGAATACGAGTATCCCAACGACCCGAGGATAACGGTAATGGAATCCGGTGCATACGTAAATCGGGTATTCGTCACCTTTACGGGAGACGACGTTGTTGCTGCAGATGACAACGACCCATACGATGCGGGTTCAACATATTGTGCTTATTCCGATGCACCTTACACAACCTGGAACAATGAGAGGAGTACGATCAATTACGCCAACAACGGTGATTACTCTTTCCCCCGTGTCAATTTTGCATTGACCAGGGGTTCGGCCAACGAGATAATCCACGTATGGGAACATCTTGATTACGATGACCCTGAAGGTGGCAACCCCACTGGTGTGGACACCCATTTTGTGAGTTCCACTGACGGAGGAGCATCATGGAGCGCCCCCGTTCAAGCAACCCCGGGAGATGGAAACTATTACTTCTTCCCCAACGGTTGCGTGGACCAGAATGACGTTGCCTGGATCTTCTACTATTGGAGGACTCCTTCGGGCAATGACAGGGATCTTAGATGCGTGCTCTACGACGGAAGCCTTTCAACGCCTGTTGACCTTTGGGACACCACAGACAACATACAGTTCCCGGCAGTCACTTCAACGGCCGAGGGCACATCAAACAACAGGGTTTATGCAACTGTTTCTAGAGACCAGGGGGGTGTTGACCAGACGATTTGGACGCTTTACATAGATGGAGATTACACTTCTGCGACACCGCCAGCCAACACGGCCAACGGATATGGAACAACACAGGGACCCTTTGCCGGCGCGATTTCCGACGCCAACTACAACCGAAGACCGGTCTTGAACATAGTAGGAACCACAGACGGATACACCTGGATACCTTACATGGAAAAAGACAATCCATACGGAGATGTCAATATGTACACGCTGATTACCCAGGATGCTTTCAGCACCGTTGAAACGTCTATAGTCACTGCCGACACATACGCAAAAGGCCATCAAATGGCCGACACGCTTGACATTGGTGGTAGTTCCAACATGTACGAGGTGTTCCATTCCAGTCATGGTGACGTTACGGATGTCAATTACGACATTTATCTGATAATGTACCACTATGGATGGGAAACAGAAACCGACACAACCGGACCCCAGGCCTCAAGCGTTATGGCCAACCCCAATCCCTACGACGTGTCTAGCGAAACCAGCTTCGACCTCAGCGCCAATCTATACGATGCTGAACTATCGGGACTTGCTGACGCGGAATACGTCAGGACAGACAATACGGTGACAGACCCGACGACCGTGCCCTGGACTTATACGGGCAACATGGGTCTATCGGGATCCAGTTCATCGGAAGTTGCATCTACCACGATAACGCCATCAGGATGGGCAGCTGGTCAGACACACAGATACTGGGTGAATGGTCAGGATTCCCTTGGCAATTGGGGCGATGAATTCGCCAGCTACGTGGACATTGAAGTCGTTGCCGAAGGAGCACCGAACCCGCCGAGCAATCCGAGCCCGGCTCACGGTGCCATCGACATCAGCTTGAATCCAACGCTGACCGTTGACGTTTCGGACCCGCAAGGCGACATTATGGACGTCTATTTCTATGACGCATCGGGACCCACCCTCATTGGCTCGCAGACAGGCGTTGCCAGCGGAGGACAGGCCAGCGTTACGTGGTCAGGCCTTTCGGATTCGACCACCTACAGTTGGTACGCCCTTGCTGAAGATACGGGAAACAGTCTCACCGCGCAGTCCGCCACGTGGTCTTTCACGACCATCGATACGACGGCCCCTGCCGCACCGGGTGCATTGAGCGTAGAATGGTTCGGAGTCAGCCAGTTCAGCACGAACGCACTGCCTTCAGCCATGGACGCCAATTCCGATTCAACCGTTACCGTTGCACAAATAATCGCCGATGACGGAACCCTTGGTCAGGTTGATAAAGACACGTATATGTGGATAGACGCTTTCGATACAGGTGCAGCTGCGGACCCGGTTTCAGCAGCAACGCTGCAAGTTCAATACAGCGTGCAGGCCGGCAGTGCTGCCAATAACGTAATTGAAGCATCCATTGACGAAGGAACCACCTGGATAAACACGGGAATTCAGCCAACGGACGGCGATACGAACGTCGTTGACACTTTCGACCTGTTCGCAGCAGGCGTTGATACGGTGGCAGAGTTGTCTGCTCTTGACATACGGTACTACAATAACGACCAACAGCGACCAGAATCAGTCTACTTTGACTATGTCTGGGTCAATTTCACATATGGAAGCGGCTCAACCAGTGACGACAACTACGTTAACTTCACCGCCAGTCCCGATGATGGAATGGGATACGACGACGTGGCCTATTACCAGATTTACCGGTCCAACACGGACACGGGACCCTGGGACGCCACGACGGAATACACCACCGTCACGGCAACCGACGCAGCATCATACACCTACATCGATTCAGGTGCAGGCGAGTTTGATGGAACGTACTGGTGGTACGTGGTTAGAGCGGTAGACGATTCGTCCAACATGGACGCGAATACAAACGCCGTTCAAGAACCAGGTGCGACAATCGGTGACCCACCGGTGGCAAACGCAGGACCCGACCAGACGGGAGTAGTCGATTATACCGCAACCTTCGATGGAAGCGGGACGACGGAACCGGATGGCGACCCCGTCAACTACACGTGGACATTCGTTTATGACACCAATACCGAAACGCTCTACGGCGTCAACCCAACCTTCACCTTCCAGATAAAGGGAGATTACGAGGTCACATTGACGGCCAGCGACAAGGATGGTGCAACGCAGGACACGATGTGGGTGAACGTTACCGGAACGCCTCCGGTGGCCAATGCAGGCCCCGACCAGGCAGGTTACGTCGATTACATCGCTTTCTTTGACGGAAGCGGAACGACGGAAGCCGACGGTGACACGGTCAATTACACGTGGGACTTCACTTACAATGGCAACCCCCAGACACTCTTCGGCGTGAACCCGACCTTCAACTTCCAGATAACGGGAGACTATCAGGTCGTGCTCACGGCAACAGACGTTGAGGGTTCTTCGACCGACACGATGTGGGTCAATGTGACTTACATGACCCACGACATCGCATACACTGTAGGGCAGTGGAAGATGATTTCGTACGCGGTTGATACGCCCAGCGACAGCATCGCAGATGTATTCGCAGACGAATGGGGCAACGTGGCTGAACTGATGTTCTACAACAACGTGGCCAAGGAATGGCAGATGTACAAGAGGGACCAGCCCCAGTGGCTCAATTCCCTAGCATCTGTTGACCACGGCATGGGCGTCTGGGCACTGCTTGATGGAGGAGACGGAGTCATTTCCGTACAAGGCAAGGTCCTTACGAGCACCAACATACAATTGTACACTGGTTGGAACCTCGTGGGATATCCCGCCTCGGCAGGAGAACAGGCAGGCACCGTGCTGGCTACAACGAACTACGACG
>CAZPOY010000063.1:0-9833 GCA_964588345.1 uncultured Thermoplasmata archaeon
AAGAAGGAAAAGGCGGTCCCGAAGGCAGGAAGTATTTCGACGTTTTGAAAGGAGGGTCCATCGGTGGAAGCAAGTCCTGGGGGCTATCTCTTGGAATGCTCATATCGACCAATTTCCTAAGAAGCAAGCACGAAAGCAGTTTCAGAAAATATCTCGAGTCTTTTGCCAGCAGAATATTCAAAGAAGAAATTGACGGAGAAAGGGTCAAGAATTTCACAGAAAAAGAATGGCTAAGGTTGAACGCAAAAAAGCCATGGGCAAATCCCAGGTTATATCAAATTGGTGCCAACGTTTACGATTACATTCTCAGGGACCTGTCCGACATCAAAGAAGCCAAAACCGTGTTCCTGAAAGCGGACAGCACCAACGTGGAATTCATCAAGAAAACGGGCCTTCTCCGATTGAAATATCCTGACATGACTGATGAGAAAATATCAAGATACTATCCAACAGACAAGGACGTGAAGGAAATCTTCAGCGCCCTTGATACGGGAAAGAAACTCGGCCACATCAACACGGCTGTGTACACATACATTTCAAAAGATCACAAATTCAAGTTTTGTAAGGACCCAGCCAGATGTACTAACTGCTTTTTCCACAAGGAGTGTCCAAGAATCGGATTTTAATCATCCAACCGTACTTTCCCCCCCAACCGCAAAAACCAAAACCCCTTCTCTCAATATCAATCCAACGAATCAAGAACAAAAACTTGCATCATTCGGTTTCACTGAGTTCGAGAAAAATGGGCCGTTCAGGATGCACCATATGACGTTGAGTTTTTTTTTCCAAGGATTTCTTTGATATGACTTCCTTATTTCCCGATTATTCAGTTTTTTCTTGGCGGAGCCCTTTATGAACCGATTGCGAATCGTTTGAGTCATTTGTGAGCCCACTCTCCATATTGTATCTCGGGTTATTTTCGTGTTTTTCGGGTTTATTTCGGGTTTATTCCCAACTGGAAAAAAGAAACCTGGAATCGAAAAATCGAGATTTGATGTTAAATCATTTTGGGATACTACATACTAAAAAAATTGTGTAGAGTACGAAAATAGACAAAAATAGAAACCTTTTTAATCATCATTATACCTAAATTAACTGGAGGTAGTAATATGGAAAATAAAAAAGGTGACGTCTATAATCGGCTAAAAGAAATTGAACGAGAGCTTGATAGTACGTCAGACCCGCTCGTTTTTGAGAAAAACATTGGAATCGATTCATACGCAACCCCAATAGGAATGGGTGGAAAAGAAAACGCGATTAAATTATTGAATGATGAAGAAATAGAGGAATTATATTCTTACCTATAATTTTGCTATGCCACCCCAATCCCGACAATAACCCGTCGCCTCATCTTCAGCAGCACCTTCTCCCCGTACACGAAATAAGACCCTCCAAGCTTTGTGGGCGCTTTCGGCTTCCCCGTTCTTTTCCCCTAAAAATATTTTATATCGAACATCCAACCCAAAAGCTAACTCCAACCCCCTCTCTCATAACGCAATGTAAAAATTACCGCCCCATACCAAACATTAATAAATCGGCCTCACGGGGCTATGAACGAAAGGTAAATATAGGAGAGAAAACAATAGTAAATTAATGAATTCGGTGGAAGAGCTAGGGGAGATAGTCAATACTAACCTTTTCAGAAAGCCCTTTTGCAAGAACTGCCGCCGATTCGCCGATATTTTTGAAGAATTGGTCAACGAGAACTACAGTGACGAACTGAAGGAAATTCTAAGAATTTCAGCCGAAGAGGTGAATCCCACCTTCACTTCCGATGACGAAGACTGCTGGGCCGACAGATTGCTCAAAGAACGCTGAAAGAAAGCGAAGCTTAATTATAATCGGTGGCCACATTCACGGAACGTTGAAAAAGAAAGGAGCCACGACCTGGTTTTCGGAAGAAACGGTCTGCGGAAGGACCGACAAGACCCTCACGGTGATCCTAAAAACTTCCGGTTGTAGCTGGAAGAAACAGGGCCGGGGATGCCTGATGTGCGGATATCATGCGGATTCAAGGGCAAGCATCAGCCCCGATGAGGTGCACCGGCAGGTGGAAGACCTGTCCGCGGAAGGAGCGGACACCGTGAAGATATACACTTCCGGAAGCTTCCTCGACGGGAACGAGGTTGCACCAAACGACCAAACCCGCATTCTAGAACATTTCCAGGACCAGAACGTCGTTGTTGAAACCAGACCACAATTCGTCACGGAAAAAACCCTTTCGCATCTAGCTGATTATTCGCAAAAACTGGAACTGGCCTTCGGATTGGAAACGTCCGACGACCGGGTACGCAAAACGTGCATCAACAAGGGCTTTTCATTTCAAGATTACGAAAATGCCATTGAAAAGACCAAAAAAAACCATTTCCGGACCAGGACCTACCTTCTTTTCAAGCCCCCCTTCCTAACGGAAAAAGACGCAATTGTGGACCTGGAAAACAGCATGAGAGACGTTCTACCGCTGACGGACGTCGTTTCCATAAACCCCGTGAACGTCCAGAGGGACACCTTCCTGCAGAAGATTTATCGGAAGGGATTTTACCGCCCCCCATGGTTCCATTCGCTTTTCGAGGTTCTTGAAAAATTCCCGGATGAAGAGGTCATGTCGATTCCGTCAGGAGCCAAGACGCCCCGGGGCATACACAACTGCAGGAAGTGCGATGACCAGGCCATGACACTTCTTGACGAATACAATGCGACAAAGGACCCACGAAGATTCCAGGAGCTCCGATGTTCGTGCAAAAGGGAGTGGGAGAAACTGAAGGTCCTTGAAAATGCCACCAAAAATGCAAAGGTCAATTACAGGTCCCAGAATCGGGACTGGTAAGATATCGCCCTCTCAAGTGAATTCAGGCTGACGCCGTCCTCGTCCAATACCTTGTTGAAGCGCAATTCGCCTTCGCCTAAGGCAAGTTCCACGAAAATTTCCCGAAGAACGTCCAGATTGTATCCGCCTTCCAGCATTATCGCCACGCCCCTTCCGGTGAGTTCATGGGCCAATTCCATCAGGTCCCGAAGTATCTTCATAAGCCCCGGTGAAGAAAGGGCAAGGGCCGTCAGAGGGTCCATGTAATGGCAGTCCACGCCCAAGCTTATCAAGACAACATCGGGGTTAAATTGTCTTAGAATCGGATGCCAGAGCCGGTCCATGGCTTCCATGTACGACCGGTCACCGCTTCCTTCCATCATGGGCAGATTGACGATGTTGCCGTTGGTCCCGCTCTCTTCGATCCTGCCCGTTCCAGGAAAAATGCCCCAGTGATGCGTGCTCATGTAAAGCGTGCCAGAATCTTCATAGAATATGTCCTGGGTCCCGTTCCCGTGATGGCCGTCCAGGTCCAGTATCGCCACCTTCTCCCCATTCTCCCGGAATTCCCCTGCGGAAATGGCGATGTTGTTTAGAAGGCAGAATCCTCCGCCGAAGGCCTTTCCGGCGTGATGTCCCGGTGGCCTCAGAAGGGCCAAGGCATCCTTTCCTTCACGGGCAAGTCTTCCTGCTTCTAGACCTCCACCAGCGGCCAACAAAGCAATCTCAAAGCTTCGCGGCGTCAGGTATGTGTCCTGGTCCAGATTCCCCCGGACGGCTTCTAGGTATTGAAGGTATTTTTCGTCATGGACCTTCAAAACCCTCTCCTCTGGGGCGGATTCGGGCACGACAAAGTCGTTCATCCCCTTAAGGGACAGACCTTCCACGATGGAAGCGAGCCGTTGGGGCGATTCGGGGTGTTCTCTGCCGGCTTTGTGCTCGAGGTAAAGTGGGTGATATACGGCTTCCATTCGACGATGTAAAGAATAACCGAATAATAAATGTGATGATTGAATATCAGGCAGGCGAATGTTGGAGAAATGAATATATATCTGTTGCCATTTGGGAACGTGGGGTTAGAGCAAACGATGGCAAAGATACTCCTGGACGTAAAGAATCTCCTTGGATACTACAAGGGGGGCGAAACGGATTTTGCAGAATCCGAATTAGAGGAATCCTTGGAGGAGTACATCGGAGAAAGGAAGAATTATCTTTGCAAGACCGAACTCATCATCGACAACATCGATTACGACAACGTATATCAGCCCCTGGATTTTTTTAGCGAAATTGATTATGCACGGACGAGGTTCATCGAACCGAACACGAAGAAGAAGTGGGATTACAACAGACCCACCATCGAACTCCTCCTCAAGCCGGATGGAAGCGGAAATTCCCTTTCCTTCCCGTACAACCCTGAAAGATTCGACAATTTCCAGAACCCCGAAAATCTCGTCAGGGAGAAAGTGATGTACTCGATTTTCATAACCAGGGGATACGAGCCCAGGACCATAAAGGAAGCATCCGAAACCGTCAGGAGCCCAAACGCGCTCCTCGTTTCCCGCCACCACACCATCACGACTTTCTGGGACACCGTCCGGTCGGGAAAGGTCATCCCCTTTGAGATACGGATTTGCATCTATACCAGGGAGACCAGGAGAATCTACGACATTGACCTGTTGAGGAACCGGCTCATTTCGGATTTCCGCAACGGGAAGGTGGCATCAAAGAACGTCGTGAAGCCGCCTGCGCTGGTGTGCATGTACTTCGACCGGATATGGGCTGCCCTGGACATCCCCCAACTCAACAAGAAGGTTTTCACGCTCCTGTTCCACTCCGAAGGCGTAACGCCAGCCGAAGTGGGGCACGTGCTTGGCATTCCTCTATCCATGGCGAAGAACCACCTGAAGAGTTTGGAACACCGAAACCTTGCCAAAGTAAGCGGAAAGACCAGCGAACTTTACAAACCCAATCTCAGCGAATACAAACGCATTGCTGAAGAAATTACTTTTTCTTGACCTTTCGGGCTTTCCTGCGGGGCTTCTCATCTTCTTCATCATGCCTTCTCCAGAAGAACCATCCCCCCAGCAACCGCCTTCTGAAGAGCACCTCTAAAAGGACCAGGGCAATTATCAGCATTCCGCCGCCTATCCAGAGCACCCAGGGGTCGTCGGGGAGGTCCAGGAAGGTTCCCCCGGCGTCCGTTCCGTATACGTCGATGCTGTATTCCCATACCTTGTTCTGATTTTCCGAATCGTATGCGTCGATGGTGAAGTGCAAGGTGCCCGTTTTGTTGAGGGCGGGAATGGTGCCGACCCAGATGCCGTTGTCGGCCGTGCCCCCTTCGAGCTTCAGTTCGATTACGCCGATGTTCTCGTAATACGAGTAGAGTTCGACCCTGACGATGGGCGCGTCGTGGGCAATCCTAACCTGCACCTCAATGGGCGTCCCCTTTCTAACCTGGGAGGGCGGGTCGTATGCGATGTC
Organism: uncultured Thermoplasmata archaeon; assembly: GCA_964588345.1. Classification (GTDB taxonomy): domain Archaea; phylum Thermoplasmatota; class Thermoplasmata; order CAZPOY01; family CAZPOY01; genus CAZPOY01. Next base: position 5,291 of record CAZPOY010000063.1, read on the forward strand.
AAAAGCAGCGACGCTGGGAGTTAGCAGAACCAGGCAAAGGACGACGACCAAGCTCTTTTTCAATCGTCTTCCCTCTTGATGAGGTCTCCCAGGGTCATGGGTCTGGATGGGTCGTTCTTATCAAATTGAGCGGGTGCGGCCTCGCGTTTCTCGATGAGAGAAATGTCAAGGGTCTTTTCAATCCTTTTCCTTAGTCCCTCGCTGGGTCTCAGGTCCCCGGCCTCCACCTTCTTGATGACCGAAATTTTCTCGTTGATTTTCTTGGCCAGGTCTTCCTGTGAGAGCCCTTTGCGCTGTCGTCCCTTCCGCATCCTGGAGGGGTAATCGGAAGCAAGGTCGAAAACTTCCTCAGAAAAAAGGTCCCTTTCCTGCATCCTTCTTTTCCGGGCTTCCAGCCGTTCTCTCACCTTGGCCGGCATGGGTTTTTTCGCTTTTTTCCCTTCGGTCACCTTGGCGCCGGTGCCGAATCTGGAACATTCCTTGCATACCGACAAAACCGTTCCTTCGACCTCCACGGGCCTTGTCTTTCCTGCCTCTTTTCCGCACAGTTCACATCTCATGCCATCACCTTTCGTCCGTCAATAAATCATAAGCCGGCCGTAAAATGAATGATGTTAGGATACATATATATTATCCATCATCATTGTACCCTTGGGCAGAGCCGTGACGGTAATTACACTTTCGGACATGAAAAAAGCCCTCCGCATGACGGTCGGAAAGAAAGGTATGGACGAAGAGAACGTCAACAAGGTTGCCCGCTACATCATGGGTTACTTTGGCTATTCGGACCATGTAGTGGACAACCGCCTTTCATCTTCTGAACGGGACATATTCTACATGCTGGAAGAAGAAGGCATCCTGGGAACCTACCAGGAGAAGGTCCGCCTAATCCAGGGCAAGATGTGGCGCCTTCATTATTGGACGCTAAACAAATACAAGATAAGAAAGCTGGTGGAAGAACACGACATGGACGAGAAAGAGGAGGAAGAGGAGAAAGGGTCCGTATACGACGACCCCGACCTTTGGAACAGGGCGGAAGAAAAGAACGATTGAAGACACGGCCCTGTCAAATGCCACTAATTTTTTCATTATCAACCTTGATATCCCGAAAGAAAGATATATAAAGCTTTGAAAGGATAATATTTAAACCATTTTTTATGGTAAGCATTTGCATGCCATTTTAATGGTCGAATGAAAGGGATTTGATGAAGGGTCCTAACAAGGCAAAGCTTGACGAGCTCAAGATACTCAATGAGATGATAATCAATGTCAGCAGGTTGGAAGACGTTGATGAAATTTGCCATTCCATTGCGAAAACGGTCCACCGATTGAACCCGGACTCCGTTGTGGCGACCTCCCTTTACGATTACGATGTGGAAGGCATAAGGGTCCGTTCCATCGTGGGTCTTGGCAAGAACACGAAAAGGGTCATCAAGACATTGAAGAGAGACCCCAAAGACATCGTTTTTAACCCCAGAAAATTGGGAAGGGCTCAGAAATATTACACCACCGGGAAGATGCATCAAGTGGAAAATGGCCTTGCGGAATTGATGGCGGGGACCGTTCCCGAGAAATTGTGCAAAATGGCTGAAAAAGCCATGAAAATCGAATCCGTCCACACCGTCGGGTTTGCCATGGGCGAAGAGGCCCGGGGCGGGGTAATAATATTTGTTCCTAAGGGGAGGTCATTGCTGTACGGCAAAACAATCGAAACGATGGTTGGTCATCTCACGGAAGTTATTCACAGGAGACAAGCCAATGAGGAATTGAAGAAGAGCAAGAGGGTTCTTGAGGAATATCTCAACATTGCGGCCGAAATAGTCATTTCACTAAATGAAAAGGGTCAGATAACGCTGATTAACGACAGTGGATGCAAACTTCTTGGTTATGAAAAGGGCGAACTCATAGGAAAAGATTGGTTTGAAACGTGCATCCCGGAAGAAGCCGTTGAAGAGATTCGAGGGATTTTCAATAACATCATGGAAGGAAACGCAGACTCCGTCAAGAGGTTTGAAAACCAAGTCATGACAAGAAACGGGGAGAAAAAAACCTTATTGTGGCATAATACGAACATCGTTGACGGCAACCAAATCATCGGCACGCTCAGCTCCGGAGAGGACATAACACAAAGGAAAGAGTCTGAACAAGCTTTGGAAGAAAGCGAAAAATTATACCGCAATCTCTTTGAAACCATGACACAGGCCGTTGTTTATCAAGATGCTGAAGGCAAGATAATCTCGGCCAATCCTGCGGCCGAAAGAATCCTTGGGCTTTCAGTTGGCCAGATGCTGGGGAGAGAATCGCATGACCCGAGATGGAAAACAATTCGTGAAGACGGGTCGGATTTTCCTGGAGAGGAACACCCTGCAATGGTGGCCCTTGAAACCGGCCAGAAGGTTTCCGATGTTATAATGGGTGTATTTAATCCCGAAGACGATGAATACCGGTGGCTCAATGTGAATGCTACGCCCGAATTTGAAGAAGGTGCAGAAGTGCCTTATCGGGTTTATGCAACTTTAGAGGACATCACCGAGGTAAAGAAGGCGGAAAAAGCCCTGAAGGAAAGCGAAAGCTTGAAATCCGCCATCATAAACAGCAGCCAGGATTGCATCAAGTTACTGGACCTGGATGGCAAGCTTGAATTCATGAACAAGGGCGGACAGGAGTTACTGGAAATAGAAGATTTGAATTCCGTGCTGGGTTCCGACTGGACCATGTTTTGGGAGGGGGAAGACAGGGAAAATGCCATCAAGGCGATAGAACGTGCAAAAGGGGGAGAGGTCGACATTTTTGAGGGGTATTGTCCCAGCCAAACGGGAAAACCGAAATGCTGGAGCATAATCGTTTCACCCATTATTAATGATGAAGGCGACGTAGAAAAAATTCTCGCCGTGTCGAGGGACGTAACAGTAAGAAAGATGGCTCAACAATCCCGGGAAGATAACGAAAAGAGACTGAAGGAGGCCCAACGCCTGGCAAACATAGGGAACTGGTCTTGGAACCCGGAAACGAATGAGGTATTTCTTTCCGATGAGATGTACAACATCATCGGCTTGGAAAAATGCGAAGAATCGTTGATTTTTTCAAATCATGAGAAGCATTATACGCCTGAGTCATGGAATGATTTCATAAAAACGGTGGAGGAATCTAGAAAAAGTGGCGAATCCTATGAAGTCGAATTGGAAATCATACGAGAAGGAAGACAGAACAGGTACGTCTTGGCAAGGGGTGAACCGATAAAAGACCAATCGGGAAAAACAAAGGAAATCCAAGGAACTCTGCAAGACATCACGGACCGGAAGAATGCCGAAATGGAGTTAAGGAAACGCGAAGAAGAAAAGAGTTGGATCCTTGGAGGGATGCTCAACGCCTTCGTGATTTTCGAGTCCGTGTTCGATGATAACGGTGATTTCATCAGTTACCGTTTCGTTTACATCAATGATTCATTCGAAAAAATTACAGGTGTGACCTTGGACGAGGTAAGAGGCAAGACCGTGCATGAAGTATGGCCCGAAATCCAACCCGAATGGATAAAAAGGTATGGCGAAGTAGCCGTGACAGGCAAGCCCCAGACCTTCGAATTATTCCACGCGCCTACGGACAATTTTTACAGCTGTAACGTCTTTCGTCCTTACGAAAATAAAGAAAAATTCTGCGTGATATTTGATGACATTACCGAAAAGGTCGAAAGCCAAGATGAGATAACCCGTTCGCTCAAAGAGAAGGAAATAATGCTCAAAGAGATCCATCACCGGGTGAAAAACAATCTTCAGGTGATATCGAGCATGCTTTCACTTCAGGCCAAGGTGGTGAAGGATGAAAAATCCAGAGATGCTTTGATTCAGATGAAGCAAAGGGTCCATTCCATGTCGTCTGTGCATGAACTTCTTTATAAGAGCGAGAATCTCACTGAAATTCCGTTGAAAAACCACATTGAAGAAATTACCAAACCTCTTTTTGCCATATACCGGAAAAGTTCCAACGACATTGTCATGAAGGTAACTTCCGATGACATCCGAGTGAGCATTGAAAAGGCAATACCCATGGGCCTTGTATTGAATGAGTTGATATCCAATTCGATGAAATACGCCTTCGAGGATAGGATGAAAGGAGAAATTAGCATTACCTTAAAAGAAGAGGCCAACCAATTGACAATCACGGTAAAGGATGATGGCGTTGGAATGAGCAAGGAAGAGTTTCTAAACAAGACCGACACTCTTGGATTGAACCTCGTCGAGCTTCTGATTGAACAGTTGAATGGGGAAGTCCAGATGTTCAATGGAACGGGCACCACATTCGAAATACGCGTGCCAAAATAACGCTGGCCCATTTCCATTGTGCTAACGGTTTAATGGGATTTACTAGTGCCTTGTCCGCATGTTCCCTCTCAGCATAAAAGTTATATCCGATTGGACATTCCATCAACAATACTAACCATATGTTAATGGGCCCGTGGGTTAGTTTGGTTATACTTGTGGCTTTGGGAGTCATAGACTCCAGTTCAAATCTGGGCGGGCCCATCAAAACTCTTTAATGTTTTGAT